>NZ_JBNPWS010000028.1:0-65254 GCF_050433705.1 Paenibacillus sp. DS2015 | reverse complement strand
TTATGGCTTTCTCAGCAACGCCAATCGAAAAACAAAACTACTGAAGTGTTTGCGTCTAACTCGTACGCCTATTAAACCCAAAGTAAAATTAACAGGTGTGGATATTTCACGTTGTCCCTCTTGTGGAGGGGTTTGGTGTCAGATCCTAACACTGACTCCCAGTGGTGGATAAACACTTTGTAATTGCATACTTCTTGTTACGATGCCTGATCTGGGGAGGGGGAAGGTGTGTTTTCATGCGACAAGATATCTCATTGACCCTAGAATTTCAGAAAGCTGATCCTCCCATTTCGTGCAACATCAGTATTGGAAGTAAATAACAAAGCCCATAGGCGGTAGGCTAGCAAATATTCGCGGCATCGTTCAACATGGATTTGCGCAATTGCCGCGGAGCTTTGCTTCTCATATGATATCTTTATTGAAAGCCTTCATACTGTGCTTATGAAGGTCTTTTTTTCGGGCAACTGCGTAACCAATCCAGAGTGTTATGTGATGTCAGCGCCTTCTTCGAATTACTAACTAAATTCTTTCCACTCTTTCCATGCTTTTAAGTATTCAGTTACATTATCTAGATCATGCTTTACACTCAGACCTATACGACAATAGAGTTGAATGGTTACTTCATCTATCAATCTTTTTCTGTCAATCAATCCTTGTTCAAGTTGATCATACGCAGTGAATAAAGTTTCCATATTAAGATCATCGGATGATGAACAAAAGGCATATATAAAATCATAAATTAACGGCCCCACCATCGGAGAGGGATCAATAACACCAACTAATTTCGATTGATCATATACAAAATTATGGACGCCAGTATCACCATGTAATAAAAATCTATCACCTTGTTCTTTATCTTTCTCAAATAATGTATTACTGAGTGATTTTACAAATAAGTAATCTTCCTCTGCTAGATTATTTCTTATATTATCTTTTGCTTCTTCAATACTTATATCATTAAATTCTTTCCAGGAGTCACAAGGATATTCTATTCTTCCCCACTTGTCTGAGTCTTGATATTTAATATATTTATTAAATATTTCCTGGATAAGGACGGTTAACCAATCTTTTTTCTTACCACGATCAAAGTGAGTTCTCCCATCAATGTAATAATAAATAAAATATGATTTATCAGGATGAACATATAGAATTTCAGGTAGTAAACTTTCATTATAAGTATTCAATAACTGTTCAACTAATTGAATATTATTAGGGGAATCATACTTTAATATATACTTTTTGTTTTTACAAGATTCCAATCTAAAAACAAGACCATCTGTCGTTCCTTTCATTCTTTCAATATTCACAATTTCAATATTAATCTTTTGAGATTGAAATAGTCTGTTTATTGCTACTATAGTAGGATTAAGCATCATTTTCTCCTTATTGCTTTTGAATTTTTTTCATTGGTTCCATCTAACGTTCCTGTATTCACAACGTGCCAGCAACTTCATTGAAATTACTTTCATCAGATCTTAAATTAAGTACTTTAATCTTTTCCATTCTCTTGGGACATGTAACCATACAGCGGGATAAAAACATTCCTCAAAAAGATCATTCTTCGTGAATTCTTTAATCCACGAATTCGCCTATCCCTCTCATACAGATGGATAAACGACTTCGTCTATCCCCCTATGGGGGGATACGAAGCTATTCGCCCATAGTCCGAACCCATTCGATTCAAAGGACTCTGGATGCGATGAATCTTTGATGCCCGTATGCATATAACGTTCGGTTGTTTCCGCACCAGCGTTTCGTTACCTAGTATCTCTTGAATGTTCAATGATCCGCCATACCGTTCTCTCGAGCTTGATACGAAGAGTGTTCTGCAAAATGGGAAACGATCTTCGCAAATTAGCATTCCGCACGATTCATACATATTCACTTCATAAGCAATGAGTATACATTCGCTATCATCATTCTGTTCTCCTTCCAAAATCTAGTATATGATCGCTAGAAATTCAGACTAAAATAGACAAACCGCTCGTATGGGCAACCTTTATTACTAAATATTCCCATACTACAGATCATTCCTGACCCAGCGCTTAGGTATGAACGACTAACACTTACGAATCATATCTTTGATAAATTACCGTCCCCGAAATCGGTCATTGTTTCAGGACTCATGGTGAAGGGTAGAAATAGGTACAACGTAGTATCGAGGAAATCGAGTTCAATATAATGATTATTATAATAAGGGGGTCTAGCACGATGAATTTAACTGAGGATACGGATCGCAAAGAGACACATATCGAGAAAAAAACGGATAACAGTGCCGTACTTATGACTTTTATCAAATATGCGGCTTACATCATTATTTTCTTTGGATTTATATGGTTTATTGTCACTTACTTGCTTCCAATGTTTAACTAATAGTTTTTCACCTAACAGTTTCCGTATTAAAAACTTAAGAAAAGCCCCTTCTTTGTGAAGAGGCTTTCCTCATTTATCTACTAATCTATTACTGATATAGGGACTATAGAATTTATAGGAATCTGTTGGAATAGAGAAACCTTCCTCAGCTGCGGTGTATTGCCATTCTACCTCTAACGTAACTGGGTTAATCTCCAATATCCGCGAATGATCTCGGAGTGCATTCTTTTGTCCTATTGGTGATGACGGATTCGGCAGACCATAACCTCCCCAACCTCCGTTATAAAAGACAAGCAGATTGCATTCCATAACGAGGGTCCTCAAAATGTTCGTAGCTGTTGTATTTCCATACAATATTGCCATCCCAGTCCACCTGTACAAGATCCACATTATCCTCAATCCCAAATTCGGATCTCGCCTGCCCGTACTTCCGAGGACTTAACCTCTTAGGAAGTGTGCGGAACGGCTTCAGATCGATTCCTAATGTTGAAGACAGCAAAGAAACCACGAGATATCTCTCATGGTCTCTTTAATGATCCGTATTTAATTAATCTCTAGGATAATCAACCCTCATAATATCCAAAAAGGGGACTTTATTGAGCCCTTCAACATGTTGAACATGAACCAATCTTGTACGAGAATCCAAATTCACGATCACACCTCGTACCTGTTCCTCACGTCCCCAAACCGTTAAAAGTATCTCACTATCCTCATTTTTTGCTTCAACTAATTGATTTCCTAATTCCTCAAGTTCGAACTCGTCACGCGTCGGCCTTTTTTTTACCTTAGCCTTAGCCATATATATTTCACCCCTTGCCAAGCACAATCATATGTCAATTATACCTCAAATCTAGCAATTCGACATTTGATTTCCTACAATTACACTAATATGTTTGTTTTCGTTCTTTTTTCATCCCTGTCAGAAGTAGCATCACGAACGATATTAGAATCATGGTGATCGTCCACGCCCATGCTAACGTCATATTCCCTGAGTCCACTGCGACATATATGGCAGTCGGGATCGTCTGTGTTTTACCTGGAATATTCCCAGCAATCATCAGCGTCGCGCCAAATTCTCCAAGTCCACGAGCAAACCCAAGGATATAAGCAGATATTAACGAACGATACACTAATGGAAGTGTGATATAACGAAAAACTTGCCAATCCGTAGCTCCTATGGAACGGCCCGCATCCTCTAATTCCTTATCAACGGCAGTGAAACCAACCTTCATCGTCTGATATACAAGCGGGAAGGCGACAACAATGGAAGCAATCACCGCAGCCCACCATGTAAAAATAACAGGAGCTGAGAACATCCATTCCATAGCATGTCCCAGCCAGCTGTTTCGTCCTAAAAGAACTAATAATAAAAACCCAACAACTGTGGGAGGCAATACAAGCGGTAATATAAATAACGTTTCAATTAGCGTTTTTCCTTTGAACACTTTCCTAGACATCCACCAAGCGATACTTATTCCCAGTACCAAAGTCACTATACTTGATAATAGAGCAATCTGTAATGATAAACGGATCGGCGACCAATAGACCTGCCAATCCATATTCAAAGCTATCATTTAGGAATGGAAAAGCCATATTTAACGAATACATCTAGCGCCGGAGTTGACTGTAGAAAGGTATAGAACTCTTCCGCCTCCTTACTATGTTTTGTCTCTTTCACGATCCCTACAGGATATTCTATCTTAGCGTATGTACTGGGATCAACGGTAAATGCAATCTTTACCTTTTGCGAAGTCAAAGCATCCGTTTTATACACAAAACCTGCATCTACGTTAGTCGTCTCTACATATTGAAGAACTTGTCTTACATCTTTGGCTTGGACTAATTTAGACTGTAATTGATCCCATAATCCCAGATGGCTCAGAGCTTCCTTCGTATAATTACCCGCTGGAACACTTTCGGGAATACCTACGGCTACCTTTAGAAAAGCATCATTTACGAGGTCTTTTTCACTAGAAATAGCAACTTTAGATTCTTGAGGGATCACGACAACCAACTCATTATTAAGCAGGTTTTGTTGGTGCTGTACATCAATTAACCCCTTATCTATCAGTCCATTCATATTCTTAGGGGCAGCTGATAGAAATAAATCCGCTGGAGCCCCTTGCTCTATTTGCTGCTGTAGCGCACCTGAAGCACCAAAGTTAAAAAGAAGTTTTACCTGAGTATGATCTGCCTCATATAACGTTTGTATTTCCTGAAGCGCATCTGTTAAACTTGCTGCCGCCGAGATCGTTAATTCAACCTTTTCACTGGAAGAATTGCCACATGCCCCTAGGATCATTGACATGGTTAGTAGGATGGTCATAACAACACTATTTTTAAGTAAATTCATCATTTGATACCCCTTATGAATATAATCTATTATATTTAGATATAATTAGAATATATTATAGAGCGATTTCACTTATAAAGTAAACCATTATGATCTTCCTTGACATCGAGAGTATGTTACAATTAATGTGCTGATAGCGTCTCGATTATAATGACCATGGAGGTTCTAATGTCCATAAACGATATCTCATATACAACAGAGGAAATATCTAAACTCCTCAAAATATCTAAACTTACCGTTTATGATTTAATAAAAAAAGGTGAAATTATCTCCTATCGTGTCGGTAAACAGATGCGGGTAGATGCTTCTGACTTAGAAGCTTACAAGAATCGTACCAAAGGAATGCAAGGACTGGAGCGTGATGTGCTTCAACTTCAACACGATTCATCCGATGTGGTTCTCACTTCACCCTATTCCCATACTGTACGTCCAATCGTCATTACAGGTCAGGATATTAGTCTTGATATATTAGCTAAATATATGGAGCATAAGACGCCTGGGGTAAGACCTCTTCGCGCTTATGTAGGTAGTCTGGACAGTCTAATCTCCATGTACCGAGGTGAATCAGATCTCGTAAGCACCCATCTTCTCGATGGTGATACGGGAGAGTATAATCTTCCATTTATTCGTAGAGTTCTTGTAGGATCCTCGTATATTGTAGTTAATCTGTTACATAGAAAAGCAGGATTATACGTCCAACAAGGTAATCCCTTCAACCTTAAGAGCTGGCAAGACTTATCCACACCTAAACTCCGTATCGTTAATCGCGAGAAAGGTTCTGGGGCCCGTGTCCTATTAGATGAACAGCTTAGGCTCCATGGAATGACTAGTGAGCAGCTTGTGGGTTACGATGATGAACAATCTAATCATTTGGGCGTTGCCGCTAAAGTATCTTCTGGAGAAGCAGATGTGGGTATAGGGCATGCCAAAGCCGCATCGATAGTGGGTCATGTCGATTTCATACCCTTAATAGATGAACGCTACGATCTAGTCATGTTGAAGAAACCCAAGAATATAGTGTGGGTACAATCTGTTATCCAAATTATACAGTCTAATGAATTCAAGCAAGAACTTGCTGGAATCCATGGTTATGACCTGTCTCAGACGGGCCAAATTTTATTAGAAACGTAATAAATAACCTTAATTTACCCATAAAAAGCCTCGATGATCACGATAGATGTGATCATCGAGGCTTTTGTCTATTTACCTTTCATTCCTGTTCTACTTGATTTTACATGATCGTTCATAATACCTACAGATTGATCTAGAGCCGCATAAGTATACCACTCTTTGGTAATAGCTATAACTAACAGCTTGCGGGAGAGGGATAACAACTATGAATTTTTGGAATAAAACCATAACTAAAATATTTAAATCACCTTCAACAGTTCACAAACCATCAAATACAGAATCTCACAAGGAACCTTTAACAACAAAACTTCAAGAAAATATGCAACATATAAAAACAACACTTGGAAATAGTAGCGACCTTGTGATCCGTGAATTCATCATTGGCTCAGAGTATCAAATTCACGCAGCCATTTTTTACACAGATGGGTTAGCCGATAGCAAATCCGTTCAGCAATTCATTATGGAATCACTCTTGGTAGATATCCCGAAACTGGATGCTATAGACTCGTCAGATCAAGATACGACTCAGGTATTGAGAGACCATATTCTTACGGTTGGAGACGTTAAGGATGTGTCAGAATTCAGTTCCTTATTTACTTCCCTCTTGTCTGGTGATGCTATTCTCTTGTTGGATGGATATGACCAAGGATTCACCATTGGAATGCGGGGTTGGAAAGACAGAGCAGTATCGGAGACGACTACAGAAACCGTTATCCGAGGACCCAAGGAAGGTTTCACAGAAAGCTTACGTACCAATACTGCCTTAATACGTCGAAAAATTAAAGATCCTCATCTATGGCTAGAAACAAAGGAGATCGGAAGAGTAACCAAAACCGATGTAGCGATCATGTATATCAAGGGTATTGTGGATGACGCCATTGTAAAAGAAGTCCATGCACGTTTAGATCGGATAGATATTGATGGGATCCTAGACAGCGGATATATTGAAGAATTGATCGAAGATGAGACGTATACGCCTTTTCCTACGGTCTATCATACGGAACGCCCTGATGTCATTGCAGCCGACCTTTTAGAAGGAAAAGTTGCCATATTGGTGGATGGAACACCGATTGTACTGGTCGTTCCCACCATGCTCATCTCATTCCTACAAGCTGCGGAAGATTATTATCAACGCGCGGATGTCAGTACGCTGATTCGGATGCTTCGTTTTCTTACTATTTTCATTTCTCTACTAGGTCCCTCACTATATATAGCCATCACCACTTTTCATCAAGAGATGTTACCGACTCAACTGCTGATTAGTTTAGCCGCACAGCGTGAAGGAGTACCCTTTCCAGCATTCATTGAGGCTCTCATGATGGAAGTATCGTTTGAAATTCTGAGAGAAGCCAGTTTAAGATTGCCTAAAGCCATAGCACAATCGATATCCATCGTAGGAACATTAGTCATTGGAACAGCTGCTGTTGAAGCTGGGATCATATCCGCAGCCATGGTTATCGTTGTAGCGATTACCGCCATTTCTAGCTTTGTTCTGCCAGCCTATGACTTAGCTATGACCATCAGGATGCTACGTTTCGTGATGATGGGACTTGCTGCTTCCTTCGGTTTATTTGGTATTATCATCGGAATCATTGCCATTGTTCTGCACTTGTGTAGCTTGCGTTCTTTCGGGATTCCTTACATGAGTCCATTCGCTCCATTTATCCTTGACGATATGAAAGATACAATATTCCGAGCGCCCCGATGGGCCATGTTCACTCGTCCTCGTCTGATTAATCCTAAGAATATCAGACGTGAACAAAGCACTCCTCCACAAAAACCGCGAGACAATACAGGAGGTTGACCCATGAAGCGAACGGTACTCTTATTTGGTATTTGCATCCTATTAGTTGTATCAGTCACAGGTTGTTGGAGCCGTCGCGAACTAAATGACCTAGCGATTGCCGTAGGCTTAGGAATCGATAAAGTCGGAGAGAAATATCAACTTTCCGTTCAAGTAGTAGAACCAAGTGAAGTAGCAGGAAACAAAAGTAGAGGTACCTCACCCGTCACGATGTATCAAGCGACAGGTAACACACTATTAGAAGCACTTCGACAAATGACAACGATTAGCCCACGTAAGATTTATATAGCCCACCTTCGAATTGTAATTATCAGCGAAGCTTTGGCTAGAGAAGGAATCGGCGAAAGTTTAGACTTTTTGTCAAGAGATCCTGAAGCTCGTAATGACTTTTTCATTGTGATTGCCAAAGAATCTAAAGCTGAAGATGCATTAAAAATATTGACCAATCTGGAGAAAGTGCCCTCTGTTCGATTGTTTTCTACATTGGAGGCATCGGAGAAAGAGTGGGCACCTACAGCGGCTGTTAAATTGGATAAATTGATCTCTGATCTAGTGAGCAAAGGAAGACACCCTGTTCTAACTGGACTTAAAGTCATAGGAAATCGAAAATTAGGAGAAAAAAAAGAAAATGTAGAAACCATCTTGTCTCCTGCCGATCTACAGTATTCAGGATTAGCTGTGTTTAAGAGAGATAAACTCATTGGCTGGCTGAGTGAAGAAGAAGGGAAAGCGTACAACTATGTTAACAATAATGTTAAAAGCACGGCTGGCTCTGTTCATTGCCCTGACGGAGGAAGAATCACATTAAAAGTCATTCGGTCAGAGTCGAAGATTAAAGGCAGTATCCGAAACGAACGACCAAGGATTGATATCGAAGTGAAATCAGAAGCGAATGTGGCAGAGGTACAATGTCACCTTGACCTGAAAAGTACTGAAACCATCACGGAAATCGAGAAACTGTCGAACAGATGGACGGGAGAGTTAATTGAAAAGACAATTGCTCGAGTGCAAGAAGATTATAAAGTTGATATTTTCGGATTTGGAGAAGCCATTCGTCGCTCAAACCCAAAGGAGTGGAAAAAATTGTCTGAAAATTGGGACGAGACCTTCACTACTCTTCAGGTAAATGTAAATATGGTGAATAAGATTCAACATATTGGAAAAGTGACAAACTCGTTCCTAGAAGAAATGAAACCCTAATAAATGGAGTGAACTGAAAACATGCCTGAGAACGGAAAAATAAGTATTCGCCAATTCACCATCCTAGTCATGCTCATTACCATTGGAGATTCAATTCTTGTGTTGCCAGCCGTTACTACTTCCTTTGCGAAACAAGATGCATGGATATCTGCCATTATTGGGGTAAGTGTAGGTTTGTTGGTCGTCTACATGTTCAGTCTAGTCGGGAATCTCTATCCCAAATTGAGCTTGATTCAATCCATTCAGAAGATTTGTGGACCATGGGCTGGAACATTCATATCGATTATATTCCTTATTTACCCATTACTTACCCTGGTATTGTTTATCAGGGAATTAAGTGATTTCATGACTACTGAAATGATGCCTGACACCCCAGGACTAGCTATTCAAATCCTATTTGCATGTATTCTTGTCTTCGGGGTTCGTCTAGGGATTGAGGTCATTGCACGTACTGGAGAGATATTCTTACCCTTGATCATTTTTTTATTTCTCTTGCTCGTTATCTTTCTTTCCCCACAAGCAGAATTCGAGAAAATACAACCTATTCTAGAAAATGGAATAAAACCCGTATTGCAGGGCACTATCTCCTTTATAGCGTTTCCCTTTATGGAGCTAGTTGTTTTTTTAATGATTACTCCTTATGTAAATCAAGCCAAGAAACTAAAAAATGGTTTTTTACAAGGTGCACTATTAGGTGGAGTCGTATTAATTATACTTATCGTGATCTCCCTTCTTGTTCTTGGTCCCAGTCAGACTTCGAGAATCATATATCCAAGTTATTCCCTAGCAAGAAGGGTTTCTGTGGGTAGCTTTTTTGAGAGGGTTGAAGCTATGCTTGCCTTAACATGGTTGCTAACCATGTTTATGAAAAGCACTCTTTATTTTTATGTCTTCAATTTGGGATTAGCCCATTTATTAAAACTCAAGGTTTATCGAATGTTAACTTTACCTACAGCCATGCTAGTGATCGTTCTTTCGCCTATCATTGCCCCCAATATAACTTATTACAATAAAGTGATTACCGAATACTGGCCGTATTTTGACATCAGTTATGGCTTACTCTTACCGTTGCTGTTGTTCGGGGTCTATTTTATTCGAAAGAAGTTTAAACGTTCAACTAAATCTTGAAGGAAGAGGAGAACTCCGCATGCTATCTATAGCAGGAATCATTTTCATTGTTGCAGTCATTATAGTCATTGACGTCCCCCCTCTTTGGAGAAAGAAATTGTTCAAGGAGCTGTGGGTATTTTCCCTTCTCTTATTGTTCGGAACTGTATTAGCTATTACTCAAGCGCTGCATATCAAGGTTCTCAATCCTCTGGATTTGATCATAGCTATCTACAAACCCGTCGCTAATATGGTGGATATATGGTTAAAGTAAAAAATGGGTCTACCCTCTTTCAATGTCAACAAGCTCTAAATGCTGTTCAAACTCATCCTTGCTGCATACTTCCGTTCCTAATTGAGAAGCAGTTATGGAACCAGTAACTGTAGCCCACTGCATAGTATCTTGTACGATCTCCTGATCATTACTCAACCATTTTCAACTGCCAAATGAATGCTTCAGGGCTTGTTCGTCAACAACAAGAGTGTGATGAAATGACCCGCTACTAAAAATCAAAAAAGACTACCAGCTAACAGTAGTCTTTACAATGTTATTCCATAAAATCCTTCAATTGTTTACTACGACTTGGATGTCTCAGTTTACGAAGCGCTTTAGCTTCAATCTGACGAATCCGCTCGCGAGTAACACCGAACACTTTTCCCACTTCTTCTAGTGTTCTTGAACGACCATCGTCTAACCCAAATCTAAGACGTAGTACGTTCTCCTCACGTTCAGTTAAAGTATCTAATACATCTCTCAACTGCTCCTTCAGTAGCTCATATGCTGCAGAATCGGCTGGAGCGATTGCATCTTGATCTTCAATAAAATCTCCTAGATTTGAATCATTCTCTTCACCAATAGGTGTTTCAAGCGACACGGGTTCTTGTGATATTTTCATAATCTCACGAACCTTCTCTGTACTTATGTCCATCTCCAATGCTATTTCCTCAGGCGTTGGTTCACGTCCAAGTTCTTGAAGTAATGATCGAGAGACTCTTATCAGTTTATTTATAGTCTCGACCATATGCACAGGAATACGAATCGTTCTAGCCTGATCCGCGATCGAGCGGGTGATTGCTTGTCGAATCCACCAGGTTGCGTACGTACTAAATTTATAGCCTTTTGTATAATCGAATTTCTCAACAGCTTTTATCAAGCCCATATTGCCTTCTTGAATTAAATCTAAGAACATCATGCCACGGCCGACATACCGTCTTGCGATGCTGACTACTAGACGTAGATTCGCTTCTGCTAACATGCGCTTGGCCGCTTCATCACCTTGCTCGATTTTTTTGGCTAAGTCTACTTCCATAGCTGCAGAGAGGAGTGGTACCCGTCCAATTTCCTTTAAATACATTCTTACGGGATCATCAATTTTAATCCCTGGGGGTAGACTGAGATTATCGTAGTAACTTGGCTCTTCAGACTCTTGCTCGTCTGACCCAGAAGCCTCATCACTCCCCTCATCATCAATATCAATCCCTTGCTCTGAGAGATGTTCGACAAATTCGCGAATCTGCTCTGGATCAAGATCGAACGAGACCAACTTGTCCACAACTTCCTTATAAGTAAGAACAGCATGTTGCTTACTCTGTTCAATGAGCTGTTCTCTCACTTGGTCCAATGTTAATTCTACTTCTACTTTTGTAAGTTGATCGTCCTCCATAAACGGACCCCTCCCTTAGGAAACACCTTGACGAAATACCTAGTAACACTAAGTCATCATGTATTGACATATACCAATGAATATGCTATCATAGATAGGATTAAATTAATTAAAATGTTTTCAGTCACTATCCGTCATAATATCATATTTTTCTCTAGTTTTCAATACCTATTTTTATACATATAATAGTTCACTGTCCCTGAGTCACAGGTGGCAGTTTTTTTATTTACATTTATAGTGACGTATAGAAACTTTCGTCTTATATCTCACACAAATGCCCCCCAAGCGAAAACATAAGTGTCAGTATCAAGACATCATGTTTATGGCATAGGGGGCATTGTATTGTAAACTAATTAACTTTATTCCTTAATCTAATAATTGCTGTAAGTACTCCATTAATTGTGGTCTTAGCTCTTCACGCTTCAATCCAATTTCCAAAATAGCCTTGATATATTCGAATTTATCGCCAATATCATATCTCCTACCTATCAACTCTAAGGCTAATAATCCCTCCATTTGACAGACTTTCGTTAAAGCGTCTGTGAGCTGATACTCATGACTTGCTCCAAGTTCAATGTTATGCAGTATAGGAAAAATAGAGGGCTCCAGAATATATCGTCCCATAATAGCCAAGTTTGATGGCGCGTCGGCCGGTGACGGCTTTTCTATTAAATGATTCACTTTCATAATACCATCTTGCTTCGATTCAACAGCAATAATGCCATACTTACTAACTTCAGTGGGTTTTACAGCCTGAACCCCTACGACCATTTTGCTATAGGTCTCATACACATGCATTAATTGCTTGAGCGCAGGAGGATCTGACACCATCATATCGTCTCCTAGCAATACAGCAAAAGGCTCATCCCATACAAATTGCTCCGCACATAGGATGGCATGACCTAAACCGAGGGGTTCCTTTTGCTGGATATATTGGATATTAGCCTACTCACTAATGTTTCGGACCTCGAGTAGTAAATCATTTTTTCCCTTTTCCTCCAACAACTTTTCTAACTCGACCGACTTATCGAAGTGGTCTTCTATCGCCCTTTTATTGCGACCTGTCACGATCAGAATACTTTCGATACCCGCTTCTACTGCTTCCTCTACGATATATTGAATGGCTGGTTTATCAACGATAGGTAACATTTCTTTAGGCTGAGCTTTGGTCGCTGGCAGAAAACGTGTACCTAAACCGGCTGCTGGAATGATGGCTTTTCGTATTTGCATCCCTATCACTCCTTATATACTTCAATGAAATCAAATTCATAATTGATAAAAGATAACTTACAACTCTTCTTATACTATATAGACTGTACCTGAAAGCGATCTTAAACCAAGCTTAATATTATCTGAGAGTACCCTGAATGATTGCTGAATGGAGATACGCCAAGTGTTTTCTCACGACCAAAAGTCTCCCTTTTCCTCTAAGTGTGAAGGAAGACTTTTGGCTAAAACAATATATCTAAACACATGGTCCAACTCGTCTTATTGAGAAGATCTGTGTCTTCCGTTGATTAGTGTAGTTGATTTTTATAAATATGAAGATAGAATATGAGTTGATTATAATAGAAAATTGTAACTGGGAGCCGCTATGGACAACTTAAAGAAAGAACTTCTTTTGAATGTTATTGTTGTATCTCCAATCTTGACTTTAGTATGGGCCGGCATTGCGACAACAATTGAAGATCCCACATCACCCACAGACTTTGGACCCTTTTTACCGCTCGTGTTATCGTTCCTATTGTTGTATCCATTCAATCTGTTCGTTAGTTTCACTCATTATTTCATGGCTAGTAGGATTCATCCTAGGGTTCTGAGAGTCATTATCTTTAATATTCTGGGCTTGCTAGTTTCAGGTCTGGTTAGTTACTTTACTACGACCTACTACTTATTCTATCCCACATATTCAACTTTCATTATTTTCTCAGCTATATCCTTTCGTCATAAATGGTTGTTTTGATTTTAATTACATTTTCTCGCCATTTTCAAGCATCATAACGAACTATTGCTCTTAGCTCTAATTCATCTTTCACGGACGCCCGCCTTCTTCATTCATTGGCACTGTCCAATCCACGTTCGTATACAGTTTATTCACGACCGTACGTATCAATTGGAGCCGATCTGGAATTGTCGTCATGCCTGGTGCGCGAAATTCGAACAGACCATCTACGCTTCCGCCTCCCAGTATAATATAACCATCTTTCCACCCGGACGCTTCCGTTGTCGAGCTACCTTCCATGGAGACATTATATTCTTGACCATTGAGAACTTTTAATTTCCATTGGTCATAGTCATACTCCATCTCGTTCCACAACTTTCCGTTCACATGTAATGTGCCCTCTGCTTCTGTTCCATTAGTATTGGGTGGGGATTCCACCGTGAAATCTTGTAACATCATCTCATCTCCTTCGAAATAGAAGGGAACCGGATGTCCTTTAAGTTTGGAAGGCTCAAATTCAATAGATGCATCATCGTTCTCTGAAACAAAATAACCATCGAACACCAAATTATAAGGGTCATCTAGTGGTAAGTATTTGAACGTATAGCTCCAATGCATCAACCCAGGTTTATCACCAGGGAGGTGGGACTCCGTCATCAGACTATCCTTATGAGGCACTTTTCTCGTATTAACACTATGAATTTCGCTCCCTTCCATATCTTCGAAATGAAACTTTAATCCTTGCTTCTTCCATAATTCTCCGGAAGAGCGGATTAACGCCTCCTCATTAAGTTCGGTTTCAATTTCTAAGCGAACACCCTGCACCATGCGGGTCAACCTCTTCAAGCGAACTGTCATTCCATTCGGAGTGATATAACTTCCCTCCAGTGGAGTAACGGTAGTCCTTTTGTTCGCTTCTTTCATATCGATGGAAAAGTCAAAGTTCCATTCTCCTTGAATAAAAGGAATATTTCGCATTTCCTTACCCAACTGCGT
Organism: Paenibacillus sp. DS2015; assembly: GCF_050433705.1. Taxonomy (NCBI): domain Bacteria; kingdom Bacillati; phylum Bacillota; class Bacilli; order Caryophanales; family Paenibacillaceae; genus Paenibacillus; species Paenibacillus sp. DS2015. The sequence continues at coordinate 50,684 of NZ_JBNPWS010000028.1, read as the reverse complement.
AATATGACCTTCTATCGTAATCCGGTCGGTTTGAAGAGGTTCGGGGAAGAAGGCAACCATATAGTAAAAATCATTTGTATATCCCATATCGTACATACTCCCGACCATGTTACCCTGATCATCTTTTATAATAATGTCGTTCTCCTGACCAAGCTTCAGTCTTTTTCTTTCATGCTTGCCATCGGGACCGAACAATTGAAGAGCTATGATCACACGAGAAGGGTCGGCTACCGCTTCATCGATTTTGAGAGTATATCCTTTATCTTTCACTTTAATATTCGGATGCTCGACCAGACCATACTCTTGAGCCTGAAATAATCCGATGTCAACATTACCTTGCGCAAATAGGGAACGGAGCTTCTCCGCCAACGTCGGTACGGAATACATAATCACGGAGCACATTATAACCACTAACAAAGCCACACCAGTTGTTAACTTCCAGAAACCTCTACCTCTTCGCTTGAGCAAGCCTTTTCTAGGGATAGATACATTTTCGGTGACAGATGCAATTCCAATGACGTGTACGGGTGGAGTTTCAATAACGTGTACGGACGTAGTTTCAGCCACGGTTGCAGGGACGATGCTGTGTCCATCAATCTGCTCCGGGGAGCATTCAATTTGATCGTTCCCCTGCCTAATCGTGGACGATATTAATTCATTAGAAGTACCCATCTCCATCTCTTCACGCTTAATCGAGGCCATTACCTGCGTGGTAAATGCATTAGGCAACACATCCTCAAATAACTCTTGGGACAAGCGAACCTCCTCTTTGAGTTGTTTATGGTATAGAGAAAGGCAACGAAAGCAGGTCGAAATATGATCTACTATTTGCTTGTTCGTGGACAATCCTGCATCCATTATGTATTCTTCCATTTCATCAATACTTAAACACTTCATGAGTCCTCACCTCCTCAGCAGTTAGTATTTTTTTCATTCTTAATTTGGCACGGTAAAGGTCATTTTGAATTTTGCTTATGGGAACGTCCAGTACTTCGCTCATTTCTTCATAGCTCAAATCATTCGTATATCGAAGCAACAGCGTCACTCGATAATTGACCGGCAATTGTCTCATTAGATCCTGTAGCTCCGTTCGATGTTCTCCTTGCAACAGAACCTCTTCAGGATTGTCACAGAATATAGAGTCGGAAGGTGGATCTGCCATCCACCCCGTTTGATGCGTCTTTCTCCTCAGGTCTTTCAGCAGGTTATTAGCAATTGTATATAACCACGCCGCAAAACTTTTACTAGGATCATGCAATGCCAATTTTCGGTAAGCCTTAATAAAGGTCTCCTGTGTCAAATCCTGAGCATCTTGGTGATCAGCCCCCATTCCACGTAAAAGGCCGTATATTTTATTTTTGTAGTGGTTTACTAAAAAAGCGTACTCTTCTTTATGCCCCTCCATCACACGGCTAATCCATCGTTTTTCCTTATCAATATCATTTACACGTTCTTCCACGGACAAGCCTCCTAAGAGTTCTATACTATATAGACGTAAAAGAATTGCAAAACACTCACTTGAAAGGAAAATATTTGTTGAATTTATCGTGTAAAAAAAGCTAAACTCACATAGCACATGCCGATACCTGCTCGACGCACGCTATGTGAGTTTAACTTGATAACATTTTATTAATAAAATAGTTGTCTCTCTCTACTCTTAAAGTCTGGCTATGGACCGATGAATCTTATCAGATTCTTTTTTCTACGACTAGAGCACCGCCAAATTAACCAAGGAGCAGCCACTATTTTAACTTAGTCGTTACTTTCTCCGCGCGCGGCCAAAGTGTATACCTGAAGCTTATGAGAAAGTCGATGCCAAGAATGATAGACCAATAACGAATCGTATCGAGCAAATTGACCGTACGTACCTCATCACCAACCATAAGTATCATCCCATACAAAACAAGGATACCGATAACCCATGCAAGGAGATGATGTAGCCAGCCCATACGCTCATATCGAGCATGTGCCTGACCATATTTAGGCTTCCTATCAGGAATCGAGCCTCCCGCGAAGCGATAGGAGAATCTCTCATCCGCCCATTGGATCATCTTATGACCGAATGCAATAGAAACACCGATGTAAATGGCTGCTAAGCTGTGTGCGAAGGTTGCTTCAGCACCACCGCGTAAATCAACAATTGTCGCGATTACCAATGCCAAATCGATCAGAGGCGTGCAATACAGTAGCAGTGCCCCTATTTTTTTCTGTCTAAAGATATACCGACTTATAAGACCAGTGAGAACAAAGAGCCAAAAAGAAATTTCGCATCCGATAATAAAGGCGGTTATCATGTGATGTCTACTCCTTCCTCTTACCAAGAAATCTTTTGAGCTAGTATTTTCAATAATTATGATATATGTTACAATTTTTCCCTGTTCATTGTAGCAGAAGGTTATCTTATATTCTAGAAAAACATTATTTTAAGAACAAGCCACAATTATTAATTATTTCATCTGTATCCAGTAAAGTCGCTTCACCTATTCCTACATTATTTTCTTTCATAAAAGACTGAACTACTTGGTATCCTACTGCATAGCCAGCAAATGGTGATAAACCAACAGGTTGGTAGCCCTGGTCTTTAGCGATTGTGTCACCAAACATGTAACTACTAACTTCGGCAAATCCTTTAACATCTAACGCATCTTTTATTACTTCAATCGAATATTGTAAATCATCTTCCTCAAAAGAAGTAACCCAAGGTCCTAACAGCTCTACACCATAAAGTTCTATTGCAAATGATTCTGCTAATCCTTCTATAATTAAATAATCAGCAACAGTTACATTGCCATGATCCCAATCAAAATATGAAAAACGGATATTATGATGAAATTCGTGTGCAATTACAGCAGGAAGTTTGGGAGTATTGTATGTATTAGGAATGATTGTTACTTGGATGAAGCCTGGAATCCCCCCAAAGCCACTATATCCTTTTTGAAGTTCCAATTTTTGGGGATCAGCTATATATAGCCCAAGTTTCAATTCGTCAGCATTTATTGTTAGATTATTTTGTTGATTGAACTCAACACACTTGCTTAATGTATCGTGTGCTGTTTGTAGTGCTTGAATTTGTATTAATTTCTCTAAAGCCTCTCTTCCAATTTCGGTTTCCGATACATCAAGATATCCAAGCATCCTTGTAGCCATTAATACATCATATCCATTAGATTGCTGTGCTTTTAATGGAACATTAATTTTGTTCCACATTTTTTCAAAAGGCTTCATCATTGAATATCGAAAATAGTTTTCTCTGTCTTCTTCTTTCATAGAAAGTAATCGTTCATATTGCTCTACTGTATTTTCAATTACTATATTCATCTCTATCACCTCTATCAACCAGAATTTTCTTTTAAAAAATTAAAAGATTTCTTTAATTGTCGCTTGTACTTCAATGAACTCTGAAGGTTAGTTTATGAACACTAAAGCTAACTAACCAACCACTTCTTGCTACTATAAAGTATTACGTAACGTAAGAGTCAATAAAATAGATATGTTAATTCAATTTAAATTCTTTGTATATTTAAAGTTTCAATGCAATAATCACTGCTTGACGTATTTAGGCTTCACCCGAACGGACACAGAAGCCCTTATTTGTAAGCTTTAGGGTCGATTAGCTTTTTCACGGACACAGAAGCTCTTATTTACCCAAAATGGGCCCAATACACATATCATGATGTGAAATAAGGTCTCTGGTGTCCGTGGGGATCCAGAATCAGGGCAATTACAGCAAATAAGGTCTCTGGTGTCCGTTCAAGATACTCCGGGCAGCCAAACGGTAAACACACTGCCTTTTCCTTCTTTGCTAGTCACGCTCAACGTTCCTCCATGGACTTCCACAATCGCACTAGTGATGGAAAGACCCAGCCCCGCTCCACCATATTTGCGAGTTCTAGAAGTATCACTACGATAGAAACGATCAAATACATACGGAAGATGTTCCTCTGATATACCTGAGCCGTTATCCTCAATTTCCAACCTAACGCCACCTTTAGGACCATACATCAAAGACAACGTAATGACACCTTGTTCCACATCGGTATGTTGTACAGCATTGTGGAATAAGTTCAGAATAACTTGCTTCATCTTATCCTCATTGAAGAGGCATCTACAGTTCGGCGTAAGTCGAAAGTGAACCTTTCGCTCACCCGCTAGCATCACTAGTTGATCTTCCATCTCCATCATGACAACATCAAGCGACTCTTCAGATAGAAGAATATGCGGTGACCGATCGAGCTTCGCCAGCAGTAGAAGATCCTGTACTAACTTATTCATCCGTTCAGATTCGGTATGCATACTCTTTAATGATCTCTGTAATTGTTCTGGCTGATTCATCGCTCCTCTGAGCAGTACTTCTAAGAACCCATGAATGGAAGTCAGTGGTGTTCGTAGTTCATGAGAGGCATCAGCGACAAAACGACGCATCTGCTCTTTCGCTTCTTTCTCCGCTTCGAAGGAGGATTCTAATCTAACAAGCATACCGTTAAAAGAAGCTGCCAGTCGATCAATCTCAAGTTGTCCCTGCACAGAGGGGAATCGTGTATCAAGCTTACCCGCATCAATCTGTTCTACAGCCTCCACAATATTAGATAGAGGAACGAGTGTTTTGCGCAACACGGGGATAAAGAGTAATACACCACAGCTCAGAGCTAATAGTGATAGTGTTAGAAAGATAGTCAATTGCCGAATAAGCACATCATTCAAAGGCTTGGTAGCTACACTAATTTGAACGAGACCGGCGACTCCACCTCTCCCTTCTACCCGCTGCAACACGACCAGCTGCTCCTGTCCAGTAGAATCCGTAAATATGCGGTAATTGAGTTCATGTTTCCTACTCAAAGATTGCTCATATTCTTCATTCGTAAGTCTAGGTGGTTGTATGGCATCCACATTCGTTAAGTTCGTATATTTTCCCGTTGTATCAATGAAAGCAAGCGTTGAATCCTGCAGAAATAAAAATGGAAATCGAAACCGTTCTTCATTGGACGAAAGAGAATTCCCCTTGATTTGTTCCCAAACGTTAGGTGGTGTCGTCATAATCTGGGATTGTATGCTCGAAGCTCTGTTCTTATAAATGAAATCCTTCATAAGTAGAAATTGTGAAACGCCTATGAATAGCAATAAAACGGCTAAGAGCATAAGTGAACGAGATAACAAATGGAATCGAAGTGAATTAGTGACAAAAAGGCGACGCACAGAAATCAGCCATCTCATATCAGATCAACTCGATATCCAGCTCCTCGTAACGTGCGAATGAGACGATGTTCCTTATCCTGCAATTTATCACGCAGAGAACGAATGTATACCTCAACAATATTCTCTTCTCCACCGAAATCATATCCCCATACTTTATCAAGAATAAGGGACTTACTTAGAACAATACCTTGATTGAATACCATATACTTCAATAGCTCATATTCAGTCGGAGACAATTCCAGCACTCTCTCGTTGTAGAGTATTTCATTACGAGTATCGTCAATTCGGAAGGGACCGATCGTAACTTCACTCAATAGATATGGAAATTGATTGCGAATTCTAGCGTGAATACGTGCTAACAACTCTTCAAAACTGAAAGGCTTAACCATATAATCATCTGCACCGAGCGTGAGACCTCGAACGCGGTCGTCTACCTCATCCTTCGCTGTTAGCATGATGACTGCGACATTCTCAGTATCCTTAAGCATTCTACACACTTCAAATCCATCCATACCTGGCATCATAACATCCAGAATCACAATATGGGGTTGAAAGTCCTTTGCAACCGTGATAGCTGTTAACCCATCATTCGCTGTCATGACTTCATAACCCTCATTAAGAAGGCCTATTTCTAGAAACTGCAGTATATTAGGTTCGTCATCTACAAGTAATATTCTAACCCTCTTCATTCTGCTCATGGAATTATCTCCTTTATCTTCGTTGCTACAATTATATCTTTATTATGTATGAAACAAATGAAGATTAACTGAAAATAAGCTGAACGTTCACTTAAGTGCGCTCTTTATATAGGATTCCTTTACCGCATTATATAATACAAAATACGGCTATGCCTTCACTTTCAGTTATGTTACAAACAATATACGTAATCATTACGAACAAATCCCCCTTCTAGATTCTAAACCTTTTGATACAAGCATAAAATGATGAAACTAGTAAAATTCCATTTAGGAGTATCATCAAATGAAGAGAATAAATCCCATGTTGAAATGGCTACCTTTTATGCTACCTCTATCCTTTATCGTTGCTTTTGCTATCATCAAAGTTCCAGCTCATCTCAGCCTCAGCCTCAGCTTACCTGATATAGCGTTCATTCAATCTTTTCAGACCAGTTTCATTAGTATTATCTTAGAGGCACTTCCCTTTGTACTTGTTGGGGCTGTTATTTCTTCTCTGCTCCAAATGTTCGTTTCTGATGAGACATTCAAACGCTGGATGCCAAAACATCCGCTAGTGGGTGTACTGTTCGCTTCTCTATTAGGGATCCTGTTCCCCATCTGTGAGTGTGGCATGATTCCCCTCATTCGGAGACTTATTCATAAAGGAATGCCACTCTACATTGCGATCACATTTATTATTTCGGGCCCTATCATCAATCCCGTTGTATATGCGGCAACCTATATAGCATTCAGACTTCACCCTGAATTTCTATACGCTAGAATGGGCCTTGCCTTCATGTGTGCTATGGTGATCGGCTTAATGATCTATGCAACTGTGCGAGGTAATCCCTTGAAGGCTTCTATCCTTCGGTTCTCAATGGATCAGAATGAATCTGATCAACATAAAGGCAATAAGCTCACAACATGGTTCGTACATACCTCAGATGAGTTTTTTGAAATGGGGAAATTTCTAATTATCGGCTCTATTCTCACTTCCTCCATTCAGACATTAGTCTCCAATGAAACGCTATCGAACATAGGTGGGGGTACCCTTGGTTCTTATGGATTCATGATGGGCTTTGCGTTCATATTATCCCTCTGTTCAACCTCAGATGCTTTTGTAGCAGCCACATTCCTACATACGTTTGCCCCTGGGCCGTTACTTGCTTTTCTCGTATTTGGACCTATGCTAGATTTCAAAAATGCATTGATGTTACTATCTGTCTTCAAAACAAGGTTTGTTCTCTATCTCTCTTTCTTAATCGCATCTATTGTGTTTATGGGTGCTGTCATGTTTGATAAATGGTTCTTGTGAAAATACAGGAGGAGGTAACTGCGGAGGTGACCTATGATTAGCCCACGTGCCTTACGGATTCACTATTTAGTTAGAACTTTCATCTTGCTCGGCTTTGCATATTATATCAACCATTTAATTCAAACAGATTCCCTTCATTATTATATTGCTCCGAGAATGGAGCCGTTTATTCGTGCATGTCCTATTCCGCTATGTGTCCTTGCTTTTTTTGTCGCTTGGCATGCTCTGTTTGGTCAAGGGGAACAACTCTGTGATTGCCAACATCCTGTATCGAATTCGATCATTCGCAACACTTGCTACTATGGATTATTCATTCTCCCGCTTACACTCGGTTATTTGCTTCCCATTCAGACTTTAGGAAGTGCAGCTGTAGACCAAAAAGGAATGAATATTGCAAATCCCTACCATTCACATTCTGCCACTACAGCAGCCATTCAAAGTGAGAAACAGCAACCTAAATTTATCCCTCGCGATGAATTCGCTATAGAATTTGCTGACTTAGCCAAGCTCATATATGAGGAGCCGATCATACAAGTTCGACCTGAAATCTTTTCAGAAACGATTGGCGCGATTAACTTGTTCAAATCTGAATTTGTTGGGAAGTCTATTGAGCTTAGTGGGTTTGTGTATCGTGATGCTGCGATGAGCGAGGCTAGAATGGTCGCTATAGGTCGATTTTTGGTCCAGTGTTGCACAGCGGATGCCACGTCCTTCGGCGTACTCGTTAATCTTCCAGATCAGCCTACCTATCCAATGAATACATGGATTCATGTCCGTGGTGTTATCGGGGTCAGTTCATATGAAGGGGAAGATGTCATTACCATTCAACCCGTGGAGGTTCAAGAGATTCCTCAACCCCTTACCCCATATATCTATACCAGTCCTGACTCTGTTGAACAGTATAAAAAATTAAAGGCCTTGGACAAAACAAACAATGAATGAATCGTAAACATTACGCATAATAAAATAAATCAATAACTTGAATCAGAAAGGATGTCCTCCATGCGTATACCCGTTATCATTTTGAGTGGATTTCTAGGCAGTGGTAAAACGACACTGCTACTTACTTTATTAGAGGAAACTAAAAATCGCAGCCTTCGCCCTGGCATCCTCATGAACGAACTTGGCAAGCAAGATGTCGATGGATTAATACTAAAGGAACAAGCCAGCGTGACCGTTCAACAATTGTTAGATGGATGCGTTTGTTGTAGTAAAAAGGAAGAATTAGCAGGTAGCCTTAGCCTTCTGCTAGCCCAACAACCCGATGTCATCTTCATTGAACTAACGGGTGTCGCTAACCCCGAGGAGATCTCCAAAGCTCTCACCGAACCTGAATTCATCCACCGTGTTCACTCCAAACAAATCATTACCCTGCTGGACGCTGAGAACGTACTCGACTACAACAGTATTTTTGCATCTGACAAGCAACTTGTCAGAACATTAAGAAAGCAGATTGAAGTAGCAGACCTCATTATAGTGAACAAAACAGACCTCGTGAAACCTGAGCAATTGCGAAAAATGGATAAGGTCATTCGCAAACATAATTCAAGTGCAGCGGTTATCCATACTACGCACAGTCAAATCGACGTGCCTTTACTTTTAAAGAGTATTACATCACACGAGAGTCACCCTATTGCGATCCGACGATTGAATACATCCAAGTCGGTTAACATCACAACCACAGCAAGAACCAACCATGATTCTGAGAGCTATCAACCTGAACAAAATTCCTATTCACAAGTTAAAACATTAACGCTCTCCAACTCCAACATAACTCCATTATCTAAGGAATCCTTAGATAAATTCTTAACTTCATGGAAGGATCAGTTGTTACGAGCTAAAGGTTATGTTGCCATAGTCCATGATCATTCTTATCGTATTTATCTAGTTCAATATGCAGGAACCCGAATCACTTGGGAGCCTTCACAATACCCAGGGTCTCCTTATCTTGTATTCATTGGCATGAACTTAGATGAAGAACGACTTATACAAGCATGGGATAGGTTGCTTAGAAGTACATCTCCTTCGTATTCCAAAAGGTAAACTTAAACCCCTCCCCATCCTTTGAAATATGAATGAGTAAAATGTACAATAGTATGGGTACATACAATGATAGATTTCAATTCTAAAAGTACATGAAAGGATCAACTATGAATCCTGATAAACAACCATCACGAATTCTTATTATGACTGCCGTAGAAGCTGAAAGAGATTCTGTCCTACGAGGTCTCAAAGGTTCACCTATATTTGATGTTCTATTAGCTGGTGTTGGATCGGCCTCTGCGGCCGCTTCTACGGCTAAAGCATTAGCCACAAGTAAATATGATCTTGTCATTTCAGCTGGTATTGGCGGAGGATTTATAGGAAGAGCTGATCTCGGATCCATTGTCATTGCAGATAAGATTATTGCCGCTGATCTAGGGGTTCAGACTGCAGAGGGCTTCAGTTCTGTAGATGAATTAGGCTTTGGGTCGTCATTAATTCAACCCTACGGTCCCCTTGTAACAAAATTGAGCGAAGCGCTACATTCAGCTGGATTCCCTGTCCACACTGGCCCCATCATTACAGTATCCACGGCTACTGGAACTACCGCTACAACGATAGAACGTGCAGAACGAGTTCCTGGCGTATGTGCCGAAGCGATGGAAGGATATGGCGTGGCGATTGCAGCTACTTTATACGACCTACCGGTTCTGGAAATCCGAACCATCTCCAACGCAGTAGGTCCAAGAGATCGAGCAGCTTGGCGGATGAAAGAGGCGTTCGACGCATTAGAAGCAACAAGTTCAATATTACTGGAGGTATTAACATGAAGATTGCTTTCTCACCTTGTCCCAATGATACCTTTGTCTTTCATGCTTGGGCACACGGATTAATAACCAACGCTCCTGAGCTTGATATCACTTATGCTGATATTGACATCACCAATAATCTAGCTACGACTTCCGATGGACCCGATATACTTAAAATTTCTTACGCTGCACTGCCTTGGGTTCTAGATGAATATGCTTTACTCCCATGTGGCGGAGCACTAGGGCGAGGTTGCGGTCCGCTCATACTCACATCCGATGGTGACAAGGGTTCTGACCCACAATCTTTATCTGGCAAAACGGTTGCCGTTCCAAGTGAACGCTCTACGGCCTACCTACTTTTCCGATTATGGGCCGCTCAGAATGTTCCTGGTGGTGTAGGTGAAATCATAGTGATGCCTTTCGACAAGATTATGCCGGCAGTTCGAGATGGACTGATCGATGCTGGACTCGTCATTCACGAAGCGCGGTTCACATACCCTACTTATGGACTCACATTGCTTACTGATTTAGGTAGCTGGTGGGAAGCGGATACGGGCCTGCCTATTCCACTCGGTGCAATTATCGCCCGTCGTACACTCGATCTAGATAGCATCGTGAAATGGATTCGCAGTTCTGTAGAATATGCTTGGGAACATCCCGAACAAACACGGGCCTATGTATTAAACCATGCTCAAGAATTATCACCTGAAGTCGCACAATCGCACATTAATCTATACGTTAATGAGTTCACAGAAAATTTAGGAGAAGCTGGGTATGGTGCGGTAACAGCTTTACTTACCCGTGCTGCACAAGAGGGTATTGTCCCCTCCGTTGATCCTGCTGCACTATTATGGAGACCCTGAAATTTATCGATTCAAGTAGAGCGGTGACCATCCTCCGACCTCAGCATTAAAAAGAGAGTCCAGAAGTTCTGGACTCTCTTTCACTACTTATAAGAACTCCCGATTATAAGCTAAATTGTATAAACATAATTCCAATAATGATATATAAATGTATAAATATCGTTTCCTATAAGATAAGACTACTATTTCTACTTTCCCCAAATAAACTCGCCCGTCATGGCATCGATATACCGTAGCTTCCCTTCGTTCCCTTGCTTGGGAATGGACTTAGTCGTCGCCTCATATAATAGCCGATACACCTGCGTATTGTGGTCATGGTCATGGTCATGGTCATCCTTATCCTGATCCTCATACCACTTAAGGCGAAGTTTCATTTGTTCGACATAGGAATCAAGTGCAGTTTCAGCCATGATTATTGATTGAAATTGACGTCCTGTCAATTCACTAATCAGTTCATAAGAAACCCCCATATAAGCACATATTTCTCCAGTTGATGTGCAGACACTAATCGTGATTCGCTCATGATTTACAGGGATCCCATCAATAAAGACTGGCAAATAGAAAAATTCACGCTTACACGGCTCCTCATCTGAATTCGCTTGATCGATTTCGAGTTGGAGATACTGCGCGTAATCTGGAAATACGATACCCAAGAACTGCTCGGCCTGCTTCCAACATAACTCACGGCTAAACGTTGGAACTCCTACCTCCCCACAGTTCATCTGGTGAAACCCGATGAGACGCCCCGTCTTCTTCTCCAGTTGTACCATGATCGAGTGGTCCCTCATATTACGTAGCTGATCGCCCCATTTGCGATTCATGTAAGCATCTACTGACATTCCGTCCGTTTCTGGCTCCTCTTCCTCCTGCTGGCTGATCTGATACCGATATCTAACCGTCTCCCCGTCATCCAATGTCTTTTCAAGCATGTAATGCTCTACATTAATACCCAGTCGTTGCTCCCATGACCCCTTCTCATCCTCATTCGTAAGGTTCGAAACCGTCTTGATCTGCGGAACAGGGCTACTTGGCGGCATAACGTAATGTTCAGGACTAAACAAATCAAGTCCTGTAATAGCATCTATGAATTGATGTTCAGGCGTTGGCATGTAGGCTAGTCGATATTCCGGTTCGTTGCCATTCAGCTCATACATAGAAGGATATAATGAAACGATGGTGAGCTCCATTCGTAAATGACGCCTAACATACTCCTTCACTGTTTCCTCGTCCACAATGGCAGCAGGCCATTCCGGAAGACTCCCATTAAGGTTCTTCCTTCCATCCAACCGATAACGTACGACATTCAGTCCCGCATCAATCGTCAGCTTGCAACCTGTTCCAGGAAGTGGCAACCCACCCACTTCTCGACGTAATGTAAACGTTATTCCGTCTCTTTCTTTCTCTATAAACACAGAGGTTAATTCAGCTGCATCCGGAGTATGTCTCGCAACAAAGGTATCTGCAATCACCCTTGCCTTACCATCCGAGCTCATCCACTGTCCCCCACCAACCTCATTGATCTCTTCCTCTTCTGCTCGATCAATAGCAAGCCGTGTAACATGTCCGGTATATAAATCCAGTGTCACCTCGATACGATTATCCTCGTTTTCAGGATCTTCCCAAATGAAACAACGTTCTTGTTCATCACCTTTTGGAATGTTATCTTCCATTTCTAACCGATAATGCGCAGGTATCTCCACAATGGTTTTCGCTCTAGTACGAAGATTCTCTATATCAACTGACACATTTTCACTCCTTCATAAAAATTCTAGAACCCAGGAAGAATAAAATATATAATACTCACTTGACCTTTAACCTATATCATTCCTATGCAAATTATGAAAATATGAATGTGGTCATAAGCGCTTGTCTAACCATTAAATCGTTTACGATACCCACACTTTCTGCATAACTCCTCAACAACTTCTCTTCTCGAAAAACCGTCATATAGATGATTCGCTCTCTCACTCTCCAGTATCTCAGAGAATGGTGTGTGATTGATGTTACCCAGATTGATCACGCCTTCTCCATCTAAGCAACACGGGATAACTGTTCCATCTACCAGTATCCCCGCTTGATTGCGTAGACCATGACAGAAGCCCGGTCCGTCATCCTCTTCTTCTTTAAGATCTGGCCATTTGAACTCATGATCCTGATTCAGATATATTTGTTTCGCTATTTTGACACCACTACCTGGTTGAACTTTCTCTTCGATCTTGAAATCCAAATTGAACTCACGCTCAATCATTTCAAGAATTTGTCGGTTTCGATTCCGCTCAATATTCGTCATATTGTCCTCGGTTAGATTCCACAGCCTTAAAGAAATGATAACACCCGTATGCTGAACAGCTTCTTTAGCAAAAGACAAAACAGTCGATACATATTGCTCTTTATTCGTAGAGCCCTCATGTCCATCAAAGCTATGTAGTGAGAAATTCATCTGCCGTAATGCCGGCTTCATCATAATTTTGTCTTTTACTTTAGGAAGTAGCGTCCCATTAGAAGTAATATTAACTTTGAACCCACGCTCATGACTCAAGTCTAGTAATTGATCAATTTTGGGATGAAGAAGTGGCTCCCCTTTGACATGGAAATAAATATAATCAGTATGGGGCTTAATCTCGTCCAAAATTTTGGTGAATGCGTCGACTTTAATGAAATTAGCTTGTCTTTTCGTTTGCGGACAGAAGGTACAAGCCAGATTACATACACTCGTTATCTCGATATAGAACTTCTTAAATTTTTTCATAGGGTGCAAACTCCGCCTTTGACTGTTTAGAAATATTATCCTTTATGGTAGCATAGATGATCCTTCTTTGCTAAGGCTATTACCCATTCCGATGCTCTAGTAGCTCCCAATCCAACTGTTCGAATATATCTCCTAATCTCTTAGACCCTGTGTGTTCATTCAGGCAACGAAGCCGTGCTGCTGCAGCAATTTGATCTGCTTGTTCAGGATGGTTCAAATAAGCTGATGCCTGGCCTGGTGGGAGTTTTTTCATAGTCCATTATCGCTAACTCTTTAATCTTATTGGGGATTGTCTTACTCGTTATAAGTGGGATATTTCAAAAGAGGAATATGTAAAATTAAGGAGATATTTTTTCTATATCCGTTAGATTTCATGTAATAATATGCTGGCTCCTTTCATTATACCTTATAACTCAAGGCAACGATTTGTCCCATTCGCTCAATCTTCAACAATTTAAATGTATCCGGAACGGTCCCTTTAGGGAACAACCGAATGCCTTCTCCTAGCACCTTTGGAATGATTGCGACGTAAATCTCATCAAGTAATCTCTTCTCTAGAAAAGCTTGGACAAGCTGACCACCACCAACTAGCCATATATCTCCCTTCGACGTATCCTTCAATCTAGGAATGAGGTTCTCCAATGGCTCATGAGTAAATACAACGAAAGGATCCTCTGTCTGTTTAGATCTTGAATACACGTAACAAGGTTTATCTGCATACGGAAACACATCCGTTAAGCTAAGTACTTCATCATAGGTGAGTCTGCCCATGACCACGGTTCCAATAGAATCATAGAACTTACCGTATCCGTTATCCGACTCGTCACCCTCAACATCATCTAGCCAATCGACAGAACCGTCTTTCCTTGCAATATATCCATCTAGACTCATAGCAATGTATAACACGACTTTATTATTAATCAACTCTCATCACTCCCTTCTGAACTATACATTCGCTTTCAACATGCTAAATACCTTCCAAATTTTACATATTAGTACTTCGGAATCACTCCATTAAGTAAGTGTTCTCAACGTTATATGAGAACTCCTCATGCTTAGGAGCACAAAAAAGAACCTCGATGTTTAAAAATCAGGGTTCTTCTTGTGTTGAATGCATACCCTATGATAATAATAATTAGAATATAGTTGACTTCATATCGTTTACCTCTTCTAACCCCTATTTAGCTTAATGAAGCTAAACTAATTCATCGGTCCATTCATTAAGACCGCCCGTCATATTTACCACATCAAATCCTCTTTCACTAAGCAACTCACATGCTAGCCCGCTACGACTTCCACTTCTACAGACCATGAACATTTCTTGTGCTGAATCCAACTCATCGAGTCTGTCCAACAATTGCCCAAGCTGGATATGCGTAGCTCCAGCAATATGTCCGGCATGCCATTCTTGAGGTTCACGTACATCTATAACCAACAGGGACTCTCCCTTTTTTAGTCGGGAAGCCAGTGATTCTGGCGTTATTTCTTTTGATATATGAAAGGCCATTGTATTTTCTCTCCTTTAGTTCTTTATCCAGAATATCAACAATATGACTTTGACTCATTACCGACTCTTTACCAACAATTCAATCGCTTCTTGCACGATCTTGCTCAATACCAAGGTGGACAAAAATTATAGAATAGACATCCACACTTTAACGGCAGTCCCTGCTATTAATACAACTAAAGCGTAACGTAAATATTTCACGTTTATTTTTGCGCTGATACGCGATCCGAACGGAGCTCCTATGACACTACCTATAACCGTAAAAATAGTGGGCATTAGAGGAATAGGTCCACCTGTTATTTTCCCGATAACACCACCTACGGCTGAAATAAATACAATGGCTAAAGAAGATGCAATTGTTGTCCTCGTGGGAATTTTTAGAACAGTTAACATAATCGGAATAAGAATGAATGCTCCGCCTGCACCAACAATTCCAGATACAATACCCGTCAAGAACGCAGCTACAATCGCAATAATTCTATTATATGATATATTATCCAAATCTTCATGTTGTTGTTTTCCTTTATTCGGAATAACCATGAGTACAACAGCAACTATCGCTAACACACCATAAATAATGTTAATAGAGTCTCCAGATAGAAATCTAGATACGTACCCACCCAAAAGACTTCCTAGCAGAATGCCACTCCCCATATTGAATACAAGTCCCTTATGAATCAATGAGGCATTCTTACTTTTCTTACTCTTCCTGCTAAAGGCAATAACGCCAGCTAATGACGCAAAGAACACTTGAAACATACTTATACCAGATACCTCTTGTGCTGTAAAGCTAGCTATACCAAGACTTGGAGGAACAAATAGTAATAAGGGGTAATTAATAATGCCTCCACCGATGCCCAATAATCCAGAAAAGAAGGAACCGATAAAACCAAGAATGATCATCGTTACTGAAAAAATAATGCCCATAGATCCCACCCTTATTTTGCTAGCGCTAAGTACACTTTATTTGTATGATTCCCTCTATACATAATCGAATTGTAAAGGTATAATAAAACCCAAGTAAATTCATATGAATTTGGAGGTTAATATGTTTAATAAATTGAAGGTTCTTTTTGAAAACAGATGCCCTAAGTGTAATGAATTACTTTCCAGCGAGAGTAATAGCGTATCCTTGGTTAAGGCTTGCTCACAGGGTCATTATAAGGAAGAAACTATCCTTTCACTTGGAGTAAGGATTGTGTCTGGCTCGACAGACCATGATCAATAATAAATTCATTGACTTCCAATTCCAGAGTTAGTATTCAACATAAACTTCAAATCATACATTCCATAAATTAATTCACCTAATATAAAGGATCCCTGTGTGTGTAATCACGTCTCGAGTCCAAGCGATCTATGTTATAGATAATGAAGCGCCCAACCTACTGAAAGTAGGTTGGGCGCTTCATTGTTCACTTCATATTTGTGAGTTTAACCCTCTGTTTAACACTCCTATCATTGAATCATCAATAAATGTAAACCCATCTCAACATTTGCTCTAATCTAATTTGCTGTCCGTACTTGTGGCAAGTGGCTCCTGCGACTTTTTCTTTCGATGAACTGCCGCCATATACACCTGTGTCTCTTTTACAACCACTCCGGATAAGCCTAACAGTGCAATCAAGTTCGGGAAAGCCATCAAGGCATTAAATATATCCGCTAACAGCCAAATCGCCTCCAACTTGATAAAGGCCCCGCCTGCTACAAGTGCAATGAACAAATAACGATAAGGCTTAATTCCTTTAACCCCTACTAAATACTCAACACAACGTTCCCCATAATAATTCCAACCGAGAATGGTTGTAAAGGCAAATAGGATCAAACAGATCGTTAGAAGTCCTGCTCCAAAGGCTGGAAAGGCACTAGCAAAAGCCTGTTGAGTCATAAGTGCGCCCTCGCTTTCTCCATTCCATACCCCCGTGACCAGAAGCATCAGTCCTGTCAGATTACAAATAATTATGGTATCGATAAAGGTCCCTGTCATTGAGACTAATCCTTGCTCTGCCGGCCATTTGGTTTTGGCAGCAGCCGCTGCGATCGGTGCGCTCCCTAATCCGGATTCATTCGAGAAAATCCCTCTGGCAACACCACTACGCATGGCAAGCATAATCGTAGCTCCGAGGAATCCACCTGTGGCTGCCGTAGTAGAGAAGGCCGATGTGAATACGAGAGAGATCGCATGAGGAAGCTCTTCAGCGAACATGATAAGAACACCCAAGCAAGCAATAACATACAAGCCTGACATGAAGGGCACTACTTTAGTTGATACCTGCGCAATGCTCTTTATCCCCCCAATGGTCACGATAGCGGTCAACACGGCTAGAATAATAGCAGTTACGACCACAGGTACTCCAAAGCTCGATTTTGTAGCCGATACGATAGCGTTTACCTGTGGAAATGTCCCAATTCCAAATAATGCGACCAGAATACCACTCGCTGCGAACATAATCGCTAGTGGTCGAAAACGCGGACCCAGACCCTTCTCGATGTAATACATCGGTCCACCGGAATATTGCCCATTCTTATCTACCGTCCGATATTTAACAGCCAGCAATCCCTCTGCGTATTTCGTAGCCATCCCCAAAAATGCTGCTGCCAGCATCCAGAACAAGGCTCCAGGCCCACCCAGCTTGATCGCTGTAGCTACACCTACGATATTCCCAGTACCAACCGTTGCTGCCAAGGCAGTGCTTAATGCCCCGAAGCTACTAACATCTCCACTACCATCATTCGGCGATTTACCAATCAGCTTGAGCGCAAGCGGTAAGCGAAGTACTTGAAGCAAGTTCAAACGAATGGTCAACCATAACCCCGTACCCATGACTAGAATAAGTAATGGAGGCCCCCATACCCAACTATCAATCTTGTCTAATATCTCTACCATTTCAACCATCCCCTTTAAATAATGACAACAAAAAGAGCCAAATCGACTGATTTTGACTCTGAGAGAGGTTCAGGATATGAGAAAAACACACCTTCCACCTGTATCGTGAATATAATCACAAGGCGTAGGCTTTCTGCATACGTCATTCCCATCTCTGTCCTTTTGCCTGAGAGTTTAAGTAGATAAATACATCTACCGTGCACCTTCGGCGCCCTATGACAAGGGTCTCTCCAGAGTTCTGTCCGTTTACGGTCTTCACTTGTCACTTTAACAAGCACCTGAGAGTTTTGCCCCTTCGGTTGGAACACATCGTTCCATCTCCCATAAACATCATCCAGCTATATGAAATTTTTATAAGTATACAGACTAACTCATCTGTTTTGCAAGTGAAAATTCTGTGAAGCAAATATGAAACCATTCATAGAATTGAAAAGTAGACTGAGATTCATGTCTAATCGCTTACTTAGAACTATCCTTTAATCGTTCGTCGGCTTGAACTTTTATTCGGTAATCATGGGGAGTGACTCCCTCTAGCTCTTTAAACACACGTGAGAATTGCTTGCTATTCTAAGAACCCGACTGACTCTCCGATCATGGAAAGTTTCACTGAACTTTTCAACAAGAGCTTTGGGACTCCCAATCAGCACTAATTTCCCTCGTAGTCTAAAGTTATGACTTCGAGTTCCCCATACGAATAACCTCTGCTCTATTTTTGCTGCTATCGCTGATAGAGCGGAATTGGTATCACCTAGAATTAAAAGTGCATCTGGTTTTACTTCTGACAGCACTTTATAGTTCTTTGAAATAATATTTCCAATGCTCTCACCCAGATCACCGCCCACTGTCTCAAGATAGTAATCACCCTTTTTACGAATAAACTTCCTTCCCTTCCGATGCCATGAAATTGAGAGATTCCATACCGTAAAAGCCCCTAACCTCGCATTATCTGCGGTGCTAGGGGCGATAAACTTAGAGAATGAATTCTTTCATTAGACATTATCTCTCTATTGTGTTCGTTCACAATCGATATGGCATCATTATTGTCCTTGCACGACTATCTCCAACTCAACAAATGTATTAGGTACTTGTAACTTCAGTTCCAGAGTTTCCTCTTCGTAAGACCAAGTGCCACCGACTTCCTCCAACCTAACATTCTCTTGTGATGTTATTAACTGAATGCCTTTCGGAACAAAATTCATCCGCTTCACATTTAAATCAAGCATTTTCCGCACCGTTAGTAGTCCCTTTGATTGATATCTGAGCTTCAAGGTCACCGAATCTTTCTCTGTCGTGACGGTTGTTGCTAAAAGGTTGTAAACATTGTTTTCATAATCGTAAGTCCGGGCATCATCCTCATACCACTGACCATGCGATTCGCTTCTAGACACACCTGCATAAATACTAAGAGTTACATTGGAATTTTCATTCAATACCGGCTTCCATTCGTCATCTAAAAGCTCAGGGAGGATTGTCCCTGCCTTTACATAAAGCGGCAATACATCAATCGGAGCATGTGCTAAAATATGACGCCCCCCCATATGATGTTCGCCGGTCCAATAATCGATCCATTCCCCTTCCGGCAAATAAACAGCACGGTATTCCGTATTCGGTCGAAGGACAGGAGCCACAAGTAGTTTGCTGCCCACCATGAATTGATCGCATAAATTATGAACGTTATGATCATTCGGATATTCAAGAATGAGCGGACGCATAACTGGCATCCCTGTCTTATGCGCTTCATAGAACAGCGTATACAAGTACGGCAGGAGACGATAGCGTAAACGAATATATTTCCGGCAAATTTCTTCTATTTGCGAACCGAATGCCCAGGGCTCTTGATGTATCGAATCAAGAACACTATGATTACGGCAGTACGGGAAGAATACCCCTGCTTGCGTCCAACGCGCCAGAAGCTCGGGTGTAGTATGGTGAGAGAATCCACCTATATCGGGTCCGGCAAATGGCTGACCGGATAATCCCAAGTTGAGAACCATTGGAATAGCCATGGACAGATGCTCCCAGAAGCTGCGGTTATCTCCTGTCCAAGTAGCCGCGTACTTCTGAACACCCGCATAGCCTGCTCGCGTGAGCACGAAAGGACGTTCACCTTTCAATTGTTTCTTCAAACCTTGCTGCGTAGCCATCGACATCAGCATCCCGTAAATATTGTGAAGCTCGCGATGTGTTCTCGGATCTCCATCGTTCCCGTGTACAACGTCTAGATCCATTGTTTTAGTGGCATTAAATACCGCAGGCTCGTTCATATCGTTCCAGATTCCATTAATTCCAAGATCCGTATAGTAACGATGCTTCTCTTCCCACCACAAGCGCACTTCTTCTACTGTAAAGTCGGGGAACGCACTTGCTCCCGGCCATACATTGCCTATAAACAAGTCGCCTTCCATCTTGCGGCAGAAGTAATCATTTTTTATCCCTTCTTGATAAGGGAGATATTCGGGGTCCTTTTTAACACCAGGATCGACGATAGGAATAATGCGTATCCCTATTTCCTTAAGTTCATTTATCATTGCACCCGGATTCGGGAATCGTTGCGGATCAAATGTAAATACTCGATACTCATCCATATAATGAATGTCAAGGTAAATGACATCGCACGGAATTTGCTTATCACGAAAGTTTCTAGCGAGTGCTATGACTTCTTCTTGATCCATATAGCTGTAACGAGATTGGTGGTATCCGATTGCCCATGCGGGTGGAAGCTCCATCCGACCTGTCAGCCCGCTGTATTTTTTCACAACATCTTTCAACTCGGGACCATAAATGAAATAATAATCGATCGTACCTGAATCTATCTGAAAGGTGTATAAATTATCGTTCGAACGCATGTTAAACGAAGTCCGTCCTGGATTATCTAGAAATATACCATAGGCAGGCTTATTGTAACGGAAATGAATTAAGAACGGAATCGATACATACAGACATTCAATTTCAGGAACATGCGGATCGAAGACATCAGAATTCCACATATCGTATTTTTCACCGTTTTTATCCAAAAACCCTGTTTTTTCTCCTAATCCGTAAATGTGAGAATCGGGTTCCATCTGTTTTCGACATCCATATTCTCCTCGTCCGGTTCGAAATACCTCTTCCTCACTCGATATCAGATCTCCATCGGCATTATAGAAATCCAATCGGCCATTCTCTTTATTCACAACAACGGTAAGAGCTGGAAGTATCAATTTGTATGACTCTGAACTTTCTTCTATTCGAACGTCAACCACCGTGAAAGCTTCCTCTTGAACTGCAATTGTCGTACGTAAATCAATGTGATGATCCAGCAGTAGCTTTACCCGCACAATGTAATCATTTACGGGTTGTAGCATGATTGATGCATATTCACCTCTGAATAAGTAAGTTCCTTGTTCATGTTTCACCGATCGAATTGAACCCATGACCCAATCGTTGTTTGAAACGACTTTAAGGTTGCCTTTATCAGGATGAATCGTTTCGCTAGTTTTCATAAGTAATTCTCCTATTCATTATCCTTTAACCGAACCAAGCGTTATTCCTTTGACAAAATACTTTTGTAGAAACGGATAAATAATCAAAAGAGGGAGCATCGAAATAAAAATTTTCGCCGCATTTAACGTTTGATTCGATAAACCTACTGAACGCTTGACGGACTCCACATCCAATTTCGACAAGTCCACAACGACCGCCACTTGACGAATATATGATTGTAAGGGGTAATTCTCATTTTTCGTCATTAATACAAGAGCCTGAAAAAATTCATTCCAATGATAGACAATCGTAAACACCAGTATCGTTGCCAGTACAGGCATAGACAACGGCATGATGATGCCAAATAGAATGCGCCATGGCCCTGCGCCGTCAATCAATGCTGATTCTTCAATTTCCTTCGGCAAATTCCGAAAGAAATTCATAACCAAAATGACATTAAAGACAGGCAATCCGCCTCCTAGTACAAGTCCCCAAATATTATTAATCATGCCAAGAGATTTCATGGTCATGTACCATGGAACCAACCCACCGCTGAACAACATAGCAAAGATCAGGAGCCACATTAGAATATTTCTTGGTCCAAATTCTTTCGATGTTTTGGAGAGAGGATAAGCCATTAATATCACGACAGAAAGGGTAATGACTGCTCCCAAAACAACACGCAGCACTGAAATAAAGAACGATCTAAAAAATTGTCCGTCGCCAATGATAGCTTTATATGAGTCCAGTGTGAAGCCCTTAGGCCAAATAAACACTTGGCCTGCCGATACTGCAGCTTTATCACTCAAAGAGATAACGAGTGTGTACCACACAGGCAAAACACAAAGAAGCGTAATCGAAATTAACAGGAACACATTGAATCCATTAAATACCCTGGAGAGGAACGAGCGTTCTTCTACCATAATTTCCACACTCCTATATTAAAAGATTCGGTAGTTCGCAAACCGGTACGCCAATCCGTACGAAGTCGATATCAGAACTAACCCAACAACTGATTTAAGAAGGCCTACTGCTGTAGCTAAACCATATTGCATATCAATAAGACCAGCTCTATAGACCCAAGTATCGATAACATCACCCGTCGAATAAACAGATGGATTGTACAGGTTAAATATTTGATCGAAACCCGCATTTAGAACATTACCCAAGCTTAAGGTACCGAGTAAAATAGCGACCGGTAGTATGCTCGGTAGCGTAATGCTCATTAGACGTTTAAATTGAGAAGCTCCATCAATTGCGGCAGCTTCGTACATTTCTGGGTTAATGGACGTCAGGGCTGCAAAGAAAATAATGGCTGCAAATCCAAACTCCTTCCAAATATCACTTCCCACGATAAGAGCCGGAAATATTTTATCATTGGCAAAGAACAAAAGAGGATCAACACCAAAAACAGATAGAATCTGATTGATAGGACCTGTATAAGAGAAAATATCAATCATAATCCCAGCGACAATAACCCAAGATAGAAAGTGAGGTAAATACACAATCGTCTGAACAGTTCGGCTAAAATACCGATTTTTGACTTCATTTAACATGAGCGCAAATACTAATGGAATGATCAAGTTACCAATCATTTTTGATACTGCGATAACTATGGTGTTCTTAAATACTTGCATACTATCATCAAGTTCAAACATATAACGAAAGTTTTCGAGACCAATCCAAGGAGACTTCCATATTCCAATACCAGGATTAAAGTCTTTGAAAGCCATGATAATTCCATGCATGGGAAGTAAATTAAAAAAGAACAACCATATCAATCCCGGAAGAAGCATTAAATAATAGTGCTTTGAAATACCTCTGATTCGCATGCTTTGCATTCCCTCCTTACTAAGTTGTCAAGACGAGTGAGTAATCACCCGTCTTGACTATTTATTTCACTTTTATTGGAGCTCGTTCACTTCTTTGGTGATAGTATCTCCACCTTGTTCCTTCCAATTTTGGACGAATGAATCGAATTCCTCTATCGGAGTAGCTCCAAGAATAATTTTCAAGAATGTCTCATCCTCCAATTTTTTGAGGTTAGTCCAGCGCGAATCCATTGTTTTCGTCTTGGAGGTCGCAAGGCTACGTACATAATTGATATCAGCGTCCACGAATGTAGAACCACCATTTAGATGTGAATATATATGCGCGAAAAATCCAGGGTCTTTCACTTGGTCCCAATACTGAATATCATAGTCGCGGAACGGTTCAGTTTTAATATCTTTAACATGTAAGGCCAGATCATTCGTAAAGCCATAGTTCACTTTATCGATATCCTCCAGCTTGATCTTCCCATCAAGGTAATCCCGAACCGTATTTACGGTATATTCCAATTGATCACCAGCACCAGCGATAATAAACAATGGAATCTCCTGCCCAGTCATTTCCTTGCCATCTGTAGCTACATTATAACTTGCAATTTTTTCTGACACATGAACATTAAGCATTTTAACAACGGCTTCAGAGTGTTTAAATCCCTTTTTAACAACGATAAAGTTACTTCCTGTAGCTTGATTAGAGTTAAATTCCCCTGCAGCATTTAATGGTGCCGCATATGGGCGCCAGTTCGCTTCAGGATCATTTTTAATAGCATCTTGCAGGTTATATGGTGTCCACCAAGGTCCGAAGAAAATACCGGATTCTCCGCTTATAGCAACCTCCTGCCCACTTTTGCGCAATCCAATTTCCTTATCTAAGATCCCTTTTTCATACCAGTCACGCATCATGGCAAGCGTTTGTTTAGTCTCTGGTTGTGTCGAGCCATATACAGCATTTCCGTCTTTATCTTTGACCCATATGCCAGGATAAGCATCATTAGCAAAGAATAGGGATGAAAAGTTGAAGAAGTGATCAGCTGAGGTCAGGAATGTCGAGTAGAGAGCCCCACCTTGTCCGGTACCTACGATACCAACCGTGTTCTTCCCACCCAGTTTGTTGTCAACAAATGCCTTCGCTACATTCTCAAGATCCTCCAATGTCTTAGGAGCCTCAAGACCAAGCTTATCAAGCCAATCTTTGCGGATCCATGTCATTGGTGCTGATGGAAGTGTAGTTTCTGGAAAAGCATATAATCTATTATCAACGGTTACATTTTCCAACAGTCCAGGATTGGACTCATAGATATCTTTCAATCTTGGAGCGGCATAATCATTATAAACTTGTGTTAAATCCTCTAATTGGCCCGCTTTGATCATTAGTTTCAATTGTGTTTCATTAACGCGCATGGCATCCGGCAGATCATTGCTGGAAATAGCTAAGCTCACTTTTTGGTCGTAATCTGAGAGTGATGCTTCCCATGTATGTTTGACAACAATGTTATACTCTTCTTTCAACCAGCGTGTGTAAGCATTATCTTCTGCAGTGTCGGTACCATTAAACTTATAATTCGTATCAATTGCTCTTCCTACTGAAACCTCTATTGGTTCCTCAAATTTCCCAAGTGGATCTATTTTCACCTCAACATTGGCACTGTCCTTTGAATTGTTACTAGGACTGTTATTCGAACTGTTCGCTGTATTATTACTGCTACAAGCACTTAAGCTTGCTACAATAAGCAACCCCGCCATGATCGCGGTTACACCCTTTTTCATCACATGCTTTTTCATTGTTTGCCCCCTATTGATTATTCATATTGTTTACCAAGTAAATATATCATGTCATGATCGATTTCTAAGTTAGAGAATGATTGCGAATATAGTTGAGAATATAGCGAAAATAAAAAAACGCCCGAAAAGAGTCTACCCCTTTTCAGACGAATCTCTATCTTGACGTCTTGCCATATTTAATTAGAACGATCATTTTAAATTTTTTCTATACATGGAAGGCAGTATACCTACATGCTCTCGAAATAAGCGACTGAAGTACTTCTCATCGTTGTAGCCAATCTGTTCAGAAATCCACTGTATCGTCTTTGTTGTATCTCTTAAATATTCTTTCGCTCTCTCCATGCGAATATCTCGCAAATAGTCTGTGTAGGTTTGACCAACGATATCTTTAAAACACTGACTGAAATAACTACTGCTCATATTTACTTTTTGGGCGATTTCCCCTGCCGGTAGGGGTTCATTCATCATTCTCTGTACCATATTCATTGCTTTCGCAATACTATTCTGAATCTCATTGGAGTATTGATTCTTTGTATTTGCAAGTCTGGTCATTTCCTTCGTTTCCCTGAGCCACGACTCAAACTGAGACCAGCAGGAGAAAAAGTCATCAATCAAGATAGGATGCGGTAAAATTTGACGATATAGCCTATTCCATTCATCCACTAGGGAAGTGAATATCCTAGTCAATCTGATAGAGGGCAATTTAATTGATTTAAGATCATTTATCATAGCTTCAAAATCCTGATCGTCATATATCCATTCTGAGCCTAGCCATTTTTCTTTAATCTCATTTATTTCATGGCTGGATCCAGACTTTATCCTATTCAGAAATACAGCACTGTTAATCGTCTGATAAGGATGAATTGGATCGTAATCATAAAATAAGTCACTCTTTCGATAGGCTCGGAGAAGTTGTAAAATAGACTTTCGCTCCAACCCCTTTAAGTCTCCAAAACAAAAAAGAACGAAATCCGGATTCGAAGAGTGTGCATTAGACACCGTCTCAAGGATCATCAGCTTTTCTTCTTCTAGAATGTCTGTCCAATACCAAATGCCTACATCTGCCTCAATTGCTCCCCTCGGCAATAGAATATCCGCTTTCAAATCGTCATTTTGTTGGTGTAAAGCGTATAGAACAAATATCTCATCCGCTTGCTCTATCTCATCTTGATGGATCGGAGTTCCCTTTAATGGATCCCTCTGTTCAATAAGCGAAGCAATTCTACCCAATACATCTTCGAATCGCTCTTTCTCCAACTGTGTTTTGGAAATATAATCAATAGCTCCCAGACGGAGTGCCTCCTGCACATATTCAAAATCTTGATGTAGTGTCATTACGACAATTTGGATATGAGGGTGTCTTTGACGGACCTCTCTCATTAACTCGATACCAGACATCACGGGCATGGACAAGTCCGTAAGCAATAGATCAACCTTGTTTGTTTCTATGAATTGGAGAGCATTCTCGCCATTATTGGCCTCACCCACAACAGTCATCCCGAATTCCTTCCAGGGCATGAAGGAAGCCAGTCCCTTGCGAACGATTTTTTCATCGTCTACGATCAATACGCGAATCATGAGAGCAGATCACCTCCAGAGAGGGGTATGCGTAAAGAAACGATCGTACCTTTACCAATCTCACTTTTGATTTCTAATCTTGCCGTTTCCCCATAGTTCGCATGCAGAATACTCTTAACATATCTCATGCCGATCCCCATGCCCACCTTTTGACTCTCCTTCGAGTCGTCATTTAATAAACGATCGATTTTTTCTTCTGACATTCCCGCGCCATTATCTTGGATTATAATATCAAGGCCATCATTAGATTTGATATCCACATGAATATATCCAGCGTCGCTCACGCCATGATAAAGGGCATTTTCCACCAAAGGTTGCAGGATGAAACGGGGTATTAATAATCCCATCGCGTTCTCATCTACGTTAATATCGACATCAAATTGAAAATCATATCGTATTTGTTGTAATTGCAAGTACTCCTTTAAGGCCTGTACTTCATCGCCGATGGTCGTGGATTCACCCATTTTCCCCAAATTATAACTTAGCAGTTTATTTAATGAAAGCACTAATTTATCGATTTCATCATGCCCGCTAAACACAGCCAGCCAATGAACGGTGTCCAACGTATTCATGAGAAAATGTGGATTAATTTGATATAACAATTTCTCAACTTCCAAATCTGCTCTTCGCTTTTCTTTCTCTTCAATCTCCCCATATAACTGCCATATCTGTCTCTTCATACTTCTGATCTGATGCAACAGAAAATCAAACTCAGGTATATCTGTTAATTCCGTATCCTCCTTAGAATTGGTTTGAATTAAGGATTTAATTTCTGTATTAAACTTCCCTAACGGCTTATACACCATTTTCCACAAAACCCATGCACTAAATAACGACACACATATAAATAAGATAAAAAATAAGGTCGTTTTAACAAGCCATTGGTTTCTCTCTTGATTCAATTCCTTCATAGGGGTGATGGATACGATGCTCCATCCTTGATTGCTTGTTTCCTTACTCCAAAAATATTGACCATGCTCTCCTGAGGTGACTTCAGGGCTACTGTAACCAGGAAACAACTCTTTCTCAGGGAAATTCTGAGCATCTTCACTGAATGCAATTCTTCCGTCATTATCAAGGATCAGTAAACGGCGTGAATCCGCTTTCCGATTCTGGGGAGCAAATATGTTTTGTAACGCGTTACGGCCTGTCTCAATGTATAAATAAACGTTCTGATCGGGTAGATTGACTTTCCTCATCGTACTAAACACATATTGATTAATGGAACCATTGTAGCTTTTATGAGGACCGTAGTAGGTAATATCTGAATATTGCGACATGATCGGAAGTTCTTCTGGTGAAAATCGGCCCCTAATACTAAAATTTTCTAATTCATACGAACTTGTCTCGGGGTAGTAATACATGATTAACCCAACATTAGGATTTGAGAAGGAAATGACATTTAGCTCACTTTTAAGCTCATTTAGAAGCTGCATTCGTTCATATGACTGATCTAGATTCTGTATTTCTTCAATCAGTTTATTGGTTCCTCCGCCAAACGCAAGCTGTTGAGAGACGTGATTCATGTTATTCAATGCATTTTGTAACGTTATCATATCTTGTTCCAAGTTACTTTCGATAGCGCTTTTCACTTTATTAACAAGGATCGAATTGATCGTAAAGAAAGAGACGAATCCAAGACAGATAAAAGGAACTAAACTACCGAAAAGAAAGATAGAAATGATTCTATTTTTGAAAGTGACCTGTTTAAAACGTTCTATTATGAAGTTCTTATTCATCCAATCCCCTGTCTGGCTCAAATATGAGCATCGTTTATGTATTTGTTGATGAATTCATGTTACCATCAAAATAGCATAATAACTAGATTTGTCCTATGTTGCAGCAAATCCATATCACGAAGTGATGTACGGATTCAATGGTCGGAACATATAGGATCACAAGAATCCTAATACCTTTAAGGTAATCGAATTCTTGTGTTCTGTACTAGTTATTCAATAATGAATATATGGCTTTCGCCGCTTCGGCACGTGTCATTAGTGACTCTGGTTCAAATTCTTCTCCGTCTTCACCATTCAATGGACCGGCAGCGAGTTCTTTATTCCCATTTTTGAACACGTAAGCCCGCTTTAACATGACGTCCATTTCCTGTCTTGTCACCTGCGACCTCGGATCAAGAACACCCTCGCTTCGTCCGTTGATGATCCCCGCTTCAGCGGCAGCCGTAACAGCACCAGCATACCATTCGTCCCCTAATACATCTGAGAATCCACTGTTTCCGACGGCCTTGAGGTTCAACGATCGCACCAACAGTGCCGCAAACTCTGCGCGTGCAATACTTCGGTTGGAATCAATATCTGTTCCGTACCACTATCCACAGATAAAGTTACTATATTACCACTTGTGTTCTTTAGACTGTCTTCATTAAAAGTAACAATACCCTTTATTTTTTCTATGCTAGATTTTGTAACGTTTCCAGTACTCGATCCAGTGTTCGTTGCAGTGTTTGTTTCGCTATTTGGGGTATTTGGTAAAGTACCTCCTCCAGCGATGTCCTCGACCTGTATCGAGACGGTAAATGTTTTTGTAACACTTGGATCGCTGAGAGATCTTGCCTTTACAACAACGGATCCATTTGCTATTGCAGTCACGAGTCCTGTTTCTGACACACTTGCATAATTTTCTCCGCTTTGAATGCCCCATGTAACCGCCTTATTTGTTGCATTGGTGGGTAATACATCAGTGGTCAGTTGCAATGTACCACCTTTTGTTGCAATGCTTGTTAATCCTTCATGACTACTAACGTTTATCGATCCCACTGCTATGTTAGTAGTGAAAATCTGATATGCCCACGGTGCAAGATCGAAGGTTTGTTCCTGATTAAATTCAAAAGTTGTCTTATCAAAATATGACTGATATTTCCTCACAAAGAAAAGATATGAAACAGTTTCAATATCCCGATTTCCTACTGCCTTCGTGCAACGTTCCTTTAGCGGACAGCCCTCGCAGTTTTGGCTTGTTCTGCGGCTTCAATCGGTCCAGAAAGTAATGTTCGAGGGAAACGTATTTTTCCTCAACTAGAAACTGAAGGACGGCAGTAAATAGTGTTTCGAGCACATCCCGCATCCTTTCGGAACGGAAACGATTTATTGTGCGAAAGTCTGGACGTTGTCGTCCAGCCAGCCACATGAACGGAATGTTTTCTCGGATGGATAGTGCAATTTGACGGGAGGAATAAATTCGCTGAGTGTAGGCGTAAATGATGACTTTGGTAAGCATTTTAGGGTGGTAGCTGTCACGTCCACAACACCGGGATAAGCTGCGTCAAAGATGGCATCGTCCAGCCGATTTACGGCAGCATTGACAAGACGAACGAGGTGATTTTGTGGAATGTCTTCTTGTAAATCCATTGGCAAGAAAAGTTGGTCCATGGTATATTGAATGTACAAAGAAATCGCTCCTTTGGAATGGTTGGTCGTACTTCCATTTTACCAAAAACAGCGATTTTTTTGTGTTGTTTTCGGTTGAAAAGTTGCAAAAATATGCTTAAAGTAGCGCAGAGGACGGAACGATTTCGTAAAAGCGACCTCTCAGATAACTAATTTTCCTCCTACAAAAAAAAGGTGCCTCTAGCCATTTTCATGACTTATGGGACAGCCCCTTCATTCGCATTATGCCTTATCTAATGTGCTATCTATATCCTTTCCATTGGCGTCATCAAAACTAAGCTTACCCCTGCATATTATGTAGCCTTGTCCCTTTTCCAAATCAAACTGGCTATAACAACAACAGTGACACCCATGGTAGCCCCAATCGAATCCAATATTACGTCTTGAAGCATAGGGCTCCGGTTGGGTGTGAAACTTTGATGAAGTTCATCAGAACAAGCGTATAGAAAAGAAATCAAGATAGCCCCAAGAAAACTTTGTAATCGTCCTCTAGTTTTCAAGGCATACACTAGCGAGATCCCAAGCACAAAGTAAATAGAGAAATGGGCACTTTTTCGAATAAAAAACTCAATAAAACCTGCAATCCCTATATTCTGGATACTTACTTCCTGTCCTGCGTAATTGAAATCCACCCCTCCCAAATGTTTGATCAGTGATTGACCTGGAAAAGATTTCTGGATTTGCGGTCTTAGATCCTGCTGCTGATAGGTCTGTGACGATAAGTAGAAGATCAGCACCATCAGGAGTATACAGGGTATCCATCTATAATACTTTTTCATTGCATTCACCTCTTAAGAAGCACTGAGCACGGATACAGTCTTCATTCACTGTCGGATTCTTGTTTATTATGTTCGATACGCACATACCTTGAATATTCCATACCCAAGGCAATGTAAACTTTCTTACAACTACCATCCCTATATGTTTTTATGCATCGTCTTAAAATATACAACATAATGAATACAATGAACAATAGTTCAATAATCCCCCTCCTACTAATGCGCATTATAATAGTATTTATTCCTCCTATGGGATATCTTATCGTTCTCCTTTGGCCAAAACGCCAAAAAACAGCCGAGAATATGATCTCAGCTGTTTATAGAATAAAAGCTATTTACGATATAGAGGTCTTCTTCTAGGCGTAGCCAAAAGAATAATCGCAAGTAAATCAAATAGTACCAAAGGTAGAATGAAGGGTGCAAAAGAAGTATGAGCTTTTGTACTACTTTTAACGGATGAAACCTTCAAGTATATTTTCGTAGAACTTACTTTGATGATCTCCCCATAAAAGGTACTTCCATACTTCGTTTTGACCTTTACAAACTTATTCAAATGTTTCTTAGCTGTCTTGTAATGGGATCTAGGTAACATAGTTAATGTTCCTCCCTTCCATCCTACTATATGAACGGGATGGAAGGGCCGTGTGGGCGTCGCTTATTGAATCGCTGCACCAATTTCATTGATCATCTCTACCATAGATACTAGACCACCACCGGATAGATACCAATAGTTAGGATCAAGATACACGATATGACCTTCTTTGAAGGCGTTCGTATTCTTCACTAATTCGTTCTCAACAGTATCCTTAGCTGAAGCCGTTTTTTCGTCGGTTGTAGCTACAGCACTATCTCTGTCAATAACAAATAGATAGTCTGGATTCTTCTCTTGGATGAACTCAGAAGTAATACTTTGTCCATGCGTTGATACTTCAATATTTACATCTGCAGGTGTAAACCCTAGTACATCATGAATGATTCCGAATCTCGAACCTGCACCATAGGCGCTCAGTTTACCTTCATTAGCTAGCACGATTAATGCATTTTTACCACTTGCCTTTGCTTTATCATTAATGTCTTTGATCGATGCGTCAATCGTAGCTAACTCTTCGTCAATCTGTGCTTGTTTATCATAGATCTGACCTAATGTATTCATATTCTCTTTGAAAGACTCTACTAATTTCGTGCTATCTACTCCTAAGAAAATCGTTGGTGCAATCTTCGTCAACTCTTCATATGCATCCTGTTGTCTCCCAGAGATGATGATAAGATCAGGATCAAGTGCATTGATTGCCTCGAAATCAGGTTCTTTCAAGCTTCCCACGTTGGTATATTTCGTATCTTCATATTTAGCAAGGTACGGAGGAATGTTTGCTTGAGGTACGCCAGTCACTTCTACACCTAACTTATCAAGTGAATCTAGGATACCGAAATCAAATACAACCACTTTCTCTGGGTTCGTCTGAACTTTGGTTTCACCTAATTTATGCGTGATCGTCAATTCCTTGTTCTCCACTTCAGCAGGTGCTGCTGAATTGGTTGTATTTCCTGCAGGTTCAGTCGTTGAATTCGTTGCCTCTTTGTTACTATTGTTGCCGCATGCAGCCACGATTACAGCCATCATTACAGTCATTACGATCATAAGTACGTTTTTCTTCAATTCAATCACTCCTAGTCTTTTTTGTAATACTATTAAAATCATTGCTGCTCGTTGTACCACACTGGCGCCTTTACGCATGGTATACGCACATCATAATTTACGAAGTAAGGTCTATCCTTAAGCGAAATAAACACATATTTTATGGTCCTTTATTTCCTCAATATGAATATCCATGCCATACACATCCATAAGAACATTTCGATTAATAATGTCGTGTGTTGCACCCTCTTTAATAACTGCTCCATCCTTCAGAGCCACGATATAATCGGAATAGACCGAAGCAAAATTAATATCATGAATGACGATAATGACCGTCTTACCAAGTTCATCTACCATTCGTCTTAACACTTTCATAATTTGCACAGAGTGCTTCATATCTAAATTATTGAGAGGTTCATCCAGTAGAATATACTCCGTGTTCTGTGCAATAACCATTGCGATATACGCTCGTTGGTTCTGCCCTCCGCTTAATTGGTCCAGGTATTTATCTTGAATGTCTCCAAGATCCATGTACTCAATCGCGTCATTTACATACTTCCAGTCTTCCTCAGTCAGTCTACCTTGCGAATAGGGAAACCTTCCAAAGCTCACCAATTCCTTAATGGTTAAGCGGATATTAATATGGTTCGATTGTTTCAGGATCGAAATTTGCTTAGCCAGATCATTACTTTTAACCTTGCTAATTTCCTGTCCCTCAATATAAATTTCTCCTTGATCCTTCGTTATGAGACGACTGATCATCGATAGAAGCGTACTTTTCCCTGCACCGTTAGGTCCGATAAAAGAAGTAATGGTTCCTTTGGTAATCTGAAGGGTAACATCATCAACGACACGTTTATCTGCATATTGTTTGGATACATTTCTGACTTCTATCACGACTTATTCTCCTTTAACAGAAGATATATAAAGTACGCTCCCCCAACAAAGTTAATAATGACACTTAGTGTGGTGGAGAATGTAAATACCTTCTCGACAATAAATTGTCCTCCGATTAATGCAATAATGCTGATGAGTATAGATCCAAAGATTAAGTATTTATGTTGATACGTTTTGAGGAATTGATGAGCTACATTCACTACCAGTAGTCCTAAGAAAGTAATTGGACCGACTAATGCGGTTGCAATAGACATCAGGATCGCTACAACTACAAGTAGTCTTTTAACAACATAATCGTAATTCACACCTAGATTGACAGCCTGATCTCTTCCCAACGAGATAACATCTAGATACTTAATGAATTGCAAGAAATATACGGTAACACCTAGGATCGCAATAATCGATATGATTAATAAATCCGTATTTATATTGTTGAAGCTGGCGAACATTTTGTCCTGCAACATCATGAACTCATTAGGGTCAATAAGTACTTCCATAAAGGAAGATATACTACCGAAGAATGTTCCTAGTATCATTCCAATCAATAGAAGAAAGTAAATGTTACTCTGCCCTTCTTTACGAAAAAGAATCTTGTAAAACACACCAGAGAATCCCACCATTAGCGCGACAGAAATCAAAAAGTTAATATTTCGATCAGCCGATGTTAAATTCGTAGATCCAAAAGCATAAATAATAAAAGTCTGAAACAACATGTATAACGAATCCAAACCTAGAATACTAGGTGTCAAAATACGATTGTTTGTGATGGTCTGAAATACAACTGTTGAGAACGCAATTGCGCCACCTGTAATAACCATCGCTAGAATCTTCTTACTTCTTCTTGGAAGAACATAATCCCAGTGACCGCCTACGTCATACAAAAGAAAAAGAGCGATCAGTGCCATTACAATGACCAACAAAATACTGAGCTTCACTTTCATTATGCATATGCCTTTCTTCTAATAAGTAAGTATATAAATATCCCGCTACCTAACACACCGACGGTAAGACCAATAGAGATCTCATAAGGATAGATGACAAGTCTACCTAAAATGTCACAGAATAGAAGGAATACAGCTCCTAATAACGCGGTATGTGAGAGGCTTTTCTTCAGATTATCTCCTTGATAGATCGTCACAATATTCGGGACAACCAATCCCAAGAAGGGAATCATCCCTACCGTTAGTATAACGATTGAGGACACAGCAGCTACGATAACCAATCCAATATTTACGACTTGTTTATATTTCAAGCCTAAATTCTTAGCGAAATCCTCACCCATACCCGCAATAGTGAAGCGGTTTGCAAATATGTAAGCGATAATAACAAGCGGAATACTGATATATAACATTTCATACCGTCCCTTCAAGATCACCGAGAAATCCCCTTGCAACCATGAAGCCATATTCTGAATTAAATCATTCTTGTAGGCAAAAAATGTCGTAATCGACCCGACAACATTCCCAAACATAATCCCTACTAACGGTATGAAGATCGCATCCTTATATTTCACCTTGTCTAGAATCTTCATAAAGATAAAGGTACCTATAAGTGCAAAGATGAATGCAACTAACATTTTCTGTAACGATGTGGCATTAGAGAATACCATCATAGCTACGAGGATTCCAAATCTTGCCGAATCCATCGTTCCTGCTGTCGTTGGCGACACAAACTTATTACGCGTCAGCTGCTGCATAATTAATCCGACAATACTCATACTCATGCCAGCTATAATAATGCTGATTAGACGCGGAAACCTACTGATCACTAACGTTTGAATCTGTTGTTCTGTTAATTGGAAGATATCCATTGGGGAGATGTCTTTGACCCCGATGAAGATCGAAATAAATGAAAAAACAACAAGTGTAATAAGCAAATATCTCTTTTTCATAGTTCTTCCTTACTCTTCCCGAATTGTATTATATTCTAGTTACATCCAATCAATAACGATACTCATTATCAATTAAATAACAAATTTAATTATACTGTTATACTGGGGATTGTCAACCGAAAATCATTTACATTAAGAACATCTTTTACAACTAACATATTTTTTATCATTGTAGTAATAAAAATACATACGATGACGCACATTAACTTAAAGCTCTCTCGGATTGATAAATGAATGAATGAATGATCTCATTATTCAATTGTCGAGGTAGACTATAACAGTAATGGAGTGTTCGTATATGATAAAGCCGACCTACCTAGGTAAACGTTCTCTAAAGACAGGAGCCACCTGTATCATTCTGCTACTATGTATATCTTGTAGTAATACTGCTAAGGAACAAGACACCTCGCCTTCTGCTAATGCCGCTGGGACGTTTACTGATAAAGTCCTATATACCGATTATTCAGGAAAAACGTGGATCCCCTTAGAACATGCCGTTCAATCCCTTGGTCTTCGTATGAAAGATTCAGGAAACGCTGTCCAAATTGGTTATACCGATCCTATGTATCAGGCATATCTTGGACACAAAAAAGCTTCATCATTAGGGACAACCGTTCACTTGAAAGAAGCACCTATCCGCCAGGATGGGAAATTATATTTAACATCTGATTCTCTCTCAAGTCTGCTCCACACAGACGTTAAATGGAATCAAAGATATCATAGGATAGAAATTTCACCTCTTCATGATGTGGACTCATCGAAAAAAATTCAACAGAAATCCTTATCGATCGCTAGCACTTCAACAGACACTAATGAGCTTATCTCACATGCCAAAAAATATTTAGGAGTCCCTTACGAATTCGGAGCGGAACCGTATGAACAAACGAAGACCTTTGATTGCTCCTCTTTCACTCAACACGTGTACAAAAAAGTTAATAAGGACCTACCTAGACTGGCTAGACAGCAAGGTGAAGAAGGTAGTGAGGTCACACGGGACAACTTGAAACCTGGGGATTTAATATTCTTCACCGTTCCTGGTCGCTTTGAAAAGAATACCATCCCAGGTCATGTGGGAATTTATATAGGAGAAGGAAAGTTTATTCATACATGGGGAGATCCAGGCGTACAGATCAGTAATTTGGACACGGGTTATTGGAGTAATGTGATTCTTTTTATGCGACGCGTCCTATAATTTCTAATATATGTGAATGATCATCTTATAGTAATGAATTGGACCATTGATGGAGATAGTATAGATAGTAAATACGAGGAGGCTCGAAAACAAATGGATAATACACATGATTATGTAAAGAAATTACATGATACACAGGCTAAAGAGGAAAAAAATAAGGAACATCACGGTAAAGGAACACCAAGTGATAAATTATCCAATAAGAAACACAGTACAAACAAATAACCAGTGCGGTAACGTTTCTTATCTGGAAACGTTACCGTTTTTCGGTTTAATCATCCCTTGGTTCCTATAAGCTCTCTAGCACAGCTTATATCTGCTATTCCTTTGTTTTGAATATGATGCTGAACCCCAACTTCATGGAATTTCTTCATGTACATATTTATAATTCGATCAAGTTCTACTGACTTTACCAAGAGCCGCTGATCTCTAACATCATATTTTTTGGCTAGGTTATTTAATTCACTTCGTCTGGACTCTAGTAATTTGTAAACTGTTATTATATCCAAAAATTACTCCCTCCTTTGTTTACTATAACAATAATACAAGTTACCAAATTATTACTTTCTAGGGTTTCTATTTTCAATTTAATCATAACTTGTTTATTCTTCTTACTTGACAATGAAAGAACCCTTCGAAAAAATCCGAAGGGCTTCTGTAGAAGTCATATTCAATCACGAAATTAAGTATGTCCAACGCCATGATTTAATGGTTTTACAACATTTGAATTGATTGGTGATCCGATTAGAATAACGCTACTTAAGCTAAGAACTACAACTATTGAAGCTACCAATGTTTTCATGATTGCATCCTCCTTTTATAATTCTAGAATACTGTTTCAATTCTTCTTCAGTAGCGAATCTCCTATATCTATCAAATAACGACATAGAATCAATAACTTCGCTCTTTCTGTTTATATTAGCATTAATTGTTATACTTTGTAAAGTATGTCTAATACCTTCTCTATATCTCATTTTAGTGAAATGGTATATTGCAATTTGGTAACACAGATCCGCATATCTTACTCTATTATAAACATTAGTGTAACCATTACTTAAATCTGAGAAAGGGTCTTTTTCATATTCAAGAATAGCATCGTTAAACTGCACTAGAATATCGTCGACGGAGAAGCCATGCCGGTTTACAGATTTCATAATGGTAAGTAGACCAGGCAGAATTTCTTGTGGATTGTCATGCAATAATTGAGTATACTCTGGAAGAATATTTACATTCCCCATAAGAATTTCTAATGTATATGTGTTAGCTATTGACCACATATGATATCTTTCTACTATTAAGTGTCCTTCTTGATCTAATCCCTCTATCCAGCTTAAATCCGCATAGCCAGCAACATATTTCAAGGCTTCCTTATAGCTTCCCTCCTGTTCTAATGCTACACCCTTCATTAAATAACCGTAAGCGTAATAGTTCACCAATGGCTTGTCTGTTACCAACGGTTCATCGGACCTATTTCCTAATCTTAGACGCTTCTCATTCTGTAAAACTATGGTGGAAAGGGTGATTAACTCATCCGCATATTGCTCAACTTTCTCCCACTTATTCATAGTGTAGTAGATGTTCATTAGTTCAACCAACGCATCCAACTGATAATTCTCCGGTAATCTCTTACGATAGGCAATAAACTGAAGTGTAACCTCCATACTTTGTTCCGCATCAAGCCCAATAGAAGCTCTAAATATACGATATTGGCTAATCGCTAACCTCTCAGAATGTTGATACTTCTCATTCTCGGCAACACATTTGTAGAATATAATGGATTCCTTAGTCTTCCCACTTATGTACAACCTTTCAGCGATAGAGAAAATTAACGTTAAATAGGTAAGGTTCTCCATCAACCTAGATAACACATAATCAATAGTGTCCTCTTTACCAAGCTCTGCACAGCGAATAAGAAATGAACTAATCCTTCTACCATTCGGCTTCTCATTGACGAAACATTCATCTACATACATGTTATACAATGCACCCTCATCATAGCCAAGTGCCTCTGTAATGAGATCTACCTGCCGCACTGAAATGGGCTTTGGTGGATTATTATTTAGTATTGCGCTAATCACACCCTTATTAATGCCTGAGGCTTGTCCGAAACTAGTAAGTGTATGTCCAAAGCTTTCTATATGATTTATAATTTCTGCTCGAATCGTGGTTGCAGGACTCATTCCATCACCCCTATCACAGAAAGTTCATTATATTTCACTGAACCTTATTTAGTTTATTATTCTATATAATTACAATTATACGAATAAATTGATATATGGTCAATTAATAATCTTTTAATATAACTTTAGCAAATTCGTCACAATCAGCCCCAAGGAATAGTATCCATACTAGACGAATCAAAAAACCACCAGGAAATTCTTTCCCTGATGGTTTTAATGTCTTTTTAGTTTTCTTTAAAGACAACCTTTTCTGTCTTCACTTCATTTGGGTCCTCGATAATTTCAGGATCAACTTCGTACAATTCTGAAGATTCCTTGAACCATTGGAAGACGTTCATGACAAGAACTTTAAGCATCGCATAGCCAGGAACTGCTAATATAATTCCAACCACCCCAAAAATTTTACCGGAAACTAAGATCACAAAAATAATGGTAATCGGATGAATCTTGAGCGTCTTCCCCATAATCTGCGGAGAGATAAATTTCCCTTCAATGAGCTGAACGATCGTCCAGACAATAATCATTTTGACTAGCATAAATGGAGAAGTCACTATTGCAACAATGATCGCCGGTGCAATAGCAATTGTAGGTCCTAAATAAGGGACAACACTAGTACAAGCAGCAATGATTGCTAGCACAACAGAATAATCAAGCCCTATGATAAGATATCCAATATAGAGGAGTATTCCAATACAGAAGCTCACAATAATCTGTCCACGGATATATGAACTGATCTGATGGCTCATCTCGCTCATCACTTTATGGGTACGCGGACGATATTTCACGGGAAGAAAATTCAACAAAAATTGGGGAAGCTTTTTACCATCTTTCAGTAAATACACTAGGATAAAAGGTGCAATAATAAAGGCTAGGATAAATTCGGTTACTGCTCCTACTACGTTACCAATCCCTTTAAATGTGCTATTAAAGAATGTGGCTACTTTTGCAGAAATATCTTGCGTAATATCTAGAACGTTAACACCAACATTTTGCTGTATTTGCGAGAATAAATCACTACCGAACCAACTCTCAAATAACTCTTGTGCCTCTTTACTATACAAAGGAAAATTCTCGATCAAGCCCATAATTTGTTCACGAACGACGGGTATAATCTCAACAATTAGAATCGTGATTAGACCCATAATAAGAACATAGACAAACAGAATGGAATATCCCCTCTTC
The DNA here is from genome assembly GCF_050433705.1 of Paenibacillus sp. DS2015. Taxonomy (NCBI): domain Bacteria; kingdom Bacillati; phylum Bacillota; class Bacilli; order Caryophanales; family Paenibacillaceae; genus Paenibacillus; species Paenibacillus sp. DS2015. Next base: position 10,889 of record NZ_JBNPWS010000028.1, on the reverse strand, counting down.
ACCTTATGACGTTCCAATATATCGACGAGAGGATTAAGTAAATAATACGCTACCGTGGCTAGAATAATGGGTACGGATACTGTTGCTACTATAATTTTAAGTGGCTCAAATACATATGAAACTTTGGTGAAGACTAGAATAATTAAACCTATCATCAATAGCACAAATAAGAAGGTTATATGTTTCTGTTGAAGTAGCAATCTGGATCGCTTTTTCATCCCGTTTGGTGCTTGACTCATCGGCATCGGCTTCCTTCGTAAGTTTATAAATTCAATTATAACTTATTTGATCCCTTGGATTCCAACTTTAAACCTATTTCGCTTACTCCATCTTGATCCGTGTCACATATTCATTGAATGTTTCCGCGTTACATTCTTACCCAACTCAACCGGATGGTCGTTCCTTTACCGGGAGTCGATTCAGCAGTGATTAGGCCGCCCATTGCCTCAACTAACCCTTTGGAGACCGCCATTCCCAAGCCTGAACCGAATGTAGTAGAGGCCGTGTCCACGCCACGATAGTAACGCTCGAACAGATTTGCTGTCGTGATCTCGTCCATGCCCTTACCGTTATCCGTGAAGAGAATAACCATGCCCTCCCCCTCTTTCTCACTTAGTGTAACCGTAAGTTGCGTATCGGGTGAATTGTGAAGGAGTGCGTTTGCTGTTAAATTGTATACAATCCGCTCAAGCCAAGGCGTATAGAGGTGCGCCATTACGTCTCTTTGAGCAGTGTTATATTTAATTCTTCCTTCACCATATACAGGGTTAGCAGCCGCCTGAACTAATGTATTTCCAAGCCAAACATTCATCTCAACTTCTTCCATCATAGGCGGATGGATACCCGTCTTCATTCGATAGGTGATGGCAAGATCACTAATTAGTGTATCCATATGTTCAGACTTCTCCAGCATAATAGCCGAGAATTTACGAACTTCAACCATCGACCATTCGTATGTATCCTCAACCATCAAATGGGCATACCCCTTAATGGAAGATAGAGGCGTTTTCAGATCATGGGTAATACCTGTAATCCATTCCTCACGCAAGGTGTCTGTGTGCTGACGTAGATCCTGATCACGTTTCAGAATACCTGACAGCTTATCCATGGCGAACATCACATTAGCAAATACGCGGTATTTCCCTCTCCATTTACCAGATCCTTTGCGGCTTCTAGGATGTCCCTTGCGGTCTTTTGGCTCCTCAAAAGTTGCCTTCCCTAGTGAATCCAGCCATACCTGCATATGAAGTATAGGTGTACCGAATCGATGCGCATTCAATAAAGAGAGTAGGGCAAATATAACTAAGGTAGCGGCGAGCATACCAGCAATTCCGATAAAGACAACACGTGCTTCTTCAGGTATAAACGATTCTTTACCAGAGTAGACGCCTCCATTAAATGGCAATCCTACTACCCATGTTACATCTTCCTCTTCGTCGTAGAATGTAGCGATCTTGAAGCCATATCTTTCGTCATACTGTGCACGTAGCGCTAACTCTTGAATGCTATATTGCTCCGGTACGGAAGTTGGCCTGTTAAAGGATGCCATTTGCATGCCTCCGGAATCTAGCAGCTGAACATAACCTCTTAGCCCGCTGATGCGATTTGCTACCTCTTGTGGAAGCACAAGCTTCCCATCGGACACAGTAGGATTAGCTTCACTAACTGTCCTCATAAGAGGTTCAATCACTTTAGGAATCCCATATAACAAAGTGTAAAGTCTCCCGTTCTTTTCTTGAATCCATAGATAAAGCTCATATGGAAATTCCCTTTCACCTCTCCAATAAGCGATCAGTTCACCCGGTGCATATTGCTTAGGAAGATCGGGCGGCGTATTGAAGGAACTCTCCAATCCACCCATTTCGTCCAGGCTTTGAAGCCATCCGTTGTTCTTTTTTACCTGCTCCAGTAGTTGTGGGTCGAAGGAGATGCCATCCACCCCGAACTCTGAGGATTCTACGAGACGCTCCAATCCGACGGATGCAAAATTATTCGACATAGAAATGTCAGCGAATCGCTGCAACACCCACAATACGGTAATTGCTGCTATCACCAAAATGATCAAACCCGCAATGGCTGAATGCAGTGCGAATCTCAGCGTTAATCGGCGTTTTATATTCATGTTGGATAGATTCTCCTAGGATTCTCATGTACAAGCTTATAGCCGAGTCCTCTTACATTAACCAGAAGTGTGGGCCTCGAGGGTTCAAGCTCAATGCGCTCTCTGATTCGATGAATATGCACCATTACTGTATTATCATCACTAAGCGTCTCCTCACCCCACACATATTCATACAGCTCACTTTTCGTAAACAATCGATTCGGATTTTTGCATAAAAAAAGCAGCAATTGAAACACCAGTGCTGGGCATGGAACGATGTCCCCTTCTACCCTCAACTCACCGGCCGCTTCATTCACTTGAAATCTACCATAATCATACAAGTTAGTCCGTCCGCTCCATTGATCCTTACTAGCTTCCTTTAAAGGTTCCGCACCGCCCGTGTAACCAAGATATCGGCGAAGCTGCGATCGGATCCGAGCAACCAATTCAAGCGGATTGAATGGTTTCGTTATGTAATCTTCACCACCAACAGCGAAACCTGTCAGCTTGTCAAAGTCAGATATTCGTGCAGAGAGGAATAGAATAGGAGCATTCGTCGTTTCCCGGAGGAACGGACACACCTCGATTCCACTTCGTCCCGGTAACATGACATCCAACACAATCAGATCATATATTTTAGCTTGGCATGCTACGATTGCCTCTTCACCTGTTCTCACAGAATCAATATGCGTGTAGCCTTCTTTATGTAGTACCGTCTTTATAAGCTCCACGATAGATTGTTCATCGTCAACTAATAGAATGGAAGCATCATTCATACCCGTTCCCCTTTCAATCCCTTTATATACCATTAAGCATAACATGATTTCATTCGCTAGAAACAGATACCGTAACTTAACAGAACCTTAATTCGACTCTGTAAATTTGAGCTAAAAGTTAAGGAAGTGTTAATACAGCGTTACACAAGCGACAATACTAAGAAGATACAATAAAAGAGCAGTTATGATATTCATTGAAGTAGAGGGGGAATAAGAGTGAGAGACAACTATCATCGTTTTATCAATCATTCCGGCAATTATAGTAGAGTATTATTGGGCACATCCGCTCTGGTTTTTCTGTTATCCGCTTGTGGAGGAGAGAAAGTAGTGAAGACTAACTCTAATCCCGCTTCTTCGAACGATCAGAAGTCCACGACAGCATCAACCTCTCCGATTGAATCGCAATCTGTCGATACCCTAAGCACATTAATCAAGCCTGAGGAGCTTCCACAAGCAATGCTTAGCGGGAATTACAGCGGTATTTACGCTCATTTCAGTGCTAGTTTCAAGGAGCAAGTTAGCGAAAGTAGTTTTGCAGATATGGCTTCAACATTTACACATGGAATACAATCCTTTCCACCCTCATCTGTTATGCTACTAAATGGTAATGAACGACGGGTTTGGATAAATCCAGCTGGAGACAAGGGGATCATGGCATTATTTGACGACAAGGGCACGATATTGGGGTTGCAAATTATGGGGCTAGCGTCTTACCCGGAAACAGATAAGAAGAAGACTTACACTGTCTTTGAGCTACCTTTTCATGGAGATTGGTATGTGTTCTGGGGCGGTACGAACGTAATGGATAACTACCACTATGAGCATGAGAGCCAACGTTATGCCTATGACTTCGTCCAGGAGGTCGACGGTGTCTCCTATATCGGTGAACCGCTGAAGAATGAAAGCTATTATGCCTTTGGCCAAGATATTATCGCTCCGGCAGATGGAATCGTCATAACAGTTGTGAACGATATTGCGGATAATGAACCTGTGGGTGTTATGAACGAAAAAGAACCTGCTGGGAATGTAGTCATCATTGATCATGGTGGGGAATACAGCTATTTGGCACATCTTAAGCAGGGCTCTGCTACAGTAAAATCAGGCGATCACGTGAAATCGGGAGATGTCATCGGGCAGCTCGGTAACTCAGGCAATTCCAGTGAACCACACCTTCACTATCAGGTATCGGATGGAGCAGATCTCTTCGCTTCCCAGTCACTAAATATACACTGGAACAATGATCTTAATCCTGTAAAAGGTCAGACGATCCAATCTCCCATATAATCTGCGCAAGCGATCATTAGAATCGCTGTAACCGAATCGTTAGATTACACAACACTCGTCATTTATCACCATGGAAATAGAAAATACCCCTCCAAGTCTACTCACTCCCTCATGAACTTATGGGGGTTTTTGAGTATTCAACTTAGAGAGGATCAGCCCACATTTGTGGTTTTCCTATACCGGAGTCATGCTCTTATGCTTTCGTATCTGTGTTCTTGGACTTAAATAATTCTCCAATTGCGCCGAGGCTACCCAGCATTTCAACAGCGTTACTAGGAAGGAATACTTTGTTAGCCGGTCCTTTAGCGATCTCACCCAGTGCTTCAAATGACCGATATGCCAGTACATTCTCATCGAGACCCGCTTCACGCAAGAGCACAATCCGTCTCTTTTCCGCTTCAGCAACCGCTTCTATCGCTTTTGCCTCACCCAGTGCTTCAAGCTCTTGTGCCTGACCTAATCCCTCTGCTTGGCGAATACGAGCTTCCTTATCCCCTTCAGCCTTCAGAATCTTACTCTGCTTGTCGCCCTCTGCCCGCAGGATCATATCCTGCTTCGCAGCCTCAGCTTCTAGAACGATGGCACGTTTACTACGCTCAGCCTTCATTTGCTTATCCATCGCTTCTTGAATATCTAAAGGAGGCTGAATATCAATAACCTCAACCCGTTCAATCCGCACGCCCCACTTCTCAGTAGCTTCATCTAAGGCTAGACGAATATCGATTGATATCTTCTCGCGACCTGATAAGGTTTCATCAAGTTCCATCTTACCGATAATCTGACGCATTGTTGCCGTTGATATATTACGTACACCATACACATAATCTGAGATACCGTAAGTAGCCTGTTCAGGTCCAACCACTTGATAGAAAATAATCGTGTCAATCTGAACCTGTACATTATCTTTAGTGATTACGGTCTGTGGAGGTACATTCGCCTGTTGAATCCGTAAGTCATGAAAAATTCTGACGTGATCGATAATCGGAATAAGAATATTTAACCCTGGATTAAGTAGACGGTGAAATTTACCCAATCGTTCTACAACGCCAACTCTTTGCTGTGGTACAATTTTTACGGTAAGTGCAATGAATACTACAACAATAACTAGAATAATAATTGCAATTATGAACCCCATTAAGAAACGCCTCCCCATTTTTGTACTTCTATGATTGTATTGCCTCGATGTGTAACAATGACCATCTGACCCAGCGGTAAAAATTCATGTGAAGATGCTGTCCATGTTTCATTACCAATTTTCACAATACCGTACTTTCCTTCAGGTATTTCTTCGATAACTAGACCCTGCTTGCCAACCAATTCATCAATAACATCTTTGAATCCTCTAGAATTACGAATTTGCTGAGTTAATGGCTTCGTAAAAAGGGTAAGTAGGATAGCAACAGCACATCCAGAAAGCGTCTGAATTAGAAGTAAATCCGGTACTAGAAAGGCAACAACCGCAGCTACAAAGGCTCCAACACCAAGCCAAAGTAAGTAAAAGGTTAGGGTTAACATTTCAACGATAAACAGTACTAGACCAATAATTAGCCATATTGCCCAAAGTTCCATTCAAGTTCACCACCTTTTAAATAGTATTGAAACCGTTAACAGAAACATATTAGATGAAAAATTCGACAAAATCATTTAAAATCCCCTAGCATCTTCCGATAATTGTGTATTTATTACATTATATTCAACTATACCATGGATCATTATAGAAATGTAGAAATAGTTCCACTACATCCAAATACTCTATCCATCTATACATACTAACGTGGGCTGTTAAACATTCTTCTTTCTCAACTATGTGACGAAAAAAGCCCTGACAATATTGTCAGGGCTACATGTTAAGAGCAATGATTTACATATAATAAGGTTGTACGCACACGGGCTTAGATACCTTCACACTATGCCCTGTATAGGATAGCTTACCGCTTACTTGATCCACATTGAAAGTGACTATGTTATCCGTATCACGGTTGGCTACAATCATGTAGTCACCTTCTGGTGTTAATGAGAAATGTCTAGGATGCGCACCTTCTGTATGTACATGTTCCACATAAGTGAGTATAGACGTTGATTCATCAAATGCATAGACAACAATACTGTCATGTCCACGATTCGCACCATACACAAATTTCCCATCATTGGATACCGTAATTTCTGCGCACGTATTCTCTTCTTTAAAGTCCGAAGGCAATGTCGGAACGGTTTCTATCGTATTTAACCGACCCGCTTCTGCATCGTAAGCGAAAGATGTAATCGTCGAATCGACCTCGTTAATGACGAATGCATATTGTCCATTAGGGTGAAAAGCTAGATGTCTTGGCCCAGCTCCTGCATGAAGCTCGGTTTTACCTGACTCTACTAATTTACCTGCTTCAATCCTATAGGATTGAATGATATCTAGCCCTAAGTCCTGAACGAACAGAACTTTACCATCTGGACTAAAAAAAGAGGAATGTGGATGTGGTCGATCCTGTCGTTCTGGATGTGCTCCATGTCCTTCATGTTGCTTAACATCAAGTAGCGCGCCCACACGACCATCATTCTCAATGGAGAGGAGACCTACAGTGCCCCCATGGTAACTCACAACGATAAGATAGGGATGGTGAGGATCTCTCTGAATATGGCAGGTAGTGGATTGTATGTTGACATTTCTATTCATCAAACCTAGTACTCCAGAAGTTGGATCGATAGAAAAAGCTGCCGCCTCTCCTATCTTTGCCCCTTCAGCAGATTGAGTCTCTGAGATGGCGTATAGAATATGTTGCTTAGGATCAACATTTAGGAATGTTGGGTTCTTTAACCCCGTAAATTCGTCCACGAGAGATAATTCCCCAGTCCCTTTATCAAAAGAATATACGTACACACCACTATGATCTGCTTCTGCATAAGAACCTACAAAAACGAACATCGATTGTTTATTATTAACTGTCAATTGTAATTCCTCCTTCAATCCATTGTACTTAGCTCTATCTAACCTTCATTATAAATATAGCATAAAGATGACTCACCGGCATTTGATCGGAGCGAGTATCATGCCTCTCCAAAGAAGTAAACGGTTATTATACCATGGTTACAGAACTTCCTTGTCCCTTGAATCTTGCTATTTAAGTTTCGTTTGAAGGATCTTCATCAACGGTTAGAGTCTTAAAGTATTTCACTTTATCCTCTTCAGTAATGGACCGAATGACTTTACACGGATTGCCAGCAGCGATCACATTGTCAGGAATATTCTTCGTAACTACACTCCCTGAACCAATGACGGTGTTATCTCCTATGGTAACGCCAGGATTAACAATGACTCCGCCGCCCAACCAGACATTATTGCCGATCGTAATCGGAAAGGCATATTCTTTCCCTGAATTTCTTAGTTCATGTTCTACCGGATGACCTGCGGCAAAAAGGCTTACATTCGGAGCAAACATGACATTATCTCCAATCGTTACTTTTGCACAATCTAGAATAATACAATTATAATTGGCGTAAAAATTCTCTCCAATACAAATGTTGTAGCCATAATCACAACGGAATGGCGGCTCTATATAAAAGTCTTTACCTGTCTGTCCTAATAGCTTCTTGAGGATGCTATTACGCTGTTCTATTTCACTAGGACGTAACCCATTATAATCAAAAACTAATTCTTTGGCATGTTGTCGTTCTCCTGCAAGTTCCTCACCAAATGCTAGATACAACTTTCCATTTAACATTTTTTCTTTTTCAGTCATTTTCAATTCTCCTTCATTTCCCTACTGAGCATTGACCTGCTTACGCCAAGCTTCAATATCTTTATTGAGATCCTGCACATTCCCAGTTGGTTCCTGATTGTCCACTAAATTATAGCGACTCTTCAGTGATAATATTCGATACACACTTTCATCAATACGCGATTCCGAAATGGTTCCGTCCTTCACACTTTGCAGCAAGGTATCAAAGATCAGCTTCGCACTGTCATAACTATGTGCAACAAGTAATATATCGCTTCCCGCCTTGACGGTATCAATCGTTACATCATTCAGTTCAAAGTTCTTCTCGATTGCACCCATGCTTAGATCATCTGTAATCACAACACCCTGATAGTTGAGTTCCCCACGCAGATGCTGACCGATAATGACCTCAGATAGCGATGCCGGCTTGTCGGGATCGAGCTTAGGGAATAGAATATGCGCGACCATCACCGCTTCCACATCTTCTTGTACAGCAGCTGCAAAAGGAATCCATTCCAACTTCTTAAGCTGATCCAACGACTTGTTCACCACAGGCAAATCGAGATGAGAATCAACAGAAGTATCACCGTGGCCAGGAAAATGTTTGACAACAGGAATGACTCCCTCACTTCTTAATCCCTTCATCTCAGCAATACCCAGTTCCGCAACCTGATTCGCAGAGCTTCCAAATGAACGATCTCCAATAACGGGATTATTCGGATTACTATTCACATCAAGTACAGGCGCAAAATTCACGTTAAACCCAGTTAAGAGAAGCTCCCGAGCGAGTAGCTTACCCATCGTCTCTGCCAAATCTGCACTCTTCGTCTTTCCCACGCTAGCGTTAGATGGAATGGAGAGCAGTTCTTTCGGCATCCGACTGACTTGGCCGCCTTCCTGGTCCACACTCATGAATAGAGGCACAGGGTTACCTGCATTGGCCTGCTTCAAAGCTTTAACAAATTGTACTGTACCTTGCAGGTCGGAGACATTGTTGGAATACAGAATGATTCCACCAACCTTTTGTTCAGCAATCATCTGTGTAGCTCTCGCGTCGAGTTCGGTACCATCCACTCCTGCAAGGATCATTTGTCCAACCTTCTCTTCTATAGACATCTTGCCCATTTTCAAAGTAATCGGATCTTCCTCTTCTATTGGTGTTACGTTGTCTCCATTAGAATGATTGATTGAGTTGCCTCCAGTTTCGGGAGTTGTAGTTCCCGCTTCTCCCTGGTTTGGTGTTGTAGATGGTGATGGGGCTTGGGAAGAGCAACCCGCTATAAGTAACAAGATCATCATCAGCATAACCACCAAGTTAGTAACTGAGCATTTAGGTCGTTTATGGTTTAACATGTCGTCAGTATCCTTCCTTCCTGGTGTTGTCTATTTCATTTAAGCATAACCTTTTACTAATAATCACGTGAAATTCGGACTCAGGCTTACATTATCATAGACAGGCTACTTTTGAAAATAAAACACGAAAAAGGAGCCACACTTGGGCCCCTCATTTCGTTATTATCCTCGATGAACTCAACCTCATCTCAAAGTCTTCAACGTTTCTGAAGTAAAAGGTACGATCTCGGCTGTGCGATCGTCTCTGATTTTGGCTACCCATTCAGGGTCACCTAATAATACTCGCCCCACAGCAATTAAATCAAACTCCCCATTCTCCATCCGTTTAACTAGTTTATCGAGATTGACATCACCCTGTACCTCATTCTCTGGTAGAGCACTACTCCCAAACTCTGAATCCAAACCGACCGATCCGACTGAAATCGCTGGTTTACCGGTTAACTTATGCGTCCAGCCTGCAAGGTTCAGATCTGAACCCTCAAATTCCGGAAGCCAGAATCGCCGGGTTGAGCAGTGAAATATATCTACACCAGCCACCGACAACGGAGCCAAAAAGCGTTCAAGCTGCTCAGGTGTCTGTACTAATTTAGCCTCGTAATTTCTCATCTTCCACTGTGAAAACCGAAGTACGATCGGAAAGTCAGGGCCCACGGCACGACGGCATGCTTCAATGATTTCAACGGCAAAACGGGTTCGTCCTACCGCATCCCCACCGTAACGATCAGTACGACGATTGGTATGCTCCCAGAAGAATTGATCAATCAAATAACCGTGTGCTCCATGAAGTTCAATGCCATCAAATCCGATCCGCTTGGCATCACTTGCCGCTTGCGCAAAAGCTTTAATCACTTCTTGAATCTCATCTTCTGTCATTGGTTCGGTCACTTGTTCACCAGAGATATCGTAGCCTGAAGGGCCAATTGGAAGTGCTTCGAGGTTCGGCAGATCGCCCTTACGGCGTGCCATACCTACATGCCATAATTGTGGCATGATCTTCCCACCTGCTTCATGAACCGCGTTCACTACCTGAGACCATCCGTTTAATGCGTCTTCGCCATAGAAGAGAGGGATGCTTGCTCCGCTTACTGCGGCTGGATGATTGATCGCCGTACCTTCCGTAATAATCAGCCCTACTCCATTCGCTGCACGGCAACGGTAATAGTCAACAACGTTCTGACCCGGAACTCCCTCTGGAGAAAATCCACGTGTCATTGGCGCCATTACGATGCGGTTAGGAAGAGTAAGGTTTCCTACTTCGAATGATTTAAATAAAACGGATATTGTCATAGATCAGAAGCTCCTTTTTATTCAGATTAGTTATGTCATCATTAATTCATTGTTATCCTATTGTATAACTTATTCGGTTAGAATTCAAAATTTCACATCCTAGGCAGGCATCGATTATCAAGAATAATAGTGATCCTTCGCGATTCGCACGGTCGTTTTTCCCCATAAAAATATCCCCTTCTAGCTCATCCATTCCCTCATAATTATCACGGAGGTTGAATGTCTACTCTAAGGGGATAAAGCATTGTATACGATTCTACATACAAATACCTTCAATTTATTTACTCAACTTTCGCAGCTGGATTATCAGCTTAAACCCTTAAGACCGTAAGAAGAAATCAATAAATTTATCCGTATTGACAAAAACACCTCGCTTGT
>NZ_JBNPWS010000027.1:0-71001 GCF_050433705.1 Paenibacillus sp. DS2015 | reverse complement strand
TTTCATTCGCTCCGATTGTTATTTTTCTCATTATAAACAAAAAAGACCCAATAAGATGACCTTTTTCAAGTGTCTATCTTACTGGGTACATTTTATAGAGGGGGTCTCTTTTTTAATGGAGCGAGAGACAACGGGTGTAGTAAATCCCAAGGGAAAGATTGAGCAATGATTTCTCACATTAAAGGTTGTTTTGTATTTATAGGGGTCATGTCTTCTATATTAGAACAAGGATGTTCAATTTTTACTAATATAGACAATAGGAATAGCAGAAATAGAGTGATTGATTGTTCTATAATAAGGGCGTTCACCTACGTGCACGATAACGTAATGGAGATACCCCAGTAATAGCCTTGAAAGTTTTATTGAAATGAGAAATGTGTTCAAATCCAACCTGTTCTGCAATGACTTGCACTTTATCACGGGTGGTATGAAGTAACTTCTGCGCCTCACGAATGCGAACGATCCGAATATATTCGCTGAAATGAAAGCCTGTTAATTTGAAATAGATCCGACTGAGATAGGCTGGACTAATATAGAATAGCTTTGCTGTTTCTTCTAGTGTGAGGGTCTCTTTGTAATGGCTATTGATGTACGAAGCAATCTCGGACACTTTCTGGTGCATGGGATGCATATTAGCAGTGTTGTGTTGATTGTGGATATGACTAGAACGGTGAATGCGAATTAAGAGCTCGGTTAACAATTGTTGGACACAAGCCACATAAAGGGGAGGTTGTTCTTTACATTCCACTAGTATTTGCTGAAGAATATGCTCAATGATGGACTGTTCCTTCATAGAGAAAGTGATCACGGTGGATTCTTGAAAAGGAGGCAGTGTTAGCAGCGAAGGGCTAGTTTCTCCTACGAATTCCTGCGTAAATTTAATGAGTACGCGATCAAATTTCTCGATATTTGAGCTGGTGGTAGAGTGGAGTTCGTTCGGAACGATAACCACTAAGTCTCCCTTTTTGGCTGTGCAGACTTTACCGTTGATGAAATAAACACGTTCTCCGTCAAGTAAATAGAATAACTCGTAGAATGGATGGAGATGTGGACGTGGCATGGCGGAATAGCCCTTATGTTGAAGTTGCTGGATGGAGAAGGACAGGTCCCCAATATGATATTTTGGTTCCACACGATGGTTCATGTTCACTTAAGTTCCGCCTCGATTCAAGAAGAATGAATTACGAGAATTTTAGCATAGTTCAGGAGTGGAGGTAAGAGATGAAGAAAGTAAAGGTTTTTCTAGCTGGAGATTCGACGATGTCCAATTATGATGCGACGGTGGCACCTCGGGCAGGCTGGGGGCAAATGCTTACAAGCCTTGTGGGTGAGGGTGTAGAGGTACGGAATGAAGCAGCTTCTGGACGAAGCTCTAAGAGTTTTATAGAAGAAGGTAGACTAGCTAAGATTGAACAAGAAATCGGTCAAGGTGACTATTTACTGATTCAGTTCGGTCATAACGATGAGAAGGAAGATGAAGCACGCCATACCGAGCCCTTTGATGATTATCAAGGGTATCTAGATCAATTTATTACTGTAGCGAGAAGCAAGCAGGCGGTTCCTATTCTAATCACCCCAGTGCAGCGCCGAACATTCAACGCACAGGGTGAACTACAAGACACACATGGGTTATATCCAGAGGCGATGATGAAGCTAGCTGTGGATCGCCAAGTGCCATTGATAGATCTAGGTCGTATGAGTAAAGAGCTATTAGAGCAGCTTGGGCTGGAGCCGTCTAAGAAGTTATTTCTATGGTTTGCACAAGGTGAACATCCTAATTACCCAGAGGGTGTCCAAGATGATACGCACTTCTCACAATTCGGTGCTCATGAAATCGCTAAATGGATGGTCTATAAACTGCAAGAGCTAGGAATTCAAATATGAATGCGAAGGTTGATGATAAGGTATGTGGAGCCCTGATGAATATCTAGCAGAATTATATACGAATACAGTCAATAGCAGCTTTGATCGTACCGTTGAGACCATTCCAGTGACTGTGAAGCACAAGGAACTTAGGCGTCGTCTTGCTACCTCGATAGGGTCTAGACCAGACAAGGATGCCTCCTTACAACCAGAGTTGCTTGAGAAATTTGAGATGGACGATTTATGCGTTGAGAAGTTAGCTTATACGACCTACGAGGGGATGAGGGTTCCTGCGTACGCGCTCTATCCTAAGGTGAGGCAGGGTAAGCTCCCGGCGGTTTTGGCTTGTCATGGACATGGACCGGGTCACCGTGCAGCGCTGGGGATGAACCCTGATGATAGCTTCGCTGATGATCCGGGGATACATAATCAATTCGCTGTGAAGCTCGCTCGGAGAGGAATGTTCGTGTTGGTTCCCGAAATTATTGGATTCGGTGACCGAAGATTAAGAGCAAGAGTTGAGGAGGATCCTTCGGCTAAAGATTCTAGTTGTCTGCCTATCGCTTTACAACTTCTGATGTGTGGTATGACAATCGCTGGATTTCGTGTATACGAGGCCATGCGTGCTCTTGATTATTTAGCTGTTCGTGAAGAAGTGGATAAGGACCGGATTGGAACCATTGGTTTCTCGGGTGGGGGGATGGTCGCTTCTCTGACTGCGGCATTAGATGATCGCATCCAAGCAACTGTATTGTGTGGATATACGAATACGTATCAGGGGAGTATTCTTGATCGTCCACATTGTATAGACAATTATATACCAGGGATACTTCAGCATGCGGAACAGCCGGAGTTAATCGGATTGATTGCTCCGAGATCGCTATTTATAGAATCTGGTGAGCAGGATATGGTTTTTCCTATAGGAACAACGAAGGAAGCGATTGATCGATTGATGTCTATTTATCGAAGTCTGGGTGTGGAGGATAAGCTTGCTTATGACTTGTTCAGGGGTAGTCATGAAATATCGGGGAAACAATCATTTGACTGGCTACTGAAACAGCTAACGCTTACCTAGTAAGTAATAGTAGGGGATAGTGAATGATTATCCTGCGTGGTTCATTGGAGTTATAAAATAAACGTGAACAAGGCGTGTGGGCCTGTTCACGTTTATTTTTATAGCGTCAGACGCTGTATTTGATAAAAGGAGGATGTGATCCTTAGAACTTAATGACACCAGAAGTGTGCAAGAAAACGAATAGAACGAGGATGGGAGCTACATATCGCAGCATGAACAGCCAGAGGCGGAACCACCATGCCGTTAATCCTGACTCTGCAGCAGCACCCTTCCAGTAGTACCCCGCAAACACAGTCACGATCAGTCCTCCTAGCGGTAGTAAGAGATTAGAAGCTATGAAGTCCATCCAATCGAAGAAGGCTTTGCCACCCAAATTGAGGTTAGATGCAGCTCCAAGTGATAATGCTGATGGAATTCCGAGTAGGAAGCAGAGGAACAATATAATCCATACGGATTTGGTCCGAGTCCATTTCCAACGCTCCATGGTATAGGCCACGGGTACTTCTAACAAGGATACAGTAGACGTTAAAGCTGCTATGGCGAGTAACATGAAGAATAAACCACCAAATAATGCTCCAAATGGCATAGCAGAGAAAGCTGCAGGTAAGGCGATAAAGACAAGACCTGGGCCTTCAGCTGGATTAATGCCAAAAGAAAACGTCGTCGGAAAGATAATCAGACCTGCAATAAAAGCATACAGCAGATCGCCACCTCCAATAGCTAGCGTAGCCATACCCAATGATTGACTCTTTTCTACATATGCACCATAGGTGAGCATAGCGCCCATCCCTAATGAGAGGGAGAAGAAGGCATGCCCTAAGGCAACGAGTAAGGATTCTGCACCAAGCTTGGACCAATCTGGATTAAGGAAGAAGGAGACGCCTGCCCCTGCTCCTGGAAGGGTCAAGGATCTGATCATTAATACAACTAAAAGAATAAGTAATCCTGGAATTAGAATTTTGTTGAATTTCTCAATACCTGCTGAGACGCCCTTGACGACGACTAAGCCTGTAAGTAGTAATACGACAAGCTGCCACACGATCGGCTTCCTCCCAGACATGAAATCATTGAATTGTCCGGTGAAATCTGGATTAGCAAATAAATTGCCACTAAACGCGGATACTGCATAATTTAATGTCCATCCTGCTACAATAGAATAGAAAGAAATGATTAGGAATGCAGCGATGACAGAAATCATACCTAGCCGGCCCCATATTTGTTGTCCTCCTACTTTTACGAAGGATGAAGATGCACTACCGCGCCCACCACGTCCAATAGCTAGTTCTGCAAGAAGTACGGGCAGCCCAATGGCTACTAAGCATACGACAAAGAGAATGAAAAATGCAGCCCCACCATATTGACCGGTAATATATGGAAACTTCCACATGTTTCCGAGTCCTACTGCGCTTCCGATGGCTGCAAATATAAATCCAGATGAAGAGAAGCGTTCTTTGTTATCGGATGAAGAGTTCTGATTTGATGGATGCGACTTCATAATGTCCCCCCTGTATATCTATCAATAATTGTCCCCGTGTGAGGAACTTAAGTATTATACTTAATTGTTGGGTAGATTGTATATAAAACTTGATTTACAAGCAACTGTTATCTGATTTTATCTATTATAGTTGTGTCCAATATTCATCTAAATATGAATGGAGTGGCGAGTTCAACCTAAGATGATGAATCGGATTACATTATAGAACGGATCATTAGTTTGTAAGCATGTGAAAAACGTATATAATAACATAGATGTAGAGGGGAGTTGAGAGAATGATTACAGTTAAGAGTTTTCAAGTGGAAGTGATGAAAGATCCATTCGGAATATTAACAGGTGAGCGGTATCAATTTATACTTGACTTGGATGTGGAAGAGGATGATGAACTTTACTCCGAGAATGGCGTGTATGCCAAGGTTACTTATAAGGTGGAGAATGAAGAGTATAGCATGATTCACTATGACTTATATGAGAAGATGGTGGATCGCTATTTAAGCTTTGACATGGAAGAAGATGAAGAAGAAGTTCTAGCATCTTTTTGTAAAGCGAACTTGCCTAAATTCAAATAGGATACATTTGTTAAGGGAGGGACTGTCTCTATAGAGGCAGTTTTTTTGAATTATAAGAAAGTATGTTTTCACTATCTGTAAGAGTATTCATCATGGATGGGTGGTTATTCACTGGGGAAGTGCAGATAAATCCAATTTAACGTTAGGAGGTGACTCAGATGTTAAACACTCTTAATCAGATCATGACTGGGGTGTTAATTGTAGGTATGTTTACTGCGGTACTATCAATCGTGTACGTAAGTTTGCGAAATGGTATCTCTCCAATGCCATCTACGGCGCCTGTCCGTCAAGTGGTGACAGCGGAAATAAAGCGAATAACGAATAGGAAATCGATTGTTGAAGCAGGATCGGGGTTCGGAACATTAGCCATACATATGGGGAAATATCATACGGATTCACAGATCATTGGATTAGAGAACTCACGCATACCGCTATGGATCTCTAAACTGCTAGCAAGGATGGATAACCGGACTAATGTTACCTTTTTGCGTAGAGACCTATATACGTATTCATATAAAGATGCAGATCTGGTCGTCTGTTACTTGTATCCAGGTGCAATGAAGCGGTTAACAAGCATTTGGTCTAAAGGATTGAACCCGGGAGCACAGGTGATTAGTGTATGTTTTGCAATTCCAGATTGGGAGCCAGATCGAGTTACTATCTGTAAAGATATATATCATACCAAGGTCTACATATACACGGTAAGTTAGTAAGGCAACGAATGAAATATTACAAAATAATACATGTATCGACTTTTAAGGGAAATTTGGTATACTAATGTGCTTCCTCAATTAAGGACATCATAAACCATACACAACTAGAGAGGAACCATAACTCATGCAACAGTCGTTACAGAATGTGATTGATCTTATAAACAACATCATGTGGTCTAATTTGTTAATCGTAATGCTTGTTTTGTGTGGCCTGTACTTCACTTATAGAACGAAGTTTCTTCAATTTCGTTTATTAAAAGAAATGTTTCGCGTACTAAAAGAATCCAAAGATGGCTCTCGTGACAGTATTTCTCCTTTTCAGGCATTTTGCATTAGTATGGCAGCCCGTGTAGAGACAGGGAATATTACAGGGATTGCGATTGCGATTGCGCTTGGTGGACCCGGGGCTGTATTCTGGATGTGGGTTATTGCTATTATTGGTTCAGCATCCAGCTTCATTGAGAGTACGCTAGCGCAAGTGTACAAAATTAAAGATAAGGATGGCTTCCGAGGTGGCCCCGCCTATTATATGGAACGTGGCTTAAATAAACGGTGGATGGGTGCATTGTTTGCTATTCTAATCACATTGTCGTTCGGTTTGGTATTTAATGCAGTACAGTCAAACACGATTACAATAGCTTTTGAGAATGCTTTTGGCACGGATCGTTTAGTAGTCGGTTTAGTGATGGCTGCGGCATTTGCTGTCATTATATTCGGTGGCATAAAACGAATCGCCAAAATGTCGGAGTATATTGTCGTTGTGCTAGCTGTACTTTATATCGGTATTGCATTTTTTGTTGTACTTGTGAATATTGGACAAGTTCCAGCAGTTCTTACACTAATCGTGAAAAGTGCATTTGGTGTTGAGCAAGTCGTAGGGGGTTCCCTTGGAGCAGCACTCATGCAGGGTGTGAAGCGGGGATTGTTCTCCAATGAAGCTGGTATGGGAAGTGCGCCCAATGCAGCCGCTACAGCGACAACAAGTCATCCGGTGAAGCAAGGGTTGATTCAAGCCTTAGGCGTGCTTCTGGATACATTGGTTATTTGTACAAGTACGGCGATGATCATTCTGCTCTCAGGTAAGTACACGCAGTCTGGGCTTGGTGGTATCGAATTGACGCAGGCAGCATTAAGCGTACATTTAGGTTCATGGGCGTCTGGTTTCTTAGCTTTGATGGTGTTCTTATTCGCTTTCAGTACGCTAATCGGAAATTACTACTATGGAGAAACCAACATTGCCTTTCTGAGATCAAATAAAATTTGGCTTATGATCTATAGAGTTAGTGTATTGGCGATGATCATATTCGGCTCGATAGCAAAAGTGCAGTTGGTATGGGATCTGGCTGATTTGTTCATGGGCTTCATGGTTATCGTGAATCTCATTGCCATTACTATGCTTTCTAAAGTAGCCTTTGCGGCCTTGAAGGATTATATGCAGCAGAAGAAAGAGGGCAAAGACCCTGTGTTTACGAGAGAGAGTCTACCGATTTTAGATAGCTCTCATATTGTAGAATGCTGGGATTCTCCTTCAATAGCGTCTAAAGTCGAATAGCTTAGTTGTGTGAAAATTTAAGAAGTATTCATTAAAAAGCTCACGTTATACGTGAGCTTTTTTTGTCGCGTCCTAGTGAGAAGAGAAATAATCAATGTCCTCCAGAGGCTGTGGAAACCTATGAATCATCTAATTTACAGACTATGAGTTATATAACGCATCAATAACGATATTCTGCAACCTGTTTGCTTCATTAAGTTCCAAGTAAATCCCTGCTGATTTCCAACTTGTTTCGAGTGGGGCTGTAAACATCTCGGGGAACACTCCTTTTCTCCAAATTGTCCATAATGGCAGAATTTCAAGCTAGTATAGTCCATCTCCACATAGTATTACTATTATATTCCATATTAGATGGTAATGGTTATTTATCTATGGAGACAGGATGTCTGAAGAAAAGGGTAGCACTACATGTCAATGAACATGAGATGCTACCCTTAGTTATTGCACTTTTTACTGCACATCTACCTCTGGTAATGCCCATACGGACACGCTTCCTCCATTGACTGGGAAAGTTGCAAAGCCGTTATCATCGATGGGAATCTGATCTTGTCTATTATTTGTTAAATCAATCCATACTTCCCCCGCACGATCTGCTCCAACCAGCATTCGCTTCTCTCCATTGTCTCCGTTAGAGATAACAACGGCACACCCTGAACGTTCTATTTCCTGCAGGCCGAATCGCACCCATCCGATGGTGTTCGGATGATCGAAATAATCTTCTTGTTTTCCATAGGCTTTGTGGTATCGGGCGTAGAGAAGGGGATCAATGGCTGATTGCTTTCCTGCTATTGCGTTGTCTCCTCCGATCCCATAATAATCACCGTAGAAGACAACAGGATAACCATCTTGGCGAAGTAGGATGAGGGCGTAAGCACTTTGCTTAAACCAGTCGTCTACCCAAGACTCGAGCGATTCATGAGGCTGAGAATCATGATTATCGACAAAGGTAACCGCGTTTAATGGATGAGATCCCACTAAAGTATCCTTGAACAGGGTTGTTAGGTCAAAGTCTCTACCGGAGTGTGATGCGGCATGAAATTTATAATGAAGAGACACGTCGAATAGATCTATTTTATAATCAACGGTATCGAGAAATTTCTGACAGGCCGTAAGATCGGAGTTCCAGAATTCACCGACAATGTAGAAGTTGTCACCATGCTCTTTCAATAATTCAGTAGTAAATTGTTCGATGAAATCATGATTAATATGCTTGATCGCATCTAAGCGGAAGCCGTCGCATGACACTGTCTGGGTCAGCCATTTGCCCCAAGAGATCATTTCCTCCCTCACTTGAGGGTGATTATAATCGATATTGGCGAACATTAAGTAATCGTAATTACCAAATTCATGATCGACATTGGTATTCCAGGTCTTGTTGTCACCTACGATGCGAAATATGCCTTTGCGATCAGTCTTCGCGTCATAATCCGTGCCGTTGAAATGTTGAAAGCTCCACTTAAATGAGGAATATTGCTCCCCTCGCCCAGGGAATGTGAATTTCGTCCAACCCTCGATATCAAAAGGTTTTGAAATTTCTTCTAAGCGATTATGTTCATCTACTTCGATGACCTTAAACGTCTCTTTCTCATCAGCACCTGCTTTATGATTCATGACTAAATCTACATATACGGCTATGCCATGATCATGACAAGTATGGATAGCGTCCACTAATTGTTGCTTAGTGCCGTATTTCGTGCGAATGCTGCCCTTTTGATTAAATTCTCCAAGGTCATACAGGTCATATGCAGCATAACCTCGATCCTCTGTCGATTGGCCTTTGGTGACAGGAGGGAGCCAGATGGCATCAATTCCTCTTTGTCTCAACTCTGGGGCCATTTCTTTTAACTGATTCCAGTGATTTCCATCAGCATTCACATGCCACTCAAAAAATTCCATCATCGTATGATTGCGCTTCATGTCCTATTCCTCCGTATGACTCCTTGCTTGTACAGTATTTGCTTCTTCGCAAGAATGATCGTTTAAGTTTATATAAAAAGAGTTACCCAATCTTACATACTATTAAAACGTAAGATGGTTATTGAAATGGAGAGAAGCGGTGGAGAATAGAATAGGAACAGTGAAGTATCTGATGCGAAACTGTTTTTATGGTAACTAGTCTGAATAGGTTTCCAATACGGGATCGAAAGTATTCAACCGTAGGAACAACTTCTATTCATGATTCTGCTGGATCATACTTTCAGTGGAGATTCAGGTACAGGATATAAGTTCCATTTATACTTAGGAGAGTAATCAAATATTTACATAAGGAGCTCATCATATGAATATTTCATCGACATCATCAAGCATGGCTACTTTATCGACATCATCCGCATCCAGTAATAGCGCTAGTCTGGAGAAACAATTAACGAAACTTCAGGCAGATCTGAAGACGGCAGCAGCGAGCAAAGACAATGAAGAGACCAAAGCAGCGAAAGTAGCACAGATACAACAGCAAATTCAACAAATTACGGCTCAAATTGCACAAAAGAGTGCTGATACAAGTCAAGCTCAGACAAGTACGAAGGAAGCGACAGTGAAAGAAGTAAATAATAATACTCTTAACGTGGATACCTGTGCAGAGGGTGGTATTGATATTCGAATCTAAGAGGATCAGAGAATGACTAATAACGGAGAAAAGACGTCAGATTGTTATCGTGACGTCTTTCCCCGGTACTATTAAACTCAGTGATTAGGTTTCTCAACCAGTAATCCATCTTCCAAATATAGCACACGATCACACCATTCCAGCATTCGCTCATCATGGGTTACCATGACGGCTGCTTTGCCTTCGTTCTTCACTTCGTCAGCAATCATCCGGACGACTTCCTTGCCACGTTTGAAGTCTAGGCTTGCGGTAGGCTCATCGGCAAACAGAATCTCAGGCTTGTTCATCCAAGCTCGTGCAATGGCGACACGTTGCTTCTCTCCACCGGAGAGCTGATCAGGGTAATGATTACGACGATCCCATATCTCCAACCGTTGTAATAAATAAGCAGCGCGCTGCTTCGCTTCCTTAGCATTCGCATGTGCCTGTTTAGCTACAAACAATAGCTGTTCTTCCACCTTCAAGTAAGGTAACAGTTGCGCACTTTGGAACATGAAACCTATTTTGTGTAACCGGAGCTGTGTGAGTTCCGCTTTACTCTTATTCGCTAAGGATTCCCCATCAATCTGTATTTCACCGCTAGTTGGCGTTAGAAGCGCTCCGGCTGCTGAAAGAAAGGTGCTTTTCCCAGAGCCAGAGGGGCCAAGAACAGCGACGAATTCTCCCTCATCTACTTGCAAGTTCAGATTATTCAACACCGACATCGTTGAAGTCCCATCACCATAGGTTTTGGTCACTTGTTTCATCAGTAATTTAGTACTCATGCGCCAGTCCTCCCTATCGCTTCTAATGCATCTATTTTGGCTACCTTAGCCACCGAGATCAGTGATCCCATCAAAGACATCGCTATAAATAAACTGCTAGTTATAACGATGGTAGAGGTGTCCAGTTGGAAAGGCATGGATTCCGGTAGAGCCCTGTTCATTCCTAAGGTCAGCAACAGACTTATACACAGACTTGCCACAGATAACACCGTAACCTGTCCGACTACACTCCAAGCTAAGTAAGACATTTTCGTACCCATCGCCTTCAGAATACCGAATTGGCTTGTTTTCTGGATCGTGATGACGTAGAAGAATACGGCCAATACAAACGCTGCGATAACAAATAAGAAAACAGTCATCATGAGTAGAGAGCCTTGTTCTTCTTTATAACCGGGAATACTAGAAATGGCTTCTTTTTGCGTAATGACTTCGATGTTAGCCACTTTATCAGAGATGTTGGCTATCTGATCGGATGTGGCATTCATAGCAAAAACGTTAAATGAGGCTGATTTCACAGATTCCTCAGTTCCGGACACTCCCTGCTTCATAGCTTGCCAGTCCCCAGTATTCATATAGACGACGGGAGTGTGACTGTATGAGCTGTCCTCGACATATCCGGCGACGTTCCAACTCATACCTGTAGCTTGATCAACAATGGTACTGCCAATGGTGATACCTGATTGCTCGAGCTTTCGGTCAACAATAACACTACCGTTCTTCTCATTCGTAATGGCTTCTCCCTGAACTATATTAGGAGCCAATAAACCCTGCATATCTACCGCAAAAAAAGTAACATCAGCTTTCACATCCGTATCGTTAGCGGTAATGGTACTAGTCTGGATACTGAGCGGCGTGGCATTCTGATCACCTACAACAGAACGAACCTCTTGTAATTCCGCTTCATTAAGTTGAGAACGCCTAAACGTCTGATCTGCATCATCCTGAACAACATAATGGTTCGTAGGCATATTCTTTACGGCCGAAATATTAGCGTAGGCTAAACCCTGTGCTAGTCCAGTTACAAACAGGACCAGAAAAGAGACGAGTAACATAATGACCATAATAAGCATGTATCGGGCTTTGGAATGCCGCATTTCTCTTAATGCTAGAAACATATAACCACTCCTTCTAATCTGTATAGTCCCAGTTTAGAAGTTGAACATGAACGGAGTATGAATAATGAATTACAAAGAAGGTAGAGAAACGGTAAAGGTAGTTCCTGCATCCTTCACACTTGTCACTTCAAGGGTCCCTTTATGGGATTGAACAATTTTCTGGACAATGGAAAGTCCTAATCCCGTGCTGTGAGTCTCTCGTGTCCGTGCTCGGTCCACTTTGTAGAACCTGTCAAAGATCAGGGGGAGTTCCTCAGCGGCAATCCCTTCACCAGTATCTGTTACACGAATCAGACATCTTCCGCTGTCGAGACTTGCAGATATTCTAATTTCTCCACCATCTGGCGTATATTTAATCGCATTAGATAATAGATTCATCCACACTTGATAGAGTAGGTCTGCATCTCCGCTAATGCTAATCTCGGGTATGTTCAACCGGAGCGACAATTGTTTATCCGCAAGTCGCCACTCCATAATCTGCACAACCTGGCGTAGTTGGGAACGCAAATCAAAAGTACTAGTCTGTAGTTGATCGGCATCATAATCCAGAGAAGATAAGGTGAGTAGTTGTTTACTAAGCATCGACAAGCGGCGGCTTTCTTCATCAATGATAGAGAGATACTGTATTCTCTCGTCCTCAGGTAAGGTGGGGTCCTTTAAAGCATGGGCAAAACCTTGTATGGAAGTGAGAGGAGATTCGATTTCATGGGATACATTAGCGACAAACTCCTGTCTAGCTCGATTCGTTCGTTCTAGCTCTCGTCCCATGATCATGAAGTGGCTAGCCAGCTGACCAATTTCATCACGTCTCCGTGTATTTAGCTTAATGTCATATCTACCTTTAGAAATTTCCTTCGTTGCCGAAGTGAGACGAATAATCGGTCTGACCACATGTAGGACACTGATCATAAGGAAACATAGGGTGAACAATAGGATAAGTCCTATTATTATTGCAAAAAATATGCGTAGTTCACCGAACTGTACCTGGGCATCCGGGCGCATGAATAACGCGTAACGCTGGTTGTTGATGTGAATGGGCACACCGATCGAGTTACGCAGCTGGTTATCAAAAAATCCGGTAATAAACGGTTTGTCTGGAAAATCAGCAATCCCATGATAGACTCCACCTATCAGTACACGCTGAACGTATTGTTCCTCCAAATCATTTTCCCGAAAGGGTTCACCGTAGAAGCGGTCATCCCCCTGATTGTTCGTGATATAAATTTTGTATCCCAAAGAAGCCACACTGGATAGATATTCATCGACAGAATTCGGGTGGGACTCACTAAATTGTTGAAGTTGAAGGGCCATTTCGGTAAGCTTCGAATCATTCTGACTCTTAATGTTCTGTTGGTAATAGAAGTTGGAACCTAGAAAGGCGAGTAGGCTACTTATTAGAATTACGGAACAAAAGACGAGACACATGCGTACATAGAGTGATTTCATGGGCTGATCATCTCCACCTTATAGCCAATCCCTCGAACGGTCCGAATGATAAAGTCATCCTGATAATCTATAAATCGCTGACGTAAACGTTTAATGTGAACATCCACGGTTCGTTCATCACCTTCATAATCTGTTCCCCACACGAGTTCAATTAACTCGCTGCGGGAGAAGAGTCTTCCCGGGTATTGAGCCAGCTGTGCCAGCAATTCAAATTCCTTCACGGGTAGTAGTAAAACATCGTTCCCGTCGCTAATCTCATAATTTTTGCGATCAATGACCAGTCGATTCAAACGGATTTTATCATCAGAAGCGATGGAGTATCGACGAAATAAGGCTTTTATCCGATATAACAACTCCTCCGGTTCGAAAGGTTTGGTCACATAATCGTCCGTTCCGTGTAAATAACCTTGCTCCTTATCACTGAGTTGTTGGCGTGCCGTCAACAGAATGATTGGGATGTCGTAGGTTCCCCGAATATATTGGCATAATTGTAGCCCATCCACATGCGGCATCATAATATCTACGATAGCTAGATCCACGGTAGCCTCTTTCAATTTCTGTATGGCTTCCCGTCCATCAGCGGCTTCAAGAACGAGATAACCTTCGCGGGTCAGAACATGTCTCAATAGTGTGCGAATATGATGATCATCGTCGGCGATTAATAGATTTTTCATGATCTTTCACTCCTGGACTTCTTTTTTTTACCGAGTTTTATCGTACCCAGAGTTGTACCCTCGGGAACTTGTATCCATTGTGATTTGGAAATTCCAATCTGTTGAGAGGTATAGATACCTGTATGACCGGAGAAGAAATAGCTCACGAGACAAGCAATGAACATATAGATGGCGCCATTCGCTCCATTCGATCCGAACAACTCAATACCCATAAGAAAGCAAGCGATAGGTGTGTTGGTGGCCCCGCAGAATACGGCGATAAATCCCAATGATGCCAGAAAAGGGGCGTATAAATGCAGGAAGCCGGATAGCGCATTTCCTAGCGTTGCGCCGATTGCAAATAAAGGCGTTACCTCTCCGCCTTGGAAGCCAGCACCTAGTGTAAGCGAAGTAAATATTAATTTCCACAAGAAAGCAAAGGGGGAAACATCCTCCGTGAAGGAGTCTTGAATAAGTGGAATGCTGAGACCTAGATAATCCCTTGTCCCAAGGAAGTAGACCAAGACGATGATGATACAACCACCGGCTGCGCTTTTGATCATAGGATTGCGAAATACGTAGCTATAGCCCTTCTTTAGAGCATGTGTTAATTGGCTAAACAGCATGCTGGTCAATCCGAATAGGATTGAAGCGAATATAACCTTAAGGAGCACAAGGGTTGATAATTCGGGTACAGCGCCTACATTATATTGAAGATGAGATACACCCCAAAAAGATGTTGTCACTAGATGACCGACGAAGCTTGCCACAAAAGCAGGCAGCAGAGCTTCGTGACGGATTAAGCCGATAGCTAGAACCTCAAGGCCAAAGATAGTACCGGCTAAGGGTGTACCAAAAATTGATCCAAAGCCACCGCTAATTCCGCATATTAATAGAATTTTTCGATCTACCGGACTGACTCGTAGAAGCTTACCGAATCCTTCGGCTAAGCTCGCTCCCATCTGTACAGCAGTACCTTCACGGCCGGCAGAGCCTCCGAACAGATGCGTCACCAAGGTTCCGAACAGAACGAGAGGTGCCATTCGTAGAGGGATAGCCTCGTTCCCGTTATTGATTTGTTCCAGAATTAAGTTGTTACCCTTGGCACTATTCTTCCCTAGCTTCAAGTAAAGTAAGCTAACTAACGCTCCCCCGGCAGGTAAGAGAAACAACAGCCAAGGTTGTCCCATTCTCAAGTCAGTGACGTATTCCAGACTAAGGAGGAATGCGGCAGATGCCGTCCCAGATAATATCCCTACGCCGCTGCCTAGAATAATCCATTTAATAAAAGATCTAAGCAAAGCTGTATGTACAAATCTTTCAGATAATTGTGCCCAGCTCAATCTAATTTTCTGCATCAGTTCATATCTCCTTAAAGCATGTGTGAAATGGGTAAAAAAAAGACCGTTCTTCCTATTTGAATCGTTTGTACCACCAAAAGATTCATAAGGGAGACGATCTCTTAAGAAAATTCTATCACGATCTAGACTAACCTTCAATCGATCGCTTTTGTATCCATGGGGTATTGAGGGTTATAATCAATTTAAGCAAGAAATTGTGAGATCGTTGATTGACCTCAATATAGATTATAGATATAATTAATACTATTTTATGGAATTTTACAACTGAACTATCATAGGAGTGATCTAGATGAAATCTAACACCGCGATCTGCTCAGTACTAGAAGATTACATGAGAAATAATGGAGTCGACCTCCAGGGATTATCACAAGCAACGGGTATCGACAAAGGGATATTAAGTGCGATTATTGAGCGTAATCCCCCCCAAATTATTGCTATAAGTCATGTGGATCTAATTACAGCAGTGATGGGGCTTCCCGAGGGAGTATTATACATATTGTATGTGGATGAATGCTTCATCACGGATGCTCCGAATAGGGAATGGGTAACCCCCTTCCTTCAACGGTGTGCAGAGCTTGAAAGATACGACTGTATGGAGAATATATTGCAACGGCTTGGCGATGATCTATCATTTATGCCTGAACTATTTAACGCGGCAGAATTATTCTACCAACAAGGTTATACCCTAGCCGCAACTTTGTTGTACAAATGTGTTGTTGAAGGTGAGAAGTATCAACATTCCGAGAGGGTAGCTATTTCACAGTATCGGTTGTTCAAAGAAAAGTTAGGGAAAGATAATAGGATTAATTTAAGGGTTGCTAGTCAGTTCGATCCTTATATTCATCGGTTATCTGTGGATGATCAGCTGGATGCTTTAATAGATTTGGGTAATGTATATAGCGAACTTCATGCCTGGAAACGTTTAGAAGAGATTACCGATCAATCAGAAAAATTGGTGGGGGATATATACAAATCTGAATGTGAAACGAATAGATACGATGAATCGAATAGGAAGACTAAACATCCTCTGGTTGTGTATTACGGACAAGTCTATTTGATGAAAGCAGAAGTGTATAATAATCGTAAGGATTACGATCAGGCGAAGGAATACAATAACCGTTATGCTGATTTAAGCTGGTTTAAGGGACTGGGAGAAGAGGGTAAGGCATGTGTCGATAAGTTTAGTGAGTGGTCCAGGGCAAATGCCTATGTTTTTGATCTGAAGTTAGGAAAGACGGAGGTTCTTCCTGAGTATGTATCTTATATTGAGAATAGGGAATGTGAGATTCTTCCGGGCTTAGAAATCATTATGACGGCAGCCAATCAATATGGGATGAATGTGGACCCCGTTCTCCTGAAATTTGAAGATAGTATTTCGTCTTCCTTTCAATTGGAGTCTGAAGTGGAGGGTTATAATCATCAATTAAGTATGGATAGGTATACTATTTTATTTTATGAAGTGGCCTATTATTATTCTAGAAATTCTCAGCCTGAGAGGGCTAATAGATTTCTTTTGATTAGTTTGGAAAACGCTGTTAGAATGAATAATAAGTCAAGTATTATTCTATGTATGAAATTGTTTGAAGAGTTAAGAGATGTTGCCTCTAGAGAAGATTTACATAAGTACAAGACTATAGTTAAAGGAGTTGATGATGATGCGGAAAATGATATCTTCTTTATCGATAGCTAGTCTAGGTCTACTTATTTTCTTTTCAGGTTCAGAAAGCCTATCAAGTTTGATCCATGGTGTTGGATGGTTCTGATTTAGAAGTAACCTTTACTAATAAGTGTAGTTAAGTAACGTAAATAAGAAACAATTCAAGCCACATGCATACGACCCCTGATGGTCATGCATGTGGCTTTTAAATTCAAATAGGATGCTGCTACAATTGTGAAGTAGACGTATTAATAGAGGATAATTGAGTATACTTCTTGAATGATTGTTGAGAATAAACTTACAGTGGGAAGAAGGTTATGAAGTTGATTACAATCGATCCCTTAGACCAAAGTGAACGAGATAATTATAAGTTGCTTATAGGTAGCATTATTCCTCGACCAGTCGCCTTCGTTACAACGCAGACCTGTTCTGGCGTTCTAAATGGGGCACCCTTTAGTTACTTCAATATTGTAACGGCTGATCCTCCAATGGTATCTATATCGGTGGGTCGCAAGAAAGGTCAGCGCAAAGACACGGCTAGAAACGCCTTGGAGACAGGGGAGTTTGTTGTTCATATCTCAGATGAATCATTCATCGAGCAAATAAACGAGACTGCGGCAAGCTTGCCTTCAGATGAAAGTGAAGTACTCTTGGCAGGACTTACCCCTACGCCAAGCACCAAAATTAGTGTTCCAGGGATAGCTGAAGCTAACATTCGGATGGAATGTCATCTCGAACATATCATCCCCCTTGGTGGAACGACAGAATCCCCTGCTACTGATTTACTAATCGGACGCGTGGTATGCTTTCATATTGCAGAATCCTTATATCACAATGGATATATTGATCCCGAAGGACTGAAGCCAGTAAGTCGGCTTGCTGGCAATTCCTACGCGAAATTGGGTGAGATTTTTACTATTGAACGGCCTGAATAAGATAGAACAAGGATCAATGAAGGTCCCGTTTGGGAAACGGAGATCTCGTTGATCCTTTTTTTATTGTGGTCATTTTCTGTATTATGTCTGATCTATATTTATATAGGCCTTCACGGTTGGAGGGTTATAGGTAGTGAACTTCTCAATTAATTCTGCCGGATTAGAATCAATGATCGCCATTGCATGATGCTTATCTTGTAGAAATTGTTGTTCATTCATATGATCAAAAAAAGAAATGAGTAAGTCATAATAATGATTGATATTCAGAATTCCGCAAGGTTTTTGATGAAGTCCAAGTTGGGCCCAAGTGAAAACCTCGAAAAATTCTTCTAATGTTCCAGGTCCCCCAGGTAAAGCAATAAACCCATCTGCTAAATCAACCATTTTGGTTTTTCTTTCATGCATAGAACCTACAATAATTAACTCCGTTAAATTCGGATGAGAAATTTCTCGATCCTCTAACATTTGTGGAATAACTCCAATCACCTGTCCTCCCGATTCCAAGACGGCATCGGCTATTGTTCCCATAATTCCGACGCTAGCCCCACCATAGACAAGGGTAATACCTCGTCTTGCTAATTCTCTACCAAGCTGAATAGCTCCCTCTTTATAAGCAGGTGATGCTCCCTCACTTGATCCACAGAAAACGGCTATTTTTTTCATGTTTACCTCATCCTCCTTTTATTTAAATTATTGCATTGAATCTGAAATAATGGTGTATAACTTTGGTAATAGCATGTAGGTTTATTATACTGTGGTCACCCTGATAACGGAATATAAGTTTAAACAGTAAAGAGGGAACTAGACATACAGTTGTCCACTTCCTCACGGTACAATAGTGAAAACTATGAAAAGAGGAATCATACATGCTAAAGACTAGTCATGAACATAAGCCCCAAATAACACTTACAGGAATAAGTGTTAGAACGACTAATAGACAGGAGGCAGGTCCACAGGGACTGATTCCTGAGTTGTGGGAGCGCTACTTCCAGAGCGATATTGCATCACAGATGGATGTGCGTCATCCCCATTTCATTTATGCACTGTACACAGATTATGAGAGTGATGCGACAGGTGAGTATACCCTTCTTATTGGACACGAGTGTAGTGACAATAGCAGTCCAATAGCGGGGTTGGAGCAGGTTATAATTCCCGAAGCGCAATATATCGTTTTTGAGACGAAAAGGGGTCCTGTCCAACAAGTGGTCATAGAGGCGTGGCAGGAGATTTGGAGGACTTTCGAAGATTCTACAATCAAGAGAACATATAGCGGAGATTTCGAGTTATATCAGACAAGCGATTCTAATCCCGAAGAGTCTGTGGTGCAGATTTATATTGCGGTGGAATCTTAGGGGACAAGCGGAATCCCGCGTCATGCCTACTTACAATTGAAGCTTATGGTGAATAAATGGAAGTAAATTAGAAACTTCACAACCCATGCTGAATACAATGACCATAAGCTTCATTATTGTAAGAAATGGAGGAGCGCGGGGTGCCAAATCAAGATCAGCATGCTAAGTTTAAAAGCATCACCAAACGATATGGGCTGCGTTTACATCGTGTTAAGACGCATGATTCTTTATACAAAAAAAATGCTGTGCATTGCGCGTCAACAGATAAAGGGAGATTTCTAATTAAAGTATTATCCATCCGCAATCTCGATCAGAGATTGACCAAAGAACAGCTCTTTTCGTACATCAAGAAATTAAAAAAAGCACATTATCCGAATTGCCCCAAATGGCTTACAACACGACGAACGGGTAAGTATTACGTAACTAGCCACGGAAAGCGCTACTATGTGACGGAATGGATTACCGGGCGTAGCTTGCAAGATGATGTTCAGGATTATGAGGATCTGGGAAGAGCATTGGCGGGTCTTCACACGCTATTGAAACATAACCACACAAGCATGTCCTCTTTTACCCACAAACAAATGAGTAACTTTCAACGACAAGGCCACCTCTTTCATTCGCATTTACGTAAAATAAACTCTAAGAGTACCGTTTCTAAAAAATGGTTTAAAAAGAATGGGCATCAATGTGCTCATTTAGCTCATGAAGCATGGGCAATGATGAACACGCCTGAGGTTAAGCGGATTCTCGCAGACGAGCGGAACCACCCAGCATTAATACATGGTGATATCACGATACCTAATGTTGTAATTAATTCAAAAGGATTGTACTTGGTCGATTGGGATTGTTTAAGGAAGGGATCTATTTATTACGAAATTGCCAAAACGCTTTCCAATACTACGCATTACAATCCCGTTTATATGCAGGCTTTATTGCGTGGCTATGTAGAAATACGCCCGTTAAATTCGGCTGAGCGGATCTTGATCAGTGCCTTTTTTCGGTTGCCTCGTGAAGCATGGATTGAAGCGCGGAGAATTTCACAGGGGAGAAGTCAACGAGGTTTAGCATTATTAGCTTTATCATGGGATAATCGTTTGAATGCTATAGCCCGACTAGATGAATGGGCTCATGAGTAAGGAAATGGGGATAAAGAGGAGTCAAATATGACGTGAATAAGGTGATAAGAGATGTTCGCATGGTTAAATCTTGAACAGGAATATGGTATTCGAATCGTAAGACAGGTGAGTGTGCGTGACGTATTTAAGATTTATACGCGAGATCATGGCGTTTTATGTTTAAAAGGCTACAATATATCCGAATCAGAGATGGGTTTTATTGCCCAAGTATTCACACATCTAGCTAGACATGAGTTTGTACATTGTCCTAGATTACTTCTAACCACGTCACAAGCTCCTTGGATTACAAAAGATGGCGTCCACTACATGTTGACCAATTGGGTCATTGGCGAACATCCACAATTCAAGAATAAAGAGCATCTCAAGAAGGGAATACGTCTCCTTGCTAGATTCCATACGGTTGCTCAAGGATTAACAGCCCCGCAGATCCTGGAAAGAGTAAGGTATAACAGTTTGCCTGCGCTGATTACATCGTACCGAAGCGACCTCGACAAATATCGGAGTATGAGGTATATGGTTGCCCTTTGTGATCAAGCGCTGGAGCAGTTACAGCATTCCTCAGTGATCAAGGCCATCGCAAATGAACAAGCTGCAGCAGCGTTTGTACATGGGGATTATAATTATCCAAATCTCGTTATAGATACCTCGAAATCGATGCATTTGATTGATTTTGATAACACATCATTAAATGTACGCATGCAGGATTTCTCTCATATTTTGCATCGTAATTTACCATGGAAGGGCCAGCAGACTTTACGTTACATCGAGTATTATGATTCTAAGCGTGCTTTAAGTAAGGAAGATCTGCACTTATTGTATACATTACTGCTGGTTCCATACCCCATCATAAGGGCAATAAGACGAAAAAAATTAATAAAACATGCTCAAATAGCGTCGTTACCAACATCGAAGCAAATAAAGGACTATAAGGTGCAGTTAAAGCAATTAATATAGCTAAAAGGGATCTGTTGAATATAAAAATCAAAATGCCGTAGGCTGTCGTTATAGATAGCTTACGGCATTTTTAATATGTCTGATACGATATTCATTCCCTATTCTTGCTCTTCTTTAGGAATCCAATCGAAAATTTGCCCAGATTCTAATGCGTCGATAAAACGGCCTAACCATTTATAATAATCGATAGCATGAGTCATTTTTTCAATATCTTTATCAACTTGTGTAACTAATATTTCGTTATCTATATGATCTACACGTAGTTTCTGTATCTCTGCTCGTGATTTCGCTAAAGAGTGAAGATTCATTTCCATGGATTTGCGCCATTTAATGGAGAAGTAATCAACAAAATTTTGGTGCCAGTCCCCTTCTACTCCATACAGATCTTTCCGCGAACCTTTTCCCCAAACCTTATTGATCATTTTTAGATCTACTAGAGCACGCATACCTGTACTCATACTGGTCTTGCTCATTCCCATTTCCTGACCCATCTCATCCAGCGTGACGGGACCATCATGGAAGTACATATTTCCGTACAAATGACCAATGGACATCGTGACCCCATAAAGATCCATATTCGTTCCAATAGAATCCATGACGCGTTGGCGCGATTTCTCGATCACTTTAATCTGTTCTTCATTTAATCCATCAAATGTTGTCATATCGTACACTCCCTTGAATAACGCTTGCGATGAGCGGAAACAATATCCACAGCATCCATTGTAAAAAAAAGAGTCTGAAAAGTAAAGAATAAGGCTCTGAAGGAATTGTAAGTTAAACAGAGCATACAGTTAATATAGTATGTAAAGTTTAAACTGTACACTCTATACGGTCATTTTTACATTTTGACCCTTTTTTTGAAGAAGTCTAGACTGTATAAGTGCCATATATTAGATCCGGATGATTGAAAGGGTGATGAAACATGGCGATTATTGAAGTCAAATCGTTAAGTAAGGTGTTTGGCAATGATCCGAAGAGGGCGTTTCCCTTATTAGATCAAGGGTGGTCTAAAGAGCGCATTGCTAAAGAAACGAAATTGACAGTAGGGGTTAATCAGGTCAACTTTTCTATAGAACCTGGTGAGATCTTCGTCATTATGGGCTTATCGGGTAGTGGAAAATCAACGGTGGTCAGATTGTTGAATCGTCTCATCGAGCCTACAGCGGGGCAGGTCCTTATTAATGGTAAGGACATTGTGCGAATGAACAAGGAAGAACTACGACAGGTTAGAAGAAAGACAATGAGTATGATTTTTCAGAAATTTGCGCTTTTTCCCCATCGTACGATATTAGAGAATGTTGAATATGGATTAGAGGTACAGGGGATTGGAAAAGAAGAGCGGGTAAAGAAAGCGATGGAATCCTTAGCATTAGTTGGTTTGGCAGGACTAGAGCATCAGAAACCAGATCAATTAAGCGGTGGGATGCAGCAACGTGTTGGGCTAGCACGAGGGTTGGCTAACGATCCTGACATTCTGTTGATGGACGAGGCTTTCAGTGCACTTGATCCGCTCATTCGTAAAGATATGCAGGACGAGTTACTTGAGCTACAAGAGAACATGAAGAAGACCATTATATTCATCACCCATGACCTCGATGAGGCTTTGCGTATTGGAGATCGAATTGCCTTGATGAAGGATGGGGCTATCGTTCAGATTGGTTCGCCAGAGGAGATTCTTATGAATCCCGCAAATGCTTATGTTGAGCGATTTGTCGAGAATGTAGATTTGTCCAAAGTACTTACAGCGGCTCATGTGATGATTCGTGCGGAGACGATTACTATGGACCGCGGGCCAAGAGTAGCATTACAACTAATGCGTGATCGGTCGATTTCAAATCTTTATGTCGTTGACAAATCTCGTCAACTGATAGGAGTCGTGACAGCAGAGGATGCAGCGGCTGCCATTAAATGGGGACAAACCTTAGAGGATATTATCCTTCGGGATACCCCAATAGTATCACCAGATGTTCTTCTGGTGGAGCTATTCGACGTGGTAAGTAGCACAAAAATTCCAGTCGCTGTTATTGATGAACGGAAACGTTTAGTTGGTATTGTGATTAGAGGAGCAGTCCTCGCAGCGTTAAGTGGAAATAACGAAACAGAAGCAACGGTAGAAGCAGAAGTAGAAGTAGAAGCAGAAGCAGGTGAAACTCAATGAGTATACCAAAGATCCCTATTGCGGAATGGGTAGAAGCGCTGGAAGGCTGGCTCGAGACGAATTTTGAACCCGTGTTCGATGGGGTAAAACTTGTTGTTGGTAATATCGTGAATGGCTTGGCAGATGGATTTAACTTCTTGCCTCCGCTTGTTGTGATTGCTTTGTTTACGATCCTTGCCTATTGGCTAGGAAAGGTTAGACTTGGGGCATTTACACTTCTAGGTCTGTTACTTGTGCTTAATTTAGGCTATTGGGAACATACCATGGATACACTTGCATTGGTACTGACGGCTTCGTTTATTTCTATAGTATTAGGCGTGCCGATCGGCATTCTGTGTGCTGGGAATAAAAGAGCTCAGAGCATCATTACCCCGTTACTTGACTTGATGCAAACGATGCCGGCGTTTGTCTATTTGTTGCCAGCGGTTGCATTCTTCTCATTAGGTGTTGTGCCTGGCGTAATCGCCTCGGTAATATTCTCCATTCCGCCAACTATTCGGTTAACTAGTTTGGGTATTCGTCAGGTTCCTGAAGACTTGGTAGAAGCAGCAGATGCTTTTGGTTCAACGAGTATGCAGAAGTTAATCAAGGTACAGTTGCCGATTGCGGTTCCAACCATTATGGCAGGAATTAATCAGACGATCATGCTTTCACTATCGATGGTTGTTATTGCCTCGATGATTGGAGCTCAAGGTGTGGGTGCTGACGTCTATAAAGCAGTGACACAGGCGAAGACAGGTATTGGAACGGAAGCGGGTCTGGCTGTCGTTGTTCTTGCAATTATGCTGGATCGTATGACACAGAAATTAGCGAAGAAAAATAAGAAGGAGTGATTGTAAGATATGATGAAGAAGAAAATGAGTATATTGTTAATGGCATTTATGGCGGTAACCTTGGTGCTTGCGGGTTGTTCTAGTAACAAGAACAATGCGGAGAATGGAAATACATCAACGGCAAAGAAAGATAAGAAAATTACGATGGCTTATGTAGCATGGGATTCTGAAATTGCCAGTACGAATGTTGTAAAGGAAGTATTGGAAAGCAAATTAAACTATAAAGTTGAGATGCTACAGGTTGATGCGGGGCCTATGTACGTAGGTGTTGCAGATGGTAGTGCAGATGCGATGGTGGCAGCGTGGTTACCGAGCACACATGGTGAGAATTACTATGAACCAAACAAAGATAAACTCGAAGATCTAGGCGTTAATTTAGATGGAACCAAAAGTGGACTGGTTGTACCCTCCTACATGGATATTAAGTCGATTGAGGATTTAAATAAAGAAGAAGTAGGAAAATTAGTTGATTACACGATTACAGGGATTGAACCGGGTGCGGGTATTATGACGCAAACGGAAAAGGCAGTTAAAGAATATGACTTGAAAAAATGGAACGTACTAGAGAGTTCCTCTGCAGCGATGGTCAAAGTACTTCAAGATGCTTATGCTAAAAAAGAGCCAATTGTGATTACAGGTTGGACACCACATTGGATGTTTGCTGATATGGATTTGAAATATCTTGAAGATCCAAAAGGTGCATATGGCGGTGCCGAGCAAATCCACACACTCGTGCGTCTAGGTCTGAAAGAAGATCAACCTGAAGCATATCGTTTCTTAGATCAATTCGAATGGACACCCGCAGATATGGAATCTGTGATGGTTGATATATCGGGAGGCATGTCTGAACAAGAGGCTGCTAAGAAATGGATAGATGCTAACGAAGCTAAGGTTAACGAATGGGTTGCTGGAATATAATGAGTTAGTAGGATAAAGAAGCAGACCCGAATTGAAATCGGGTCTGCTTTTTTGACGGTACGGAAACCATCCAATTACTCACACACAATAATTTGTCTAGAGAAGGCTCTTTTCTTCGCCACACAACGGTCTGTAATCACGAATCCAGCCTCAGCAATCATCTCATCAATCGTTTCAATCGTAATTATAACAACTTTACTTGCAAAACGGCGAGTATGTTGAAGAAGGGAAAGTTGCTCTTCAGGCGTAGTTGATGAGAATAGATTGTATGGCATGTCTATAATAGCTACATCATAATTCGTATGTACATCACAGATATCCCCTAATATTAGTTCTGTTTCATAGCCAAAATGGGCAGTGTTCGCACGTGCCCCTTGAATGATATGAGGATTGAGGTCACGCCCCACAATATTAATCCCCATGGAGAGGGCCTCTATAATGACTGTTCCAATGCCACAGCATGGATCAATGGCAGTGATGCCTAGCGGTTTCGGGATCGCAATATTAACAGCGGCTCTAGCTAGACGTGTACCAAGGGCAATAGAATAGTTGCGAGGCTTCTTCATATGGAGGAACCAGATGGGCTCGTTCTTTACATATTTACCAAAATACCAACGCCCACCAAGTGCTATGATACCGAAGGTATGATCTGGGTGATGGACATCCGCTTCAGCATCAATATGTAATCCAAGATCTCGCTCGATGATACGGCGTTCGTCGTATTCTATTTTGACAGAAGGATCAAGATCATTGATTTTGTTAAAAATAACCTTGAATGTCGAGCCATTCAATTGGATAGCTTCCACTTTCTCTAGTATCTCGGATAAATGATCCCCCTCGTACATGACTTCAATCCGTTCTTTAATAAACGGGCTTCGGTTAGGGTCGACCTCAATGGAGCTTCTTAAGATGTATGATGTGGTATCGATTCCGAAAAAAGAGCGCATCTCTAAATGACATAAGGAGCGTTCGTCATCACTATATGCATAGGTGTAAATATAGTCGGGTAATAGGCTAACTGTATTCAATCTTGTCCCATCCTTTATATTAGGTTGTTCAAAAAGTCACCTATGGATCACGAAGTAACGCTTGAAGGATAGTCGACTTTTTGAACTCACAGTAATAATTAAATTTATATTCGTCTCACCACCATATCCGTAAAAGTGTAGAAAAGCAAAAAATAATGCGAATTTAGCGGCTATGAAATGGTAAGATAAGTACATGCGGTATAACGACTACATGATAAGAATGGAGAACAATAATATGGCTCAGATGGATGCAACAAGAGCAGCACAATTACTAGAAAAGTGGATTTCATTTAATGATATGGACGATAAATCGGCTTGGGAGCCGGGAGAGTACTCTTTTATCCAGAATACCTCGAAAGCCATTCGGTTATCTGTACAAGTCCTTAAGGGGAAATCTTCAGCCAAAGGAGCTCAACTGCAAGACGCCGCCGCACAATTGGAGGAATTTGCTGATGAGTACGGCATGGATAGTCCTGAAGAATGGGAACGAGAGAATGTTGCCTACGTGAAGGAAACGTATGAAGCATTTCAATTTACAGTCTCCTTACTCAGAAAGAAATAGGACCTCTCAGGTAGCTCAACAGATAACACCAACTCGCTAAGGCACTAGCGGGCTTGGTGTTATCTGTTGAGTATTTCTGTACATAAACGTTCTGTTAGGGCTATTAAGAGAGATACAAGGTTTTAGTTAATTCAGTTAGGGTGTGGAACTAAACAAAAACCGCCTATTCGCGGATCGGCGCGAAGGCGGCACTAAAGTATGTATTATTTATGAGATTTGAAGATGCCGAAGGGTGCGCCAACAGGTAAGAATATCCGACCGAAATGTACGTTCAGAACGGCAGCGCCTGTACCATATAGCGACATGATGCCAATACCCAATTCTGCATAGGCTGCAACCGAATGGAATAATTCCGGGGCAATTCCAAATGCGTCGAAGGTTAAACCAAGAAATAGGAAGTCGATGAGTACGAAGATGATGAATAATACTTTATGTGTCTCCATAGCCCCGAGGGTCATGAATAGCGAGAATACCAGGTAGCCAGCGAAGACGAATCCAAGTTGCTTACCGTCTATGTTCGATTGAAGAATGGAGCCAAATACGCCTAGCTTGATGAGCCAACTGGCAGCCATTCCGAACCAGAAGAATGCGAAAGCGCCAAAGGCAGTCGATCCAAAAGTGTTATTATGCTTAGCATCTTGGATACAAGCGAATAACTGAGCGAAAGCTCCAAGAAATATGGCCCAAGGAATAGCGTAGCTTAGTCCCGTTGTGATTCCGAGTTTCTGAGATGAAGCGACGAGCGTAACGATGGCTAGTCCGAACAAGCCCATGGCGCTAGGATCGGCACTGATCATTTTGACGTTAGTATAGGAAAGTGATTCATTCTGCAATTGAAGGCCTCCAGTAATGTTAAGTAACGGAATCCGCCGAATCCGGACACACTTGCCATATTGTAAAACAATTCGACATTATATAAAAGAATATTTTGCATGGAAAGCCAGAAAACAAGTTGTAAATTCAACATTGTTACTGAAATAGACGCATTGTTCCGAATAAATGGATGACAGATTGAGGTGTTTACTTGCTTAAACTTACTAGATTTATTAAACCTTATTGGTTCGTTGCTCTTCTAGGTCCGTTATTTATGTTACTTGAGGTCTGTATGGATCTTCTTCAGCCTAGATTAATGGCCAGTATTGTGAATGATGGCGTTATGTTAGGTGATCTTGGGCATATTGCCCAAACGGGTCTAATCATGTTGATGGTTGCGATTGTTGGATTAGTCGGAGGTGCATGTTGTACCATCTTTTCAACGATCGCCTCACAAAATTTCGGCGCAGATTTACGGCAGAAGTTATTTCAAAAAGTGCAATCGTTATCTATTCGAAGCTTAGACCATTTCGGGGCAGGTACGATTGTAACTCGGCTAACGGGCGATATTACGCAACTTCAGACCGTGGTTATGATGGTGCTTCGTGTCTTTGCACGGGGCTCATTTATGATTATCGGCAGTTTAATTATGGCATTCACCATTAGTCCCAAGCTCTCGTTGATTCTGCTAGCTATGATCCCGTTGTTAGTGGTGTTCCTTGTGGTGACAACGAGAGTAACCATACCGCTATTCTCCACCGTACAGCAGCGGTTAGATCAAGTGAATACAGTGATGCAGGAGAATCTGTCTGGTATTCGGGTGGTGAAGGCTTTCGTACGATCTGATTATGAGGAAGCTAGATTCGGTGAGAGTAATACGAACTTTCTTCACGCGAGTCTTAAGGCTGCTAAAGTGGTGGCTTTAAACACACCTATTATGTCTATTATCCTCAATTTTAGTGTTGTGGGTGCTTTGTATTATGGAGGGGTTCTCTCTGAAGAGGGTTCGCTTTCCGTGGGTAACCTAGCGGCATTCCTAACCTACATTACACAGTTATTGCAATCTACCCTTGGACTCGGTAACCAATTGATGGTGATCTCACGGGCGAAAGCCTCTGCTGACCGAGTGAATGAAGTATTAGATGATGTTTCCTCAGAAGAGGCGGTTGCTGACAAGGAGTCCCTTAGTACGGCATCTACATTACATGCGGGTCGCTTAGAATTCAGAGGGGTTGGGTTTAGTTATGAGGGTAGAACAGCGAAGCACGCGGTTCTACATAATATTAATTTAATTGCTGAGCCCGGTCAGACCCTTGGAATCGTGGGGGTGAACGGAGCAGGTAAATCGACACTGGTAAGTTTAATACCACGTTTCTATGATGTAACCGAAGGAGAAATCCTGATCGATTCGATCAATGTCAATAACCTTGAACCAGAGCAACTTCATCGTCAAGTTGGGATGGTGCTTCAACAAGCATTACTATTTAGCGGTACGATTCGTGATAACATTCGCTACGGAAAGCCTGAAGCCTTGCAAGAAGAGGTAGAAGCAGCGGCCAGTGCTGCGCAGGCACACGATTTCATTATGAATCTACAGGATGGGTACGATACGATGCTTGGCCAGCGAGGCGTTAATTTATCGGGCGGTCAGAAGCAACGCTTGGCCATTGCACGAACGTTACTCATGAAACCGAAGATTGTTATTCTTGACGACTGCACCAGTGCAGTAGACTTGAACACGGATCTGCGGATACGGCAGTCACTGAACAACATCATGCAGGATAGTACCTGCATCATTATAGGACAGCGAATTGCTTCCATCGAGCATGCAGACCGTATTATTGTGCTAGAGCATGGTGAAATTACCGCAGAGGGTACACATCATGAGCTACTTTCACGTAGCCAACTGTATCGGGATATTGCTAGATCCCAGCAAGGAGCCTAACGTATGAATACTACATTATCTTCATTACGCAAACTTGGACGTTATCTACTTCGCCAACCTTTTCGGTTGTTTTCCGTTATTATCCTTACAATTATTGCAGCAGGGTTTGCGCTAGCTGGACCTTATCTTACCGGAATGGCACTGGACCAATATATTATTCCAAGGGCTTACGAGGGCCTATTCCAGTTATGTATGACCATGTTATTGATATATGGATTAGGTAGCCTAGTGACATGGCTACAAGCTTTCATTCTTGCGGATGTATCACAGCGTACTGTGTGGAGTCTTCGAGGAGATCTGTTCAGCCATCTCCAGAAGCTACCGATTCCGTTCTTTGCCAGCAAGAGTCATGGTGAGCTTATGAGCCGTACAACCAACGACATTGATAATGTCTCCAATACGTTGAATCAGAGTCTAATCCAAATGATTTCCAGTGTAACCATGGTGATCGGTTCGTTAACGATGATGTTGATATTGAATGGCTGGCTAACGCTTGTGGCTTTGGTGACGATTCCCCTGATTACGATCATTACGAAGAAGATTGCTAAGTTCACCCAGCGTCAATTCAAAGGTCAGCAACAAAAGCTTGGTGAATTGAACGGCTTCATTGAAGAAACGGTATCGGGTCAGAGAGTCGTCACGTTGTTTCATCAGGAGACGAGAATTGCTGAGGAATTCAGCATCACCAATACGAAGCTAAAAGAAGCTGGAATTAAAGCACAGATATACTCGGGGATGATGGGTCCTTTCATGAATGTATTCAACCATTTGAGCTATCTATTAATTGCCGCAGTGGGTGGTTATCTCGCGATCCATGAGATGGCGACGGTCGGCGTTATCGTCAGTTTTTTAGCTTATGCGAAACAATTTAGTGGACCTCTTAACGAGGTCGCGAATCAATATAATATGATCCAGTCCGGGGTAGCAGGGGCAGAACGAGTATTTGAAATTATGGAGATTCCATCAGAGTATGATGATGTCCAATCGACAAATAACGTGACTTCCATGATGGGTAAGGTTGAATTCAGGGATGTCCACTTTCAGTACGGCATAGGAAATGCAACTTTACGTCACATTACCTTTACGGCCAATCCAGGTGAGACCATTGCTCTGGTAGGACCGACAGGGGCGGGAAAAACGACGATTGTTAACCTCATCGGACGATTCTATGAGATTCATGAAGGTGAGATTCTTATTGATGGAGTAGATATTCGTCATATGGAGAAGAATAGTCTGCGGAGACAACTTGGGATGGTATTGCAGGATGCACACCTATTCTCTGGATCTATCCGTGATAATATCCGCTATGGTCGGCTCGATGCTTCCGATAAAGAAGTCATAGCAGCTGCGATTCAGGGGAATGCCCATCCGTTCATCAGTCAACTTCCACATGGATATGATACGATCCTGTCCGCAGAAGGTGGAAACATTAGTCATGGACAACGACAGCTCATTACCATTGCGCGTGCCATTCTGTCCGATCCTGCATTGCTGATACTGGACGAAGCTACGAGTAGTGTGGACACTTTAGCTGAAATACAGATTCAAGAAGCGATGAACACCCTGCTTCAAGGAAGAACGAGCTTCGTGATCGCCCATCGATTAAGTACCATTCGGAATGCAGACAAGATTCTTGTCATTGAAGATGGACAGATTATTGAGCAGGGGAGTCATGAACAACTTTTAGAACAGAAGGGTTTATACTACGAGCTGCATGGGAATCAATTTCAGGAAAGTGTAGGTGTGTAACAGTAGGAGGTTATAACAGGAAGTGAATTCGATCGCGTGAGTCTGCGATACATACCTTGGTCGGTTGTTCTTACTGATTTGCAATTCCTCATAAATGTAACTATAATAGTTACAGAAAGTACATTTAAGTAATGGGAGGACTAATCAGATGGAAGCTAAGTATAATCCGCTTTTCGAATCATTTACTTTTCGTAGTGGTGTGCAGGTAGGGAACCGTGTTGTGATGGCGCCTATGACGAACTGGTCTTCAAATTTAGATGGAACAGTCTCAGATGCTGAGATTGATTACTATAGCCGTAGAGCGGGTGGAGTGGGCTTGGTTGTTACGGCCTGTACGAATGTCTCCGTAAATGGTCAAGGATTTCATGGTCAATTTGCAGGTTACAGCGATAACTTCATTCCTAGCTTGGCAAGAGTCGCAACAACGATTCAGGAAAAAGGGTCGAAAGCTGTCCTGCAAATTTTTCATGGTGGACGTATGTGTCCGCCTGAACTCGTAAATGGTGATGTTGTCAGTGCTAGCGCAGTGCCAACGGATGATGGCAAAGTGACACCACGTGCCCTTTCAGATGAAGAAATTGTCGCTATAATTCAAGAATTCGGCGAGGTTACTCGTAGAGCTATTGAAGCGGGTTATGATGGCGTCGAAATTCATGGAGCTAACAATTACTTGTTGCAACAGTTCTTCTCTGGATTCACGAATCATCGTGAAGACCGTTTTGGAGGAAGCCTTGAGAAGCGTTTGGCATTCCCACTAGCAATTGTAGATGCTGTAAAGCAAGCAGTAGCTCTACATGCGAAGGGTCCGTTCTTAGTAGGGTATCGTTTGTCCCCTGAAGAACCAGAAGAGGCGGGCATTACGATGAAAGATACATTCGCATTGCTTGATGCATTAGCAGAGAAGGATCTAGACTACATCCACATTTCCCTTATGGACTTTTGGTCCGA
Organism: Paenibacillus sp. DS2015; assembly: GCF_050433705.1. NCBI lineage: Bacteria > Bacillati > Bacillota > Bacilli > Caryophanales > Paenibacillaceae > Paenibacillus > Paenibacillus sp. DS2015. The sequence continues at coordinate 38,802 of NZ_JBNPWS010000027.1, read as the reverse complement.
GCCAAGACGTGGCGTAGAAGCTAATGGTCTTTCACGGATGGAATTAATTAGAGACTGTGTGGGCAAGCGTGTTCCGATTATGGGAGTAGGTTCTATCCAGACAGCAGATGATGCCTTGAAAGCCCTAGAGATTGGGATCCCTCTGATTGCTCTAGGTCGAGAACTTATTGTTGAACCGGATTGGGTGGAGAAGATCGAATCAGGCAGAGAAGCGGACATAGCTACGACAGTAAGTAAAGATGCACAGAAACTATTGGTGGTTCCAGGTCCATTATGGCAAGGTATGATGAACAGCCCGGGTTGGTTTCCTGTGGTGTAAGGCTGCTATAAGTACAATATTGAATACCAATATACAGAAGTTAAGAGAGAGTTGCTCCCTTCTGTTAAGTACGCCCCATAGAATAGATATTGGCAAAATTGTCGATTTAGCCAATGAAATTCTAGGGGTGTATTTTTGTGTTGAATATTATAAGTAGGTCTATTTTCTCTGTCGTTCCTTATTTGTAGTATTATTCCAGATTATCATTGAATCATATAGAACTAAATACTATAATTAACTATGAATAAATACCTATAAGAGTTCTAGGAAAATATTAAATCCAGTGGGGGATGAGGATGTTACCGTGAGTCGTGATTGTAGGAGTGAGAAGGGTTTTACACTTATCGAGGTGCTGGCATCCATTACGATCTTGTCTATTGCTTCACTAGTACTTATGTCTTACTTCATGAATGCGCTTTCTAGTGCTAAACATAATCAGAGCCAGACCGTCATGGTCCATCTAGCAAGAAACGTATTGTTCTATGTAGAGAAGCAGGACTTCCAAAAGTTAAACAAGTTCTTTGTCGATGATCATCACACCGTTATTTCATCTGACCAATGTACCCGTGAAGTAGATACTCCCGAAGTATTAGACTGTCATGAATTATTCGAAGACTCATCTGTACTCAAGGATATTCTGAACCCTGTAGTCAATGGAATTAACTATCAGGTATCCATTGAATTTCAGGATGACCTATATAATGGCCTGAAGACGGAAGAAGTTAAAGACTTACTACTTCCAATTATGATTACCGTAAGAGGCCCGGGTGACCCAGGTGGACGAAACGAGGCGAAGGTGGAGGGATATGTGACCGATGAGAAAATTCGTTAAGAGATATCGCGACGAGGAAGGGCTGACCTTGGTTGAGCTTATCGCCACCCTAGCTTTGGTATCCATTATGGCGGGAATCATTTCTTCAACCCTCATATTCGGTTTTCGTAGCTACGATAAGATTACGATAGAGAACTCTCTTCGGGAAGAAGCGGATATTGTGATGTCGTCCATCATTACGGAGTTGTACACTTTCGTGCCTGATCGGATACGCCCTTGGAATGACATTGACTTAGATGAAGGAATTATTCTAGAACGTGATAGTGTTACTAGTCCATCCATCAAGGAGTGGGAATCCATTCGAATTATGGATGATGGCTCCATACGTATTGGGAAGATTAATAGACTTGAGTCTCCAACGCTTGTATACGAAGAGGAAGAAGATAGTTCTGACAATACAGACCCGCGAACCATGATTCAGGCAGAAGTTAAACCAGAGTCCTATGTTTCCTTAGAATGTCGTAGACTTACCTCCTGTGAGAGTGGGCTGATCAAGATTAAGCTTGTGCTGTCCCGAAGCTATGATGGTCGGGAATATGATTTGGCAATGGAAAGTAAATTTGGATTTTAGCTAAGGGGGATAACCAATGCGACTGCGCGAGGAACGGGGCTCTTCATTGCTTATGGTTCTGTTCCTGATTCTGCTGCTTACGATGCTGGGTTTGGCCGTTATGGGTGCGGCGATCGGAGGTGCGCAAAGGACCCAAACGAGACAGAACGATGTCCAAAGTCTACATTTGGCTGAGAAGACGCTGGACGAGACGATTGCGTACATTACAGCTACGTTGGATGGGCAGGTAGACATCAGTAATGCAGAACTGGATTCTAGAATTGACACCTTTCTAAGTGATTTAAAGGATAATTTGAACGGTCTTTCTACGAGAACGAAGCTTGTTGGAGGGAGTTCGAGAATAACAGACATCACATATACCCGCGATGATGTAGGGACAGGGAATAAACTGTTGATCAATTATGTGTTGACCCTTACGGCAGAAGCTGAAGTGAATGGAGTCATCCGTAAGCTGAGTCAGGAAGTTATTATTGATACTTTTCCAGATTTCCTTAAATACGCCATTGGTTCCCAGAGCAATCTTACGATTAATGGGGCGCCATCTATAGACGGGAATCTATATGCTGGTAAACAATTTCGAATTAGTAATACAGCAGTATACACATATAAGAATAATCCCAACCTTAGCACAAGTAGTAAGTTTCCGAAGTTGTTGAATGGCGCAGCGTATATTCAGTCTTTGTCTGAATGGAGATATTCCCAAGATGGGGAGCAATTTAAGATAGAGGATGAGGCTCCTGCACAAATGAATGCTACGATCCAAAAAATTCTGGGTATTTCTATGGACCAAGTGAAGATTAGGAATAACCGCGAGTTTGTAGAAATCAACGTACATGATTCCTTTATAGATAAAGTGACGGAAGCGATTGGAAGTGATGGTGACCGTGTGGCTGTCAAGGATAATATAGCTGCAGGAAAGCTAAGTGAATTTCTGAGTACTCATTATTCTGGGAGGTTCGTATCCATAACACCAGATGATTTAGTAAAGCCGGAGGAACCCATCAAGCCCGAGGAGCCAAGTGACATGACTCCAGAAGAACGGACACTCTATGAAAGTAAGGTGGCGATCTATGATCAGCAAATGATTGTCTATGAACAGGAAATGGATCTATATAGACAACATATGAACGAAGTGAACAAGCCAGTGAAATCTACCGTATATAAGGGGAATTTGGTGTTGGATGGTATGGAACTTCAAGGGATTACTTATGAGAGTACCCGAAATTGGTTTATTGTTGACGGTGATCTGACGATTGACCACTTGGATGGAGGCTTTATACCTATTCGCGCCAATATGCTAGTCACGGGCAATGTACTTATTCGTGGTGAGGCTGAGTTCGATGCCACCGTCTTTGTTCTCGGACAGGGGGGAATCCAGCCCGTGTCAGGCTACTCTACTGTTCTTGAAGATGCTACCATTAAAGGGAGGGGTGGTAGTGAATTGGTGCTGATTTCTAAAGGAGGAATATTGATTAATCGGTTAGAAGCCTTTCAATCCACTCCTACAGAGTTGAAAGCCTTCTTCTATACGGACCAGAAAGCAGAACTGTATGGTGTGGGCTCTGTCTTCTCACTGAAGGGGGGATTCTTCGCAAAGGGAGACCTCACGATCAACGCTGTCTTGGGTGAAACGAAGGAGAATTCAGGAGGGGATAGGCTTGACTTCGATCCGTATGGTAATGGTTCGAAACCACGCTTCCAAGTGGAATACAATCAGGAAGTATTCGAACACCAGAATATTGGCCTGCCGCGGGTCAATCAGATTAATGTCAGAGTCGGCAAGATGGAAATGAAATAATTTAGGCATGAGAAAAAGAGAGAACAGCCGATGGGCTGTCTCTCTTTTTGTTGGTGTTAATAGCGGTCGGAGTTAGGTGGTGCTGTGACTTTCACGGTCATTTCAGTGAATATGCTTGGCTTAGACACGAAGAACACTGTAATTGTGGCGTATCCTTTCTTGGCAGCAAAGATATCTCCACCTTGGGAACCGCTCTGTACGATGGTTACATTAGCGTTGCTACTGCTCCAGCGTAAGTCGCTACCGATCTCCTGCAGGGTAAGGGTTTCAGGGAAAATACGTAGATCTCCTGATAGTGAATAAGAGGCACCTTCCACTAACGTAACGTCAGGCAGACGTAGGGCGGTCAGAACAGGACCTATGTCTACAATATGAGTAGCTTCTTTCCCTCCTACTTGAACCCTAGCCGTAACCTGCCCCATGACTCTTCCTGTTATGGTTGCCGTATCACCATGACCCTCTAGCTTGGCTAGGGTACTATCCCCAGCTCCTACCAAGGACCATGTGAAGTCTTCTGGATCTGCATCCAAAGGCTCTAAGATGGCCTTGAGTTCCACTGAGCTATTGACCTTTACACTGGATGGACCTTCAATGTGAACGCCTAGAATAGGATTCGTGACAGTAACCGTAAATTCTTTGGAATAGTGCCCACCTTCAAGGGTAATAACCTCTACCACAAAGGTCACCTCTCCAGACTTCTTCCCTTCAATTTCTCGTTTCCAATCATCTTCGGTTGTTTTAATTTCGGCGTATTGGATGTCCTGTGAGTCCTTGTAAGACCATTGAACAGAAGTCACATGTTCCCCGGCGGCAATAAGCTTGGCCGTGAGGGTGATCGTCTCGTGAACCTTTACTGTATCAGGTCCAATGATGCTCAGATCTGGTGTAATGACGGTTACAGTAGCTGAAGTTTCTTGCGCACTTCCATCTTTGGCTTTAATCGTGATGGTGGATTGACCCGGCGCTATAGCCTGAACAATTCCCAAATCATCGACAGTGGCGATATCGGGTCTACTTGAAATCCAGGTTAGCTCTTTGTTACTGGCGTCTTCTGGTTCGATGACGGGTTGCATCTTTCCGGTTCTTTCTACCAATAAAGTCATATCAGTCAGAGATAACTTGTTTATTAAAGTAATAGCCTCAAATACGATGGAAGGAAACGCAACCGTTGTGGGACTTGAAGCCCCAATGTCGGTAAATGTCAGGTTTGAATGATCTAAAGTATATATTCCATTCTTTGTAGGCTTGACATCTACTGTAAAGGTGATCGGCATCGCTGTATATTTTGTCTTATCTGTTGATAGTGAGTATGTGATATTTCCAAGTGTTCCTGATAGAGTATAGCCCGTCCCTAAAGTTCCAGTTTTCCCTATTGCCGCGGATGGTGGCTTCACTTCTAGACCCGCAGGAAACGATTCATGGAAGGCAACGTTAGGAATGACTATGTTAGCACTGGGTGCAGTCAGAACATTAGGTATCGGCTTGGGAGTAATCGTGTAAGTGATCGCTACCGGTGTGTTTTTAAGTACTTTATGGTTAAGAATGCTGCTGGTTATCGTTCTCTCTGCCAATAAGTTAGCTGAGATTTTGGCTACATTAATATTTAGGGTCTGACGTGAGGTAGCTCCCTTGACATCCCTTGCTGTGATCTCGATCGTCAATTGTCCGCCTTCGGGTAGGGGGTTGCCTAAGGCTGTGGTAACTGTCTCTCCAGAGAGAACCTCCTTGTTGGTGAATATAGCTTTTGTTTTCTCTACGCCATTTACATTGTATTTAAGGGTAACATCCGTAAATACTTTGCGGTCCTGCAAGTCGAGATCGTTGACCGTATAACTCAATGCAATTTGTTGGTGTGAAGGGACAGTGTTTCCCGATGTGGGCGTGTGTACTGTAATCTCCGGTGGATGATTGGAGCCTATGAAAGCTCGGTTCATTGTATTCACAAATAGTTTTTGTTCCCAATCGGGGAATTGGGTATTGGTATGGCCTGTGCCTGAGAACGTGATGTTCCCCTTGGAATAAGTATAGAAATGGTTCCAACTGTCAAATATATCTCTCTTATAAGGATCTTCTGTAGATCTACTCTCAATGTTGAACCAAGGAATGATTTCTTCATCCTCAAGATCCAGCGTAAAGTACTGATTATGCGTAATAGCGATGTCGCCAATTCCCGCCCCCTTACTTAAGTCAAAGGGATACTGTGTCAGTAGTCCTTCATTCACCTTCACGGTACGGTTGGCATTGTTCTCGGCATAAGCACCTAAGTTTGTGAAGTTCTCATGAGGCTGTCCCGCCACGATACCGAAATGATCTCGCCATACCTTCCAGTAGTTACCAATGGTTGGATCAACTTGGGTATTGCTGAATAGCGAGTCATGCGTGAACATAACACTCTGACCTGTATTGATGAAACGTTGTACTGCATTGGCTGCTTCTGATGACAGTGGTGAAGCGTTGCTAACTCTGCTATATTCATCCCCGAAACCAAAGATTAACATGTCATACTTCCCGTTAAGGTTGGTGTATACACCAGATTGATTAAAAGTAGATAACTGCAATGTCTCAATTTTCAGTTCATAATTGGAGTCGTTAAGATAAGATTGCTTCATGTTTTGAGGATTGAGAAGACTACTTTGCTCCTTATCATTTGGCATTACTTGTAGTACGCGAACTACTGTTTTCTCGCCTACATAACGAATGGAGCCGGATTTGTAATCTTTTAATTCAGCTCGATTGAGAGAATCGGTAATTTCCAACTTCCAGTATAAGAGACCTGAATATCCTGGTGGGACTATATATTCTATTGTTCGTTCTCCAGCATCTGTTACTTGTGCAGTTGCAACAAGTTGATCATTCGTCATTTTAGTTGTGGAGTCAATGCCAATGTATAAGTTAGCGTTCAATGGATGGCTAGCATAATCAGACACGTTGGCGGTCCTGAATTTGAATTGAATGGTGTCCCCTGTCCTATAAGCAGTACTGCTGCTAGGCTCTTCGGTGACTGATAGGCGCGGTCGTTGTTGTAACATGGATGTGTAAGGGGTTTTTTTTAGTTTATCTATAAGCCAAGTAGTTTTCATTGCTAGATCATCAGAGCTTAAATAGAATACATTAGGATGATCCGTGGCGAGATTATCATACTTTATAAACGAGTCGTGGAGAATCCTCTGGTCTGAAGGCTTCTTCTGGAGATTTGGAATTTGATTCAGAAGATCATTGTGCAGCATAACGAGAAGGCCCTTGTTAATGTATTGATTGATAATCTGGTTTAACTTCAGATGAGTAATATCGTTCGCTACACCTGTTGTATTATGAGCTCTTTTCAGCTTCTCCCTCACACCATTCTCATCAATATTAATGTTCCGGACATCGACTGGGTTACTTGTACTGTGACTTCCGCTACCAATATAGATAGCATCATATTTTCCATCAAGATCAGTACGCAGGGCGACAAATGTCTTCATGCTTATGGTTTCAAAGGTAATATTGGGGAAAGACGGCTTGATCTTATCGAAATCTGACTCGCCGCTGTCAGTGATCTCTAGAATTTTGCTCTTATACGTATAAGTGTCCGCTAGGACCTTTGAACGTTCTTGCATTGGAATAGTTACTATTAAAAATAAAATAGAAACGGAAACGATGAATAGGATGAAATACTTAGTTCGTTGCATCATTATACCCCCATGAAAATCATGAAATAAGTAATTATTACTATAAAAATGCCTGAATTTGAAATAATTATAGATATTGTTGTTGTAAATGCAGGAATATCGTGCTATATATTAACATTATAAGGAAAGTACTAGTAGTAGGCAATAGTAGATTTCAATAGGCATTAAGAACTAATATAGCGTTTGTCTCACAAATTCTGAAAATGGAGCTGAAAATATTGGCGATCATGAATAAGAGATTGGGCGACTTGTTGGTTGAAAATGGTATCGTTTCCGATACGCAGCTTCAGGAGGCTCTACTAGAGCAGAAGAGAACCAAGCGCAAGCTGGGTGATCTTCTCATTACGCAGGGATATATAACGGAGCAGCAATTAATTGAAGTCCTAGAGTTTCAATTGGGAATTCCTCACGTCAATTTATTTAAATATCAGATTGACCCCGCTATCACTCAGATCATACCCGAAAGTATGGCCAAACGATATCAAGTCCTTCCTTTGATGAAAGAAGGAGGCAAGTTGATGGTCGCTATGGCTGATCCGCTAGATTACTATGCGATTGAAGATTTGCAGATGACCACAGGTTTTCGCATAGAACCAGCCATATCTACCCGTGATGAATTGCAGCGAGCCATTGCTCGTCATTACGGCCTCCAAGACTCCATGAGCAAGATGATGATTGATCTTCCTACACAGGGTGAAATTGAAGAGACAGAAATTACGGGTGATGACTCACCGATTGTTCGTTTGGTCGATCAGATGATTCAACAAGCCGTACAATTAAAGGCTTCCGATATTCATGTAGATCCGGGAGAGAACAATTTGGCGATTCGTTATCGAATCGATGGTACGTTAAAAACCGAACGCCACATTCCCAAGCAGATGCAGGGTTTCATCACAGCCAGACTAAAAATCATGGCCAAGCTAAACATTGCGGAACGTCGATTGCCACAAGATGGTCGGATTAAGGTGCAATTTGATTTTAGAATGGTGGACATTCGGGTGTCGTCATTGCCAACAATATACGGAGAGAAGATCGTACTTCGGTTGCTTGATACAAGTACAGGACTTAAGGACATCGACCATTTAGGATTTAACGATCATAGTCTTAAAATGTTTAAGGAGATGATCGAACGTCCTTATGGGATTATTCTCATCACCGGACCGACAGGGAGCGGTAAGACAACGACTCTATATTCCGTGCTTAGTCAGTTAAATGAGGAAAGTGTCAATATTATCACCGTCGAAGATCCGGTGGAATACCAAGTAGAGGGTATTAATCAAGTGCAGGTCAATACATCGATCGGACTATCATTTGCGGCAGGGTTAAGATCTATATTACGTCAAGACCCCAACATCGTAATGCTGGGGGAAATACGGGATACAGAGACGGCAGAGATAGCGGTTCGCGCTTCCTTAACCGGACATCTTGTACTATCTACGTTGCATACGAATGATGCGATCAGTACCATTACGAGACTGCGTGATATGGGGATTGAACCCTACTTAATAGCCTCTTCGCTGATCGGTATTGTTGCTCAGCGGTTAGTTCGTAGAATATGCGTTGATTGCAAAGGGACCCGAGAACCAACGGAACAGGAAACGATTTTCTTTCGCAGTCATGGGATTGAAGTACAGGAACTACATCATGGGAAAGGGTGCGGTAACTGCAATCATACCGGTTATCGAGGAAGGATCGCTATTCATGAGGTTTTGTTGGTGAATGATGCCATCCGGGAACTGATTACCTCTTCAGCTTCGTTCGACGAACTCCGAACGGCTACGAGAAGTCAAGGAATGATTGAATTAATGGATGATGGCGTCGACAAAGTAGTTCAAGGGTTTACCACTCTGCAAGAGGTTATGCGAGAGACGGTATCACATACATAATGGGGGGACCACGGCGATGGGGCTTTCATTGCGTGATATTGCAGATTTATTAGTACTGACCGTAGATTCTGGGGCATCAGATCTGCATATTTCTGTAGGAGCTCCGCCTGTATTGAGGATAGACGGTGTTCTTCAGTTTACAGAGAGTGCTCCAGTTAGCGCTGCGGAAGCGGAACAAATGGTGAATGATTTACTCGGTAGTGAGCGTGGCGCAGAGTTTCAACAGATGGGAGAAGCTGATTTTGCTTACTCGATTGAAGGGAAGGCTCGTTTTCGGGTAAATGTGTACAGAGAACGTGGCGAAATGGGTATTGCCGTTCGAAATATCCCTTTATACATTCCTACTCTGCAAGAGCTTGCTCTTCCGTCAATCATATCCACTTTAGCATTAAAGACACAAGGTCTTATCCTGGTAACAGGACCTACCGGAAGTGGGAAATCGTCTACACTAGCCGCTATGATAGATGACTTGAATCACAAGAAGCAGAGGCACATTATGACGCTTGAAGATCCAATTGAATTTATATATTCGAACGCGAAGTCCCTGATCCATCAGCGGGAAGTAGGAAGGGATACCTCAAGTTTCGCAAACGGTCTTAGAGCGTCACTTAGGCAGGATCCGGATGTAATCCTGGTTGGGGAAATGCGGGATCTTGAGACGATATCTTCTGCAATCAGTATCGCGGAGACAGGACATCTGGTCCTTGCTACCCTACATACAACCGATGCGCCACAGAGTATTGATAGGATCATTGATGCCTTTCCGGCTCATCAGCAGAAACAGATCCGAGCGCAGCTGGCAGCTGTATTGGTAGCGGTAATATCCCAGCGATTACTTCCTAAGTGCGAAGGCGGTCGTGTCTGTGCTACGGAAATCATGATTAACACACCTGCAGTAGCGAATCTGATTCGTACCGAGAAGACACATCAGATCAAGAGTGTCATGCAGACGAGTCGCATGCAGGGAATGCACACGTTAGAAATGTGTGTTCGAGACTTGCGGAAGAACGGAATCGTTGATGAGGCTGCAAGCGAATATATATCGGAGGTTAAAGACTGATGCCGCAATTTGAGTATCAAGTGAAAACGGGTAGCGGGAAGTCATTAAAAGGGATACTAACGGCCATGGACAAGCCTTCAGCGATGGAGGATCTTCGGAAACGGGGGTTAACCGTTTTTTCACTAGAAGAACAACAGCACACGCTGCTGTCCATGGAGATTTATATTGGAAATCCAGTGAAAATGATCGATTTCATTATTTACTGTCGGCAGTTCTCCACCTTAATTCGCGCAGGTATTTCAATTGTAGATGCTACGTCCATTCTCGCATTGCAAACGGAGAGCAAGGCGCTTCGCAAGTCATTGTTGGAGGTCAACTCGAGTCTGCTCCGGGGAGTATCCTTCTCCCAGTCGGTTCAGGAACACAAGCGAGTATTTCCGGCTCTGTTCGTAAGTATGATTCGAGCTGGGGAGGAATCGGGTGACCTTGAAGGGACACTTGACCGGTTGGCATCCTACTTCGAGAAGCAGCACAAAACCCGGGAGAAGATCAAATCTGCTCTAACTTATCCGATTACAGTGGGACTGCTCGCTTTGGCAGTTGTAATCTACTTGTTGTGGGCAATCGTACCGCAGTTCGTACAAATGTTTGATTCCATGAATGCTGAATTGCCGGCCATTACTAAGATGGTGCTCTCACTCAGTAATAGCATTAAGGGACAATGGTATTTATGGCTTAGTGCACTGATCATAATTGTTAGCGCTTACCAAGTGTTTAAGCGAACCGAACGGGGGGCTTATAGAGTGGATTATATTAAACTCAAACTGCCTGTATTCGGGAAGTTGTTACAGAAAGGCTCTATTGCCCAATTCAGTCGGACCTTCGCCTCCTTATATGCTAGTTCGGTGCCCATTCTGCAATCCTTGGCGATTGTAGAGGATGTAGCTGGGAATAAGGTCGTCGGTGGATTTATTCACAAGGCTGCAGATTCGCTGCGCCAAGGAAATCCATTATCTGAACCTCTCAAGACTGCATGGGTATTTCCCCCTTTAGTAACGCAGATGATTGCTATTGGCGAAGAGACGGGTTCGCTCGATCAAATGTTGGACAAGGTAGCCGATTTCTATGAAATGGATGTCGAGAACACGGTAGACCGGTTGAAATCGCTACTGGAACCCTTATTAATCGCCTTTCTGGCAGGGATCGTTGGGATCATCGTTGCCTCGATTATGCTACCGATGTTCAGTATGTACGGTAATCTGTGAGCCCTTCGTTCACTTTTTATAGTCTTTATTAAAATTAGTAGGGGGAATGTACGATGGAAGCAAGTGTCATGTCTAAGGTATTCAAGAAAGTGAAAAAGGATGAGAAAGGGTTCACATTGATTGAGTTGTTAGCGGTTATCGTTATTCTAGCGATTATTGCAATCATTGCTATCCCAATGATCGGTAATATCATTAACAAGTCAAAGAATGATTCAGATTTGGCTACTGCGCGGCAGATCTATGACGCGGCTAGAATCTATGTAATTGGCGAAAAGAATGGGGATTTTAAAGATGGAACTACCGGAAGAACTGTTACGATCGTTAATGCTTCACCAGCAACTACAGATGATACTTTAACGGCCAAAGGGTATTTAGACAAAACTATTTATCTACCAAGTACTAAAGAGGCCATTACTGAGGGAAGTGTAATTTTTGATGCTACTGGTGCGCTGGATAAGGTTACGCTTGTAACTGCTACACATACCACTGGTTTGGAATTTGATGCTGACGAAGTCCTTAAACAAGAGAAAACTACTACCACTACCACTACACCTCCCGCCGATTAATCAAAAGAAATAATAAATCATTATTCATTAACGCAGTCAACAACCTGAAGCCGGAGCCGGATCTATGTAGTCTGGTTCCGGTTTCAAATTTACTAAGAAGGTGAATGCGATCATGACGATATTCATCGGAATATATGTAACATTGCTGGGTCTGGTGTTAGGCTCTTTTTATAATGTGGTGGGATTACGGATTCCTGAAGGAGAGTCGATTGTACGGCCACCTTCACAATGTCCTCAGTGCGGTACGGTGTTGCGTCATAGAGACTTGATTCCTATTGTGAGTTATTTGTTATCTGCCGCGCGATGTCGCCATTGCCGTGCACGAATTTCATTACAATATCCACTGGTCGAAGCGGCGACAGCGCTACTGTTCTTGTGGGTATATATACGGTTTGGCCTTACGGGTGAAGGAATAATGGGCTTCATCCTTGTCAGTCTGGCCGTCATCATTACGGTAACCGATTGTAAGTTTATGCTTATTCCGAATAAAGTGCTGCTGTTCTTTCTTCCTCTGCTATTTATAATGCGGTTGGTATGTCCACTTGATACGGGATGGAACCATTTACTTGGTGCTGTGGTAGGCGGAGGTGTAATACTGCTCATCATGTTCCTATCACGAGGTGGGATGGGGATGGGGGATGTGAAGCTATTCATATTGTTCGGATGGGTGGTAGGGTTTCCACAGGTGATTCTGGCTTTTATAATCGCTTGTACGCTAGGAAGTATGGTCGGCGGCCTGCTCCTGCTACTTGGCGTCATCAGAAGGAAGCAACCCATACCATTTGGACCCTGGCTGGCCATAGGAACGCTTGTATCTTATGGTTATGGTCAACAGATTATTAGCGGGTATCTCTCGCTCATTCGTTAGGAGGAACCATTGCGCATGTTAGGATTGAATACGAAATGGATCGGCCTTACCATTGAACATACCGGAATCCGTTATGTCAAATTAAAGAGCAAGAAGACGGGAAGGATCGATAAGAAGGGATTTCTTCCTCTACAGCCGGGCGTGATTGTGGATAACCAGGTTGTCAATGTCGAGTCTTTCCAAAAAGAACTGAGCGAATGGGTAAGAAGTGAGGGATTAAATGGATGTGCGGTATCCCTTGCAATCCCCCCGTCACAAATCATTATCCGCAAATTGTCCATCCCGAGCATCAATCGGAAGCAGGTAGAACAATTGGCGGCATTGGAGGTTGAAACGAGCCTACATTTGCCATTCGCCGATCCTATCTATGATTATTTAGAGATTGAAGAAGATGAAGACAGTACTACGTTGCTGGTCTTTGCTGCATCTCGCAAATTAATAGAGAATTATGTAGCCATGCTGGAGACCGCCGGACTCAAGGTTCAAAGCGTGGAAATTTCAGCAATGGCCTTAGCGCGCTTATTCACGTTGAACAATACAGATTCAGAGTCCTTCTCAGAGACAATGCTGATCCATCTGGATCATGGTTTATTAGATATTTATTTGTTTCACAGCAGTCATCCGGTGTTTATGCGAACCATTAATCTCAATGACCGTTATCAGTCGGAGGATTCTAATATAGAAGTAAATCATAGCACGGAAACCTTGTCATACGAACAAATGGTTGAGATAGTTGCAGAAGTTTCTAGAATGATGAACTTCTACCAAAATAGCTTATACGAGGGTTCGAGCCGTCTCTCTGATATCATCATTACAGGGCCTAATAAGAGTAGAGAACAGCTATCGAGTGAGCTGGGTCAAGTACTCCCTGAGATATCTGTTCGTGCTATTGGATTCGAGTCTTATCCGGATGCAGATAGCTTTGAACCAGAGATCAATGAATTCAGGGTTGCTTTGGGAACTGCGTTACGGGCAAAGGGAGGCTTCTCCATCGACCTCCTTCCCCGTGAAGATCGCGAAGCTCAGTTGTTTCCTTATGTGGCAATTGGACTATTTTCTTTATGGATCATCGGGTTGTTGCTATCTAGTGTCACATATATACAGAACCGGAGTGAATCGGATAGTCAAGTACAAGGCATTCAGTCTATGAAAGAGAGGGGAACCTTGCTCGAAGCTGAATTAGCGAGTCTTAATAAGGATCATGGGAAGGAAGGAAGTAATCCAGATGATGTCATTGCTGCGCTTAAGCAATTTCGGATGAACCCGGTTGCTGTATTGGATGAGCTTAGCAGTTACTTGCCAGAGGGGGCAGTCATCCGAGATATTTCGTACGTTCAGAATAGTGAGATTTCTTTAGCCATTGATTTCGTCACAATGGAGGATGCCTCAGCTTATTTAGTTAAGTTACGTACATTGTCGTTCGCGGGCATACCTTCGTTACTGAATCTGCAACGTGTAGCTATTCAGGCTATCGGCTCAGAAGATACGGCGTCGTCTAGGAAGGTGTACGAGATGCAATATGTGATTCGCATGAACAAGGTAGCGGCTGATACAGGGAATGAGACAGATGCAGGGGGGACAACGAACTAATGGAGACTCTTAACAAACATCGCAACCTGATTGTCATGGGTACAGTGATATTGTTCCTGCTCTTATTTGCATTTTATATGCTATCGCTAAGACCATTAACTCTGCAGATCGAAGAACAAAGTATGGAAATGAAGCAGCTAGGTGATCAGAACCAGATGATCAAGGCTAAAGTGGATGAGCTAAAGGCGGAAGATGCTGCCAAGGATGCCATGGACTCTTCCAAGCTTCATGAGCTACTTCCTGATATGGATAACAGTGAGCAACTGTTACTGGATCTGAGTTATATTGGTAATGAAACATATGTTGAATTGACAGATGCCTCATTCACGCTTAGCGATAGTAATCGAGTTCATCTGATGTCAGGCAGCATTAACCCTATATTCCCAGATGTAAAAGAGGTTACGATCGCTGCGGTATTGAAGGGAACCTATGATGAAATAAGGCAATGGATGACCGAGCTTCAGAATCTACCGCGTCTTGTGTCTGTAGATAGCTTTAGTTTCCAACAGCCCTATGAGGAGCGGGATCCTGGCAGCATTCTGACGGCGAACGTTTCCTATACAGCTTACTATATTCCAGTTCCCTAGAGGAATTTGTTAACCAACAAAGTATGGAATAATTCAGCTTCGCAAAAGAAGTTGTAGTACGTAGTTTGATCTTGGTGAACGCTGATTATTCTTATTCCGGGGAAAGGCAATATATTTGATTCAATATGGACATCCTATCAAGTGTTGTTAAGCTTGAAGGGATGTCCTTTTATTGTTACGTATGTTTCTTCCTTATAAACAGCATAGTATCCTCCAGGTAACTACACCACATTAAAGTGCCTACTTACGAAATGGAAAGTTAGGCTCTACAATGAGCAAGTAAACAATAATATGAATTTATGAGGAGAGATTACAATATGGAGCTTCAATTAGCATTGGATCTAGTAGATATCCCAGAAGGAATTAAGATCGTAGCCGAGGTTGCGGAATATATAGATATCGTTGAAATTGGTACACCTATCGTGATTAACGAAGGATTACGTGCTGTCAAAGAAATGAAGGCGGCATTCCCTAATCTTCGTGTACTTGCAGACCTTAAAGTCATGGATGCAGGTGGATATGAGGTTATGAAGGCATCCGAAGCCGGAGCGGATATTGTTACGATTCTAGGCGTTTCCGATGATTCCACCATTAAAGGTGCTGTGGAAGAAGCTAAGAAACATAACAATAAAATTCTAGTGGATATGATTAATGTGAAGAACCTAGAGGAAAGAGCGAAAGAAGTAGATGCACTGGGTGTAGATTACATTTGTGTGCACTCCGGTTACGATCATCAAGCAGAAGGTAAGAACTCTTTTGAAGAGCTTATGACTATCAAACGTGTAGTGAAGACAGCTAAGACAGCGATTGCTGGCGGAATCAAGTTAAGTACGTTGCCAGAAGTAATCAGAGCTAATCCTGATCTTGTTATCGTAGGTGGCGGGATTACGGGCGAGAAGGACATCAAAGCAGCAGCAGCTGAGATGAGAAAATTAGTCAGTCAGGCCTAATCCAATGATGGATACGATTCAATATACCGCCGAGATCATCAAAGAATTGCAGCAAGCGGTGACTTTGATTGCGGAGGAAGAGGCTGAGAAATTAGCAGATACCATTCTGCAATCGGGTAAAGTATTTCTTGCGGGTGCTGGAAGATCAGGGTTAATGGGACGGGCTTTTACCATGCGTCTGATGCATACGGGGATTGAGGCTTATGTGGTCGGAGAAACGGTCACACCAGGCATTGATAAAGGTGATGTGCTCATCATTGGTTCAGGTTCTGGAGAGACAAAGACCTTGGTCTCGATGGCTGAGAAGGCGAAGAGTTTGGATGCTTCTGTGGTTACGGTCACAATTAATCCAGAATCTACACTCGGAAAGTTATCAGACTTTACGGTTAAACTTCCCGGAGCACCGAAGGATCAGGCAAGTGGCAACTACAACACGATCCAGCCGATGGCTTCTCTATATGAGCAGACTTTGTTAGTCTTTTATGATGCGGTTATTCTTCGAATGATGGAGAAACGGGGATTAGACACTAACAAGATGTATGGGAAACATGCTAATTTGGAATAGAACGAATCAACGTGTAATTAAGATCATCTATATCTATATCTATAGATAAAAGACTTTCAAATCCGCAATCTTGGGTTTGAAAGTCTTTTTAGTCTAACTAGAAGATTGAACTAAAGTGTTCTCTCTAGAGCTCTACGAATAATTCGCTCCGAGTGGTAGATCACACTCCTTTATCCCTCAAATATGTGATTGATATGCTCAATTTCTGAAGGAGTCAATTGAATGTTCAGGGTTTTTAGATTATTAAGGACTTGATCCGGTTTCTTAGCTCCCGGAATTAAGGCATCAATAGAATCTTGAGTTAGGTACCATGCGAGTACGATATGAGCAATTTCCGCATCCTTGGCATTTGCGAGCTCGCGTAGCTGTTCAACCTTTTGCAGATTCTGAATGAAGGCAGTCCCTTGAAAGAGTGGATTCTTCGCTCGTCCATCCTCAAAGGTTGTATCCTTAGTATATTTGCCTCCAAGGAGTCCAGCCGCAAGTGGGAAATATGGAACAAAGGAAATTCCATGTTGCTTGGCGTAAGGTAATAAATCTTGTACAGCGCCACGTTTGAAGAGATTATATTCAGATTGTAGTACGTCCACGTAACCATCACGATTAGCTTCCTGTAGCTGTTCAATGGAGAAATTGGATACGCCAATCGCTCGAATGGTGCCTTCTTTTTTTAATCGTTGTAGGGCATCAACGGCCTCATCTTTAGGTGTGCGATCGTCGGGAAAGTGGATATAGTACAGGTCGATATAGTCTGTTTTGAGCCGTTTCAAGCTGTCTTCCACCGATTGTTTCAGAAAAGCTGGAGAGTTGTCTAGGACGATTTTATTGTCTACCCATTTATGGGCGCCTTTCGTGGCAATAACCACATCTTGTCTACGGCCTGTTTCTTTTAACACCTCGCCAATAAGTTGTTCTGAACGCTCAGGACCGTAAAAGTAAGCTGTATCTAGAAAATTAATGCCATTTCTTAGAGCCGTACGAACAACTTCTTTGCCGATCTCTTCATCTAGGTTCGGATAGATATTGTGCCCACCTACGGCGTTCGTACCCAATCCAATGGGATTGATTAACAAATCGGTTCTTCCTAGACGAGTCAATTCAGTCATATCATCCAGCTCCTTTTTCTAATGGTTATATGTGAAGAATGAAATCAATTTCTTGGAAATGGCTTACTTCTGTTAGCCAGCGTGTAGCAACATAGTTCTGATGTACAGGGTGATCATTATAAGCATCATAGGCCGCTTGGTTCGCAAAAACCATAGAGAAACCATAGTCGTACTCATTCTTAGCGCTAACTTGACGAAACACTTTGAATTGCTGTACACCGGGAATAACCGATAGTTCAGTGGCACTTTCCGTAAGGAATGCCTCAGCCTCGGGTGTATCCTTTCCTACGTGAAGATTGAATGTAACCATATGCTTAATATTGCTACTCATCATATCATTTCTCCTTTATCCTAGATTACCTTTTATTATATCTTAAATTACTAGTGTGCCAAAGGATACAGATAAGCCTCGTGAGCGTCGATTCTTTCATCTAATAAATCTAACTGTGTTTTCCGATAAAGAGCTATAAAATAGTATGTTAGAGTACGGCTACTACTATTACATAAGGAAGAGTCAGCGATGAAGAAATTATTTATAAGTTTTTTGGCTTGTTTCATGCTTATTACGTTTACTCAGACACTAACAAGTGAAGCGAAGTCCGAGAAGGTGTCCTTGAAATTATCCAATGGAGCAACGTATTATGGGGAAGTTAACAATGGTAAACCTCATGGGAAAGGGACGATGACTTGGTCTAAGAGCAAAACTTACTCAGGAGAATGGGTTACTGGAAAAAGATCCGGGTACGGAAAATACATAACGACAGAAAAGGATTATGAGTATAGCTCGATGGAAGAAGGCGGAGATCCCACCTTAATTATCTACATGGGATACTGGAACAATGACATGTTTAATGGAGAGGGCGTATATAGACGTCAAGTATTTGCTCCTGTCGTATATGGTTTTCAATATAAAGAACAAAAGGGAACATTTAAAAACAATAAGTTTGTAAAGGGCTATGAAAAAGAAGCATGGGCCACGGGTATGAATTTAAATTATACGGATGGAGCAACCCAATTTTCTATCCATGCTGGATTGGATTCTTGGCAAGATAACTATGGTGCTAATCTGTATGAAATAATTAATAAAGACGTGTATGAGTTCACCTATACCAAAAACGGGAAAAGTGTTGAATACCTTTCTAGTAGTGCATCGTGGAATAAAGACAAATCAAAAATACTTGAGATAATCAAGCCACATAACAAAATGTTCAATCAAATGTTAGATTCTTACCTAACCGATCAAGGATCGAAATACTTCTGATGGTTACTTCAAGCAAGGTTTCACCGAAATAGAACAGTGACTCATAAATAAAGACCTGACGATGAAGCTCCCGTCAGGTCTTTGTGGCTTTACGATAAAGGCTCAAACTTTCGTTAGCTTCGCTTTAGTTCGTCCCTTGTTCCTCATAAAGCTTAATGATCTCAATGACAACCTGTGTTGCCTTGATCATATTATCGACAGAGATGAATTCGAATTTACCGTGGAAGTTCTCTCCACCCGTAAAAATGTTAGGTGTAGGTAGCCCCATATAAGAGAGTTGTGAACCATCAGTACCTCCGCGTATCGGTGAGACTTTAGGTTCAATCCCCAGATTCCGCATAGCCTGATAGGCGATGTCGACGATCTCCTTCACAGGTTCGATTTTCTCTCTCATATTGTAATACTGGTCATTCATATCTAGAATGATATTGTCTTGACCGTATTGATGTTGGAGTTCAGTTACGATTTGTTTCAAGTTTTCTTTTTTTGCATGAAATTGATCTTTATCGAAGTCCCTAATAATGTAGTAGAGGTTAGTCTGTTCAACATCACCGTGAATGGAAAGTAAATGATAGAAACCATCATAACCATCGGTTAGCTCTGGCGCTTCATCCGCAGGTAGTTTACTTTGTAGCTCCATGGCGATTTTGGCAGAGTTGACCATCTTGCCTTTGGCAGTACCGGGGTGAATATTATTTCCTTTAATCGTAATCTTGGCAGCCGCTGCATTAAAGCTCTCATATTCTAGTTCACCAAGTGGGCCACCATCGACAGTATAGGCGTAGGTTGCGTTAAATGCAGCAACGTCAAATTTGGCAGGTCCTCTACCGATCTCTTCATCAGGTGTAAAGGCAACGCGGATGGTACCATGCTTTATCTCAGGGTGAACAATAAGGTAAGCCATAGCCGTCATAATTTCAGCGATTCCCGCTTTATTATCAGCACCCAGTAGTGTCGTACCATCTGTCGTAATTAACGTATGACCGATATAGTTGGCGAGATTGGGGAATTGACGTGGGGAAAGAACAACCTGTAAGGGTTCATTCAAGGTCACATCTTGACCATCGTAGTTCTCAACTAATTGAGGATTTACGTTAGTTCCTGTAAAGTCAGTTGCTGTATCTAGATGTGCTAGAAACCCGATCGTCGTTACTATCTTATCTGTATTGGAGGGAAGGGTGGCCATAACGTAGCCATTATCATCCATAGTTACTTCCTTCATCCCAATCGTCTTCAATTCTTCAACTAGCATATGTCCAAGCGTTAGCTGTCCAGGTGTCGTAGGGCAGGTATTATTGTCTTCATTGGATTGTGTATCAACCTTCACATAGGAAGTAAATCGTTCAATTATTTCTTGCTTCATCTTAGTAGTCGTCTCCCTTTATTGGTATAGCCATATTTTAACCTATAACAGCAGGCATAGAAAGGCAGGAAGGGACGTGACTATGATGACAACCGCTACGCTCAGGAAATGGGGTAACAGTAGTGCAGTGCGTATTCCGAACCAATTGTTGAAACGTCTTAATCTTGAAGACGGAGCAGAAATGCTGATTATGGTGACACCTGAGAATGACATTCTTTTACGTCCTACGACGAAACCACAAGAATCCAATGAGGAACTGCGTAATCATTTAAAAATACTTCTCTCAAGAATCAAGCCTGACGCACCGCGGCATGAAGAATTCGAGTTAGGCATTGAAGGGGACGAATTGATTTGACCACTCCAGCACGAGGTGATTTAGTATGGCTTAATTTCAATCCGCAAGCCGGACATGAACAGGCTGGTCGTCGTCCAGCAATCGTATTATCGGATACAGATTTCAATGATTTAACTGGTTTTGCCTTTGTATGTCCAATCACCAAGGGTTCTAAGGATTACGCCTTCGAAGTTCCTCTTCCGGCTGGACTTGTATTCACGGGCGTTGTCCTTACAGATCAGTTGAAAAGTTTGGATATCAAAAAACACAATATCGAAATTGTGGGTAGCGTCACTGTCAATTCTGATTTCATGAGAGCAGTTCTGCTTAATGTTCGATCTATCTTAGCATAAGCTTGCTTGGCTTCACCTGCCGTAGCTAAGGTATATGTTGGTTTGGTATAACTTAAATTCATCCGATGCATAAGTTTGGATGTTCCCCGAATGGAGAATGTACGTTGGCAGGCTTGTTCAATATGGTCTCAGATCAATTGTAATGTCCAACTATGTTTAGCTGTCGTCCGGTTAAAGCATTTCCTCTAATTTGATTCTTAATATTCATCCCTATGATACCGAACAACAAATGATATGTAGTTCAATTTTTCGTTTTCAAGTAGAGCCTATTGTACATATTGATTAATTCATCTAATCTCATAGACTGTTTTATCACATTTGGGTGTAGAAATCCGCCGTGCTGCTTCTCCATCTGATAAAGTTTCACTCTAGCACTATCTATTCGCTTTAGGATTAGTTCCGGATTCATCATCAACACTACCTCCCTATGTAACATCTTAGAGGTAAATGTCAAAATATAGGTTTTTATCCAAATTGCATTACTAATAACTATACGGTGCCGAAAAAGGCGCTCTCGGATTACTCCGAGAACGCCCTAATTTATTATTTGTCGCTTTCAATTACCATCCTCCGGAACCATGGGTAAGAGGTGTAATAACAATCCCTACTGAAACTGAGCCAGAACTCAACACTGGAAGGAGTACTATCAATAAACTAAATGTTACCACTAGCGAAGCCATTTTTCTTCTCATTGTGTCTCTGCACCTCACTTATCAATTTTTGATATTCCGTTTGTGATTCAAAGGATGTGGCATATCGGAATTGCTCGAACAAACCAACACACCTGATAATACAAGATTCACAATTAATTTTAACAGAAGATTCCAAACTTTCTAAAATACAATTTATACCTATATCATATTTTTTTCTGCTTAGATAATAGAAAGCCACCTCGGCCATAAAGTGAGCATATCGATCCGCTATAACTTGCCGGTTATAGGTTCCTACTTCCTCATGTCGATCTCTATAAGAAGAAATACCTTTTTCAAAGTGTAACAGCATATCATCGACGTTAAACTGATAGAGATTGGCGGCTTGAATTATCTTAAATAAAGCTGGAAGAATTTCATCT
This sequence comes from Paenibacillus sp. DS2015, assembly GCF_050433705.1. Classification (NCBI taxonomy): domain Bacteria; kingdom Bacillati; phylum Bacillota; class Bacilli; order Caryophanales; family Paenibacillaceae; genus Paenibacillus; species Paenibacillus sp. DS2015. Next base: position 16,845 of record NZ_JBNPWS010000027.1, on the reverse strand, counting down.
TCCTGTTGTTCAATATATGCCACATATTCCGGAAGTACCTCAATATCTCCCTTCATGAGCTTATAGAGATAGGTATTAGCCTTCGCCCAACCTTTACATTGATTCATTAACTGTAATGCTTCCTGTGTATCCTCTTGTACCCAACTCATATCTGAGTAAAGAGAAACATAATATAATGCTTGGTCATAATCTCCGCGCTCATCACAAACGGATGAACATAGTACATGAGAATATAAGATATATGAAAATAACGGCATGCTGGGCTCTTTATGAAGTTCCTCTTTTCTAGCCTCCTCATATCTGTGTTTGTACTGAATAGATGCTTTATTCCCCATTTCCTTGGCCAATTGCTCTACCTTTTCCCAGCGACGCAATGAAATATATGTATTCGCTAAATCCTTCAGTGCATCAAGCTGGTCCACTTCATCAAGCCGATCAACAAAACCTTCAAATTGCACAGCAGTTCGCAAATTCAAGTCCTGGTCGTCACCCAAAGCAATAGTAAATAAGCGGTACTGACAAAGAGCCAATCGCTCCGAATGCTGGTACTTTTCACTCTCAACCACGCTCTCATAAAGCATCACAGCTGCTGCGTGCTTCCCTTGCTTAAAAAAATCTTCTGCTGTATCAAATAATGCGTTAGTATAGGATAGATTATCCATCATTATCCCAACCACGCGTTGAATACACTCCAGCTTGTCCAGCTCCACACAACGATATATAAACGGACGAATACGACGCCAATTAGGGGAGGATTGTAAGAAGCACTCCTCCACATATAAATCATAAAAAGTACCTTGAGCAAGTCCCATGCCATCCGTGATACGGTCTAGTTGCTGCATGGCAATAGGACGATTACCATTGATAATATTACTGATCGTACCCGAATTAACTCCGGATATTTCTGAAAACTGATTAATCGTTGCGCCTTTTTTCTTAAGGAAGTCCTCCAGATATCCGCGTATGCTAGTTATCTTCATTAACTATAGCCTCCCTTCACTGCTCTAATAAATATATAATATGTATTATTAATAATTTTATGGTCAATTCTTCCATTGGTCAATAACTAATATAACATATAACCCCATTTTCTAAAATGAATATTCTAATGAAGTACATTGCTAAATTAGCAGACTCAATTAATTAAATTGCAAAGATAAGAATTGCGGATTTGATTTGTTTGACATGTTAAGTTTGCCTAACTCGGTATTCCACATTATGAACTCGGCGTTTTCATCATACCTACCTTATCAAAATATGGCCGAAGCTCTTCATAAAGCTGATCTAAATATATTTATTCCTCACTTTTTCAGAAGAAAAAGCAATGCTATCGTCCTATATATGGTAATCATATCCTATCAGGTAGATGGGTAATTTGTTATACTACGGGAGTTATATATGTACCTAGCAAAATAGCAGAAGACAGAAAATGGAGGATTTCAATGAAAAAGGTGCTGGCGTTATTATTCATTGCAACATTATGCTTTAGTGGAACTGTACATTCGGTTGTATCAGCAGCAACAAGTGCTTCCTCTTTCAAGAACACCTATCCAAAACTGAATACAGCGGACAAGAGCAAACTCATCTCCTTCTTGTATTATTTCACTGCTGAATATGACCCGATTGTAGTTAAGAAGATGTCGGACTTTGAGATCATGGAATACATACGTAACGGATTCCTTTCTGATGATGTAATATTTACTAGTGAAGACTTAACGCCAGTGTCGAGGGCTATTCCGAAGGAATTCATGGTTGAAATTGAAGCGATAGGCGATGAAGATGTATCCTATACCTATAACGTATACTCTGCGAAACAAGTGAACAAACTGACTCAGAAGTTATTTGGACGTACGATTGCAGCTAAGGATTATATAAAGACGGGTGAATATAAGCAGGAATTGGTTAGGTATAAGGATGGTTACTTTTTCATGCGAGACTATGGGAAGAATGCAGTGGATGGACCGATTTCATCTCAGGTGAACAAACTTTATGCCTTAGGAAATGGATTATATTATGTGAACTTTACCAACTATCAATTTCCTTACACGGAGAATGTGAAATCAGCAGGGAAATACCTTTTGCCTATGGAGTTATGGACCTCAGCGGTGAAGAAGGCTGTCCTAGAAAGTGCAGAGATCTATGGACCACCCACGGTAGGTTATGCTTTTCTAAAAGAGGTTAGCGTTAGTGGTAAAAAGTCATGGAGGCTCCTTGAGTATAACCGAAAGGGCGGAAGTTTAACGGAAAAACAAATAAAGGCATATAAGAATAAATGATATTAGGACAGAACACATATAGATGAAGATGAGCGACCTCTATGAAGGTTGCTCATTCTTATGTGAATGGATAGGTTGAAGGAGACGTATATATGAAAAAAATTAGAATGCTGTCTTGGTTAGTTGTGCTACTGCTCGTAGTTCCCTTTAGCAATGAAGCACTTGCATATAATCAGCCTTCCGCATCTTCAAGTGTTTCGATACCTTGGGGAGGCATTCTGTTAAAAGAAGGACATATCGGTAAAGTAACCATTCTGAAGAATACTACGACATACATTATTAGCGGTTCTAACATGAAAAAAACAAGCAGTGCGTTGAAAAAGGGTAAAGAGGTCGGCGTGTTTCAAATGAAAAAGGAAAAGGGTGTTGTGTTCTATAAGATTAGCGATAACTTGTTTGTGAGGGGCGATGCCTCTGTTAAGTATGAAACATTACCTGTGAGTAAAAGGCAAGAATTAGCTAAAATGAAGGCGGTACAATTGGCTAAACAAGAATTCGCAAAGCGATTGATTTGGGTAAATACGTTAAGTTCCAGACCGGATAGAGATTACATCTTAATAGATTTGAACTTTGATGGAGTTCCTGAGTTACTTGGCGGGATTAATGAGATAAGTTATTCAATGGTGGATTCTGACCTTGCCCTCATCCTGTATAAGGATGGATTAGTCAACATGAAATTTAATGGCGATCAGGCGCTGAATGGCGATATGTTGGGCAATATGGGTCTTAACGCATTTTCAGAAATAAAACGATATAAAGATACACGTACCGATAAATATATTTATATAGCCAAGGAACAGAACTCATGGGATGGCCAAGAGGAAGAGGCTGAGTATGAAGTATTATTAAATTCAAGTGTTATCGAAGTGAAGGAGATCTTTCATTCACGTGCTGATCATGAAGGGGATCAAGGGAAAACGTATTTTAGTCATCTAAAAAAGGAAGTCGAAGAATCCGATTATGTTGCAGCGCGAGAGCGATATTACAAGGACCTTAAACCCGTTAGTTTTAAAATGTATCAAAGCAAAGGGACCCACTTTGATGATCTGAATCTCGAACGATCTGTTGGGGCGTTCTTTGATGAGGCGTTTGTTGTATATTTGGAAAGCTGAATGAGATCTGGATTATTCCTAGTATATCGCTAGGCTTTATGTTATCCTAATAATTAAATTTATTGTAAGAAAGCCAGACAGCTGAGGAGAGATGAACAGTGCTTATTGCTCAGAATATAACAGAACTTATTGGACGTACGCCATTGGTGAGATTGAATCGTACGGTTCCGGATGGAGCCGCTGATGTATATGTGAAGTTAGAAATGTTTAACCCCTCGGGAAGTGTGAAGGATCGAGCTGCGTTTAATCTGATTGATACGGCTGAGAAGAATGGTCTCCTAACCCCCGGAGGAACGATTATTGAACCTACGAGTGGCAACACAGGAATTGGGATTGCGATGATTGCAGCAGCCAAAGGGTATAAGGCGATTCTGATCATGCCGGATAACATGTCCAAGGAAAGAATTAATATATTGAAAGCTTACGGTGCGGATGTGGTTTTGACGCCAAGTAGCGAAAGAATGCCAGGCTCTATTGCTAAGGCGCTGGAGCTACAGGAAGGGATTCCGGGCAGTTTCATCCCACAACAATTCGAGAATCCAGCTAATCCTGATATCCATCGGATGACGACAGCGCCGGAAATTCTGGAGCAGATGGAGCACCGGCTTGATGCGTTCGTAGCTACAGCAGGTACTGGGGGGACAATTACCGGTACAGGCGAGACGTTGCGTAAGGCTTTACCGAATATTCACATTGCTGTGGTTGAACCGCAAGGATCGCCAGTTCTATCAGGAGGAGTGCCGGGCCCACATAAATTGGTGGGAACAAGCCCGGGTTTTGTGCCAAGTATCCTAAACACAGATATATATGATGAAATTATTCAAATTTCGGATGAACATGCGATTGGAATGATGAAGGATTTAGCGCGTTTGGAAGGGGTGCTGGTAGGCCCGTCCTCAGGTGCATCTGTCTATGCGGCGATTCAGGTAGCTAAGAAATTAGGCGCAGGTAAAAGAGTAGTATGTATCGCTCCTGATACAGGTGAGCGTTACTTAAGTATGGATTTATTCTAAGGCTACAGATCGCTCATAAGTCTATAGCTCCATGGTAGAACATGCGAAAGGCACCAAAAAGGCATCCACTCATCGGGGTGCCTTTTTGGTGTTGTATTATGCCTTTTATGATGCAGTATGCAGTGTCTATAGTAGCGCTTTTGTATAATGAAAAGGTACTGTTCCAGACTTAGCAAATATGTATGGTCTCCGCCCCTTCGTGAGCCATGAAATCAAGATATTCTGTGGCACGGTCCGATGAGGGGGCTAAAGTGACATTTATGGGTGCAGGTGAAGGACCATGTATCGTACTGTTGTTAACAGCGGAGGCTCGTAAATATATAGGTACTATGGTTCTTGTGTAGTTGGGTGAAGAGATCTAATCCTTGAGTTGGCGTTAGGAGCAGGATACCCATGGTCCTACTTTTTTTCTGCTTTTTTTCAAGAAGTATGATTGTAACGGAAAGATTTTACAATATTTTCAGAAAATAATGAAAGTGTGTAGAAAAATATCCAAAACGGTAGTAATATGGAACTATTCTGTTTCTAGTTCTTGGAAAAGCATATCGGCAAAACTACTGAAAAGTAGTGACGCAAAGCTATAGGGACTACTTCCTCGAGGAAATGTCAGCCAGTTGCACTTGATTTGGTGGTGCCTATGGCAGTTTTTGCGATATAGGCATCTTTTTTTTTGGATTTTTAGCAGAATATTTATGGAACGATCAGTAAAGGGGGTATTTTAGTATTACGTAGATTTGTCTATATAGTCAGCCGAATTACCTAAACCAAAGTAAATTACATAACAAGAGGAGATAGGAAATGAAGTTGCCACAATTATTTGGATTTTTCACCAAAAGAAGTATTGTTACTAAAAATATGCTTTTGACGAGTCTATTCATCATCTTGACAGGCAGTATATTAATTGCATCCAGTAATTATATTCAGGGACGGGTTCTGACAAATCAATTAAATTCAGATTCAGAAAAAATTATGACTGCTTGGATCAACAAAGTAACACCCGAAGAGGCAGCAGAGGCAAAGGCGAACACTGACCGTAATTCACCCATTCAGAAGAAATTAATGGGGATATTTGATGAATTGTCCATTGTACACCCTAACGTTGCACAAGGATATATCTATGGTTCTGAACTTGAGGACGGCTATAAAACGTCTAATATTGCTTTTCCAACAGCCATATTAGATATCTTTGAAGCGGAGGGTATGCATTTAGGAGACATGTATGATCAGCCTACCCTTATCGTAAATGCTCTTAAGGACATGATGAAGACGAAGCAGATGACCTTCACTAAACCGTATAACGATGATTATGGGAATTGGGTAACGGTACTTTCCCCCCTTCAAGATAGTACAGGAACTGTATTCGCATATATGGCCATGGATATCGATGCAAGCTTAATTGCAGAAGGTAAGCAAGAATTAGTTAAATATACGACACTAGTTTTACTAGCGACATTGATCGTTATAATAACGATGCAATATTTCACTTTGAAGCGAACCTTTGCTCCGGTGAAAGATTTGATGGGCGCCTTGGATAAGCTAAGTCAGGGAGACTTTAGTGTTCAATTAGCAACGGGTAAAGATGAACTTGGTAAGGTAGCCGAGAAGTTTAATATGACCGTAAATAATATAAATAGCTTAGTAACGACAATCAAAACGGTATCTACAGAATCAGCTGAGGAATCCAAAATGTTGTTCTCTACTGTGGAGGATAGTCATGCGAACTCCATGGCAATTACGACGAATATTGAGGAGATATCGGAACGGGTATCTCAGCAAAGTAAGTCTATATCGGAGAGTGTGACGTCACTTGAGGAAATTTCCTCAGGAGTAGGTACGATTGCTGCAAGCAACACGATGTTAACGGATACGTCTATGCAAATGAGAGAACAGTCTCAGCAAGGTAGTGACAATGTAGGTAGAGTGATGAGCCAGATGGACTCGATTCAGAAATCTGTCTTAAATTCGGTGATTTCAATTGAACAGCTTCAGAAGCGTTCTGGAGAAATTGGTGAGATCGTACAAGTCATCACAGAGATTGCCTCACAAACCAACCTTCTGTCTTTAAATGCCAGCATTGAAGCGGCTAGAGCAGGAGAAGAGGGACGGGGATTCGCAGTTGTTGCTAACGAGGTGAAGAAGTTATCTGAACAGTCGGGGAAATCAGCTGAGAAAATTACAGAGCTAGTCCATCATATTCAACAAGAAACATTAATAGCTGTATCGGCGATTAACGAGGGCGAACAGAACGTAGAAGTAGGTATTGAGATTGTGAAAGAAACGGGTATGTTGTTTGAGGGAATATTAGTCGCTACGGAGTCCGTTACAAGTCAGATTCAAGAGGTTTCTGCTGCAACGGAGGAAATGGTGGCAGAGACAGAACAGGTCACATCCTCGATCAAGCAACTTGCTGTATTGGCAGAGAAGAATGCAGTAGTCGCAGATCAGATTATGGAAAGAGCTCAGGAACAACGCTCTTCCTCTGATAAACTTGTCAAATCAGCGGAGCATTTGAATCATATTTCTGATGAACTAGAAGTCCTAGTCGACGGATTGAAGATTTAGTAATGACGTGTCGTCTGCGAATGACAGTCACAAATAATAGCATGAGTTTCTTATTCACTGCAATTCTAGATAGAGAGATAGAAAAGATAGATAGAAAAGATAGAGATATAGGTAAGGAGCGGATACTGTGAATACTTTGTTGATGGCAGAGCATATCAAGACATATTGGTTGGAGGAGCTTAAGGCTCCTCTATCCACATTCGATATATATACGGATTTCCCTAAACACCCCACGGTTAGAGAGGTGCAGCAAACAACCTTTTTATTGAATGTAGATGCAGAGAAGATCAACAAGTTTAAAGATCGAAGTGATATGCATGGTTGGATGCTTAGTTGCTATATAGCGTTTCTGTATAGAATGACAGGTGAGAAAGATCTGGTAATAGGCGTAAAAGATAGCAGAGGAAATGTATTACCGTTCCGGACGTTTTGTGAAGGGAATATTTCATTTCAAGAATTGTTTACACAGATTTCAGATAAATTGGAACATACCTATGCGGCCAGCTTACCCGTCTCGGTAATTGAAGAAATGGTTGGGCAATCTGCCATTGTGAAGACGATCTATGGTGTGGATAGTATGCTTGAGGATAGTTCACTAAACTGGTCTGTACAGGAAGAAGAAGGCCAATGGGTGATCCACATTGCTTATCACAAAAATCTGTTCAAAGAGAGCACTATTCGTAAATTTGCGCGTCACTTCCAGTACATTGTAAAGGCTGCAATGGTGACGGAGGATATTTCTATTGGAAGTATACCAATGCTGACTGAAGAAGACGTGGAAGCCTATGATGTACTTAACGATACAGCAATGGAGCTTCCGCTTGCGATGAGCGTTCCCGCGATGCTTCAATCGGTGTTAAGTCGTTTTCCCAATAGAATAGCTCTTTCTTCTGGAATTACGCGCTTAACTTATAGCCAGTTGGATCAATTGTCCAATCAAGTAGCTCATATGTTGTTAGCTAAAGGGCTTGTTAAAGGTGGATTTGTCTCCATATTCATGGAGAGAAGTATCGAAGCCATTATAGGGATGCTTGGTGTTCTGAAAGCTGGTGGAGCATATGTCCCTCTTGATCCAGAGCACCCAGACGATCGGAATGCCTACATTATAAAGGATACACAATCTAAATTTATCATTACAAAAGATCACTATACAGCCAGGTTAGACGTGTTATTGGATCAACATGGTGCAGACGATGCGGTCTTCTGCATAGATACTCAACTTCATTTGTATCCTCAGGATCCTATCGATGTACAGATAGATGGAGACGATCTGGCTTATGTGATCTACACTTCGGGCTCTACAGGTAAGCCTAAAGGGGTTATGATCGCGCATGCAGGTGTTATTAACCTTGCCACTGCAACGATGAATCACCTGGAGTTGAACGAAGAAGATGTGATCATGCAGTATTCTACCTTTAGCTTCGATGCATCGGTATATGACATATTTAGTTCGATAAGTAGTGGTGCTAGGCTACATTTACTTTCCAATGAACAGCGTTTCTCGATTGAATCATTTACAGCAGCTATTGAAGAGGTCAAGGCAACGCGTATTGGTATTCTGCCTACGGTATTCTTCAATCAGTTATCCGCATATCTCAGTGATGAGGACGCACCGAAGCACAGCCAGATTAAGAGTCTTGTCATTGGCGGCGAAGCTTTGACTGGGGAGTCCGTTCGGGTATTCCAGAAGAAGCTTAATCACAGACCTATCATCGTAAATGCATATGGTCCTACAGAGGTAACGGTCGTGACGACCACGCATACTATTGATTATGAAGTTCCGGATCAATTATCTAACATTTGTATCGGGACACCAATCTCGAATTACGAAGTGCTTATTGTGAACGAGAATAATCAACTTTGTCCATTGAACGTTATGGGGGAATTGCTGATCAGTTCCATAGGTATGGCAAAGGGCTATTTGAATCAACAAGCAAAGACAGATGAAGTATTTGTCTCCGATCCTATGAACCCGAATTCCGGCAAAAGATATTATCGTTCGGGTGACATGGTCACATTAACGGAGAATGGCATACAGTACATGGGCAGAAAGGATTTACAGGTTAAGATCAGAGGATATCGGATCGAAATTGGAGAAATAGAGGATAACCTAGCCAAACTCGATAATATCAAAGATGTTGCCATCATTGCCAAAGAAGAAGCGGACGGAACGAAAATATTGGTTGCCTTTTATACTTCAAAGGATGGAGATGCGATAGGCAAGCATGAACTCGTCCAATCTCTAAGCACGAAGGTGCCGGCCTATATGATTCCGAGTCACTTCGGTTATTTGGAAGTGATGCCAGTATCTCCTACGGGTAAAATAGATCGCAAACAGCTTGCGGTGTATGAAGTGGAGGTAGTGGAAGAGGAGAATACGCATTATGACGCTCCTCGAAATGAACTGGAGCAAGAAATTTCAGCGGCTTGGGAGAAAGCGATCAAACGGACACGCATCGGTATTCATGATGATTTCTTCGAAGTTGGAGGGCATTCACTGAAGATATTGGAGATTCTCGTTATATTAAAGCCTAAGTTTCCAAATTTAAAAATAAACGATTTCTTCGCCTTTCCTACCATTGCACAATTGGCAGAAAGAGTTCTCGAACTAAAGTCCACTGTTGTGATCCATGACAGTGTAATCGATCCTTCCCTGATTCAAGACTTAGAGGAATTTCCTCGTTCATTTATGGCGAATACCCCAAGGGTAACTCATGAATACATCTATCAGAATATTTTATTAACAGGAGCTACGGGTTACTTGGGTTCACACCTACTGTATGAGCTGTTGTATACTACCGAGGCTGTCATTTACTGCTTGGTCCGTTCATCGGGTTCTGAAGATCCATACAAGCGTCTGACAGACACAATGAGGTCTTATTTTGGAAGTAGTATTGTAAATAAGATGGATGGGCGAATTGTTGCTGTACAAGGGGATCTGGAGAAAGAACAATTAGGGATACATGATACGGTTATGGCTATATTGCATGACAAGATTGATTCGATTATTCACTGCGCAGCCGAAGTGAAACACTTCGGAGAACCTGAGTACTTTGCCAGAGTTAATGTAGAGAGTACGAATCGACTTCTTGATATCGCCAGAAGGAAATCACATATTCGCTTTCACTTTGTATCTACATTAGGAATTCCAGAAGACTTGGCATCGAGTGATCAGTGGCAGACATTTATGGATCATGATACTTACGATTATACGGTGAGCATTGAGAATGTATATACGAACAGCAAGCTTGAAGCGGAGAAGCTCGTAGTCAGAACTTGTCAGGAAGAGGGCGTTGCGGTAACGGTATACCGTGTGGGCAATTTATCCTGTCACTCTCGTACAGGAGCATTTCAGAGCAATATTGATAGTAATGCATTCTATAGAATGCTCAAAGGAATGCTATTGTTGAAAAAGGCACCTCAGGTCAGTTGGCAGGTTGATATTACGCCAATCGATTACGCTGGACAAGCTATTACGGCATTGATGCATCATGAGGATACGGTAGGGAAGATGTTTCATATTTGCAATCCTATACAAATTCCATATGAAGAAATGATCGGATTCTTTCACAAATATGGGTATGACATCACCCTTTTGGATTGGACAGCGTACGAAGCGTGGGTATTAGATAGTAGCCAACCAAAGGAACAGGCTGGATTGGAGCTAGCGATGGCCCAATTAGAGGGAGATGGCGCGAAAAACTCCATCTACAGATACACCTGTCCACAGACGAGCGAGTATTTATTGCCCTCTAATGTGACATGCCAGGAACCTAATGAGGCATTCTTTAAACTCATGATTGATCATGCCATCGCTGTTGGTTACTTCGATAAGCCATAATGTAGTTTTATTTAGAGGCGGATTACTAAATCGAGCCAAGACAAGACAAGTGTGACGGGACTTAGCTTGGAAGGCCATCTGTCTACTATAAAAGTGTTTGAACAAAGAGCGGTCCACACTATGAAATCATAGGGTGGACCGCTCTTTAGGTTATTGTCGTAAATCCCCAAGAATGAGAGTCTATTATTTACCAAATATGTTGAAAGGTATGGTACAATTGGCGTTATTAGTAATACGAATATATCCAATTACAGATTACATATCTAAGTCGCATATTCATATTTCCATATATCCCTTTCAGGTTTATATGTTGTAAAGGAGAAAACGAATGTTAACTTCAAATCATCGTTCTGATCAGGATATGGACAACAAGAGTTTCAATCTACGACTTAATGCATTCTTTTTCAGTACATTCTTTATTTTTTGCATCATTATTATAAGACTGGCTGTTCTCCAATTTGTAGAAGGCCCTAAGTTAGCCATCAAGGAAACGAATAATCGGGTGAAGATTATTGCGCTGCCACCTGTAAGAGGGACCATTTATGATGCAACACATACGGCTATTGCCTATTCAACTCCGATGCAATCCCTTTTTATAACACTGAAGAAGGATTACAGCTTGAATAAAGATAAAGCTATTAAGAAAGATAAGGCTAGGGTTAGACCGGAAGCATTTCAACTAGCTGGGGATATGGAGAAGATATTTAATGATCTGGGTGATCCTAAAGCGGAGAGGCTCACGAAGGACAACATTGTCAGTGCTATGGATTTAGAATCTACTAAGATTTCAGGATTTGCTCCTCGCCGAATTAAGGCTGAGTTGAGTGATGAAGAGGTTGCTTATTTTTCTGAGCATAAGGCCGATTTCCCGGGTATTGATATCGTAGAGGAGAGTGTTCGTCACTATCACCCAGACACGATAGCGACACAGACGGTAGGCTATATTAAATATTTCAAAAGCTCCGAGAAAGCGAAGGATTCAGATGGATCACAGAAATATAGTCTAATCGATGCGCTTCAAAGAGACCCCGAGGCTGTCAATGATCCAGGGTTAACGTATACGGAGGATGAAATTGTCGGTTTCGATGGCTTGGAAATGACCTTTCAGGATGATTTGAGAGGAAAGAATGGGTATAACGAGGTTGCTATCAATCCCCAGAATATGGCGATCGGTGTAGAGAATGTGGTTCCGCCTGAGAAAGGTCATGATATCTACATGACCATTAATAAGAATGTCCAGTTAAAGACTGAGACTGCTATTATGGACCAGCTCCGTTTATTACGCTCCAATAGTAGTAAGCCTCAGCCTAATGCTCTTACAGGATACGCTGTAGCTATGGAAGTGGACACGGGCAATATCATTGCGATGGCTAGCATGCCAGACTACGATACGAATGTGTGGAGATCGTCAGGAAGTAAGAACATTTCTACCGAGGATTGGGAGAAGATACAAGCCAATTATCAGAATGGCACGATTACCCCAATCAGCTCGGGTAAATCTGGGAATGGTCTTGATTCTATGTTGCTGCTTGGATCGACGATTAAGCCGCTCAGCGTACTGATTGGTTTGGAAGAAAACTTGTTCGGTATAAATGACTATTATTCAGATCAAGGTGTCGCATACATCGGTAAAGAAGGGCATGAGACAGCGATCAGGAATTCCTCGGGTCATGTCATTGGTCAAATTGATCCTACACGTGCCATTCAGGAATCATCGAATGCTTTTATGGTCGATATGGTAGGTAAGAGGTTGAACAGAAAGTATCCGGGTGAGCAAGGAATTGGCGTATGGGATAAACATATGAAAAAATTTGGTCTGGGTGTCTCCACGGGCGTAGATTTACCGAATGAGTATCTAGGTAGACTCGGTTATAAGAATATTGAACAGGCGGGCAGTTATTTAGCGGCGTTATCTTATGCATCATTCGGTCAACAGGGTCAATATATGACAATACAGTTAGCACAGTACACCGCCATGTTAGCAAATGAAGGCAAGCGGATTAAACCGCAACTGGTGAGCGAAATCAAAGATCAAAGTGGGAAGACGGTTAAAAAGTTCGGACCAGAAATATTAGATGAAGTGCAATTTGATCAAAGTTTCTGGCGTGAAGTTATACAAGGAATGAACACGCAAAACTTAGCTGCCTTTGATGGCTTTCCTTATGATTATGCTAGGAAGACAGGAACTTCTCAACAGGATGCCAAAGGAACAATGAGAGATAACGGAATATTCATAGCCTTTGCTCCTCGTGATAACCCTAAGCTGGCGATTGCGGTTGTGATCCCTGAGGGAGGGTTCGGTTCTCAAAGTGCAGCTCCCGTGGCTCGAAAGATATTTGACGCCTATGATGAAGAATATGGGCTAACGGGAACACCTAGGAAGAATATTGAAGCACCGGATAAGGTGGAGCAGTAAGAAAGGGCAGTAAATCTCTACGACTTCACTTCATAGCGGGTACGTAGTGTCTTAGTCATTTTTAGAACTTCACATACTGCGGGTAAGTATAGCTTGCTAGCTGTATCCGTTAAAACAGAGGGTGTCTGATGACTCTGAATGACTCGTTTCACAGCATCGGCGAAGGTATGGGCTGCGCCTTGCTTCATGTTCGTTAATTCCTCTAGACTTGCGGTGCTATTCGTTACTACTTGCGGATAATCATCTAAGCTATCTGCACCTGTAGTAGCTTGCTTATAGAATTCATGCACAAGCTGGGCTCGTTCTTGACCTGAGCCTTCGGCAATGACAAACGCTTGTACAACGTAAGCGTGTGCTTGGCGGCGTTGGGCAATGCCACAGAACTTGCGTCCAGCAATACTTAAATCGAAATCGCCTGGGCAATAAGCTCCGGCGATTTCGCCTTTATCAACATAGGAACCTGTTTCTATTAGAGCCAGTTGAATGAGCTTGTACATCCGTTCAAAATCGCGGTGGAAATGAAGATCGGCTTGAGCTTGTTTGGGTAAAATCAGCGAAATATTGACGACTCCGAGGTCTAATGGAACAGCTGCACCTCCTGAATTGCGAATGGCAACTTCATAATCTTGTGATTCAAGCCATTGTCTTGACTGCTCTGCTTGTGGCAATCGACTATCACGGAGCCCCATAATAAAGGCTCTAGGATGACGCCAAATATGGCATACGGCGGGTCCGCCTTTCCCTGTATGTCTGCATAGAAGTTCGTCTAAAGCAAATGGGTAGAGTGCGTCGCTTACCGTTAGGTCATTCATTCGATCTAGAATTAATATATTTTCAAGTTGTACATGCTCTGCATCGTTCATCATGCTTACCTCCCTGCATCATCTAGTCTGATCTTCAGTTTACCATGATCTATTGTGAAGCTGTAACCGATTATACACGAGGTGGCTACAATGTTTACACAAATTAAATATCTTTACAGGTTGATTACAGATAAAATGATTATAATGAATAAGAAAGTCTAAATGATAGAGCTAAAGTAGGTGTATAAAGTGATGGGTACGCTGGATATCATGTCGATTCTGACAGAAGAGAATATAAAGGAAATACTGGATCGATATCGAGATTTCGGCCCTTTGCCGGGCATTCTATTAACATTTATGAAATCCTTCATTCCACCACTACCGACGTTTGTGATTGTAGGTGTGAATGCTGCCGTATACGGACTTTGGCTTGGATTCCTATATTCGTGGATCGGCATGATCTGTGGTTGTCTGGTCACTTTTATGGTCGTGCGCAAGGTAGCGTCAACGCCTTATCTCCAGAAGTGGGCTCAGAAACCTAAGGTTCAGAAAAGTATGATATGGATTCGACGAAATGCCTTTAGTTACGTATTTCTACTTAGTATATTTCCCGTAGGACCTTTTGTTGTTATTAATATAGCGTCGGGAGTAGCGGGTATGCGGCTTCGATCCTTTTTTATTGCTGTGTTTTTTGGCAAAGCTATCATGATATTTTATGTATCTTATATTGGTTATGATCTGAGGAGATTTGTAGAGCATCCGTTTCAATTGCTGTATGTCTTCTTGTTTATTGGCCTATCCTTGTTCATAAGTAAAAAGATCGAACATCACTTCACGAAAACGCCTATAGAATCTACAGAGTCATAGCTTTTTTGCTCTCTATCCGAATAATCTCAAATCCTCCTACATAGGATGGGATATATAAGAGGGAGGGGTAGTCCATGATTATTGAGATTAGTGTGGCCGTGATTGCACTTGCTTTTGCAACAGGTATTTATTATCTTGTTCGTCTACTTCAAAAAGGCACGGTTTCATTAGAGGAGACGAACAGGACACTAGCTGAGGTACGGAATGCCGTTCATGGCTTGACGAATGAATCGACACAACTAATTCATACGGCGAATCAAATTACGAGGGATGTTAAAGGGAAGATAAAGGCCGTAGAGCCTTTGCTCGAATCGGCCCATGATGTCGGAGAAGTACTCCATAGTGTGACGAATACCGTTAAGAACGCGGCAGTTGCACTTGGAGGTGTCATCCCCGTTCAAGAACATCTTCCTACGAATAAGGTGAATATAAGAGTGAAATAGGAGCAACGGTAGTCTACCTAAGTAGATTGCCGTTGTTCTTTCGTTTGTTATAAGGTTCAACGACTTAATGTTTCCCCATGTCTTCTGGTATAGTGATACTAATGAATATTGATTAGGAATAGGTGGGGAATTCATGAAAAAAGTAGGTTTGGTCATGAGAAAAATTCAGTTTACAGAAGCGCAGGGGCCCCGTGTATTTGCGGATCGTCTGCAACAAATAGGTAGGGAGCTAGGTGTGGAAATTGTATTTATATCTCCTGAACGCCATGTAAGTGGGCATGATTGGCTTCCGGGTTACGAGCATGAGAAGGGCGATTTAGTGAACTATGATATTGTATTGGATCAGATTCATTCACATAACATTGAGCATGTGATCTATACCGTTTCGGGGTTTACATATTTGAAGATGTTCGTTAAGAACAGTGTTCTTTTTCCACATAGTTTCCCGGATCCGGCATTAACGGGCTATGAGATGATGAAGCCCTTTTATCAGATGGTTGACAAAGCTGTCGTGCAGACGGAATTTCTTAAACGTGAACTGGATCGGAACTTTGGTGTAGAAGATGTGACGGTCATTCCCATTGGGTTCAGTGAAGCCTTAGCAGAACGGCACTTTGATCCATCACAAGTGATCCAGAACCGTGTGCTCTGGATCGGTAGAGACGAGGAGAATAGACGCCCAGATCTAGTGCTGGAATATGCACGGCAGAATCCAGATAAAGAAGTATTTATGGTCTTTGGTGGAGTACGATACAAAGAAAGTATGAAGAAATATAATATTCCAGACAATGTGAAATTACAGTTCGCTTTAACACAGGATGAGATATTTGCGCTTATGAATTCATCGAAGGTGTATTGGAGCTGTTCGAAATTTGATACGTTTGCTATGCCGCTTACGGAAGCATTAGCGATGGGCAAAATCGTGGTTAAACCAGAGCATCCTTGTTACGACCATATCAGCTCGAAGCATGCCTTCTCAGGAAACGAGAAGAATTGGTTCGAGCTTGTGAATATGGCGGCTGCGTCACCACTTAACGTCTCAATGGATAACCGGGATTATGCATTTGGGAAGTTCTCAAGTCGGGTCATGAAGGAAGGCTACCGGGACTTTTTTGATTCATGGCTCCGTAATTAAGTAATACTACTTGGGTAAATAGGACGGGCTCTTGAGCATAGATGAATCAAGTCTTCATACTATCCCGATATTGACCCGGTGTCATACCTTCAGAATGATCTACATGGTGAAGGAGCCTGAGTGATGGCATGCGTTGAAATGGATTCCTTCTTAAAGGGTTAACTCGGTAGACTTCTTCATAATAAAAGGACTTGGTTCTCTATGTCAACACCAACTTAATAATCCCCAAAAGTAGCAGTTGAAAATTCCCTACATCGAGCAATTATGAATCTTTATCTTCCGTAGAATCTGGTTTGAAAAACCCAGCCTTTTTCTTTTCTTTAATTCTGTAGCTCTCCCCTTTGATATTTATGGTTACGGAATGATGGAGGAGACGG
>NZ_JBNPWS010000026.1:0-74708 GCF_050433705.1 Paenibacillus sp. DS2015 | reverse complement strand
TCGCCATACGCAGGTATCCTAGCTACGAAGGTGGCTTGGTCCCTCCTTCGGTTGGACTTTCACCAACTAGATAATGCGTGCCTCTGGGCACGCCACAACAAAAAAGACACCTAAACGGTGTCTCTTCTGATAAAGTGTGGAGGCGAACCGTGACTGTGCAAAACCACAATTCGCCGTAGTTATTTATTAAATGAATTCGGCTTTTTGAAGAAGTCGCTGAATGATTGCTGCGGTTTCTGCTCTCGTAATATTGTGCAGAGGACGTAGTTCGCCTTTGTAACCGCCAATAACGCCGACTTCAATGGTTAACGCTGTAGCTTGATAAGCCCAAGATGCCAATTGTTCACTATCCTCGAAATGGTTGATTAATTCTTGCTGCTTCGTAACATTTATCTCCTTATTCAGTTCCACAAGCTTCATTGCCCTAGATAGAATAACCATCGCTTCCTGTCTAGTAATCTTCTCATTAGGGTTGAAGGAACCGTCGCTATATCCATCGACCAACCCATAAGAATATCCGATCTGAACGGCTTGATGATACCATGCTTTCTCCTCTATATCCTTGAAATGAAACGTCTTGTTAGCTGAGCTTAAGCCTAATGCTCTGATCATAATAGACATAAACTCTGCACGTGTAATATCGCGATCCGGTAAGAACCGTTGCTCGTCTGCTCCATTGATGATAAGTCTTGATGCTAGGTCATTGATGCTTTCGTCCGCCCAATGTTCGGATACATCATTAAAGGTTTTTTTATTGTAAATAAGTCCATAAGTGCTATTAGTCATACTATTAAGGTTAGCGTAATCTTGCCCACCTTCATGTACTATCTTCGTTGGGATGTGAACAATCGTTCCATCCGACATAAGCTTTACTCCCGTTGTAATGCGTGTGAGATCCATCCCTGCGGGTATTGCAATGCGTCTTTCTACAAAAGTATCGAATTGATTTAATTCTATATCCTTATCCCCATATAACCCTATAATAGAAAAACTCACTGGCGGCACAACAAGTGAAATCTGTTCATCAACCAAATTGTCAAATGCTGACATAGGGAGATTAATCAGTTCCACCTTGATCTTCATATCCCGCACAGGGACATTAGCCCCTAATTGATTACGCCACTTATTAACACTAACTTGATCTAAGGGAAGAGTATATACTGCGGTTTCAGTAACCACTTGAATGATTGCATTCTTCTTTACCAAGCTTTGTAGGAGTTCAGCATTCATCTCCCAATGAACGGCATCAGAATGGTTAAGAACTGTAATAGTAATAACCGGTTTGCCACTCGATTCATTCAGCAATCCTTGAAGTTGAGCTTCTTCCAAGAAGACCGTTGTTACCTTTTTTCCTTCTACCATATTAACATCAACTTTAGTTGCATTCTCCGAATTACTGCCCGTACTAATAACAACATCAACTTTAGCTACATTCTCTGGCTTACTGCCCGTACTAATGACAGCATCCACACTAGGAACGCTACCTGTGCTGCCCGTACTTCCAGAACCGCCGCCGTTAGAACCAGAGCTTTCTTGGTAAGTAATTGAAGCCATATTGGCCACACTAACATTACCCGCAGCATCTCGGAATTGGACGTAAAGCTTCTTTAATCCCGAGCTACCCTTTAAACTCCAATTTTTCGCAAGTAATACATTCTCCCAATTCAACCATGTAAGATTATCTTCGGAAAAACGCATTTCTGTCACACCGCTGCCTGCGCCATCTGAAGAAGTCAAAGTTACTGCCACTAACTTATTGCTTGTCGTGGTTTCACCTTTATTTATAATGATGGTTCCAGTAGGTATTGTTTGATCCAGCTTAATAACATCATGGATTGTTCCACTCACATTGCCAGCCTTGTCTTTAAACTGTACATATACCGTCTTCTCGCCGTCACCCGTTATAGGACTCCAAGCCTTTGTTATCGCTGATGGCTCCCAGCTTCCCCAGTCACTTCCGTTGCTAGAAAAGCGCATCTCCACTACACCGCTGCCATTATTTCCGTCATCGCTAGTCAGAGAGAGTGTAACGTCCGTCACATTCGTCCATTCTGCACCTGCTTGAATGATGACCGTACCCGTTGGTGCCGTTGCATCAATTTGGAATTGAATGGTTGTCGCATTGCCTGCCGCATCCGTTACAACCAGCGTGTACGTTCCATCCTGATCAATCTCTGTACCGTTTATATACGCAGTTCCATTCAGCTTCGCCGTTCCTTCGTTGAAACTGGGAGTTACCGATTTATAAATTTCACCCTCCGTTATTCCCGTAACCATAGGTGCCACATTGTCAATCTTAAAATTAACGGTTGTTGCATTACCTGCGGTGTCCGTTACAACCAGCGTATAATCCCCCTCCAGTACGATCTCCGTACCGCTGACAAAGGTAGTTCCATTCAGCTTTCCCGTTCCTTCGTTGAATTCAGGAGATACCGACTGATAAACCCCACCTTCGCTTACTCCTGTAATTGTAGGTGCTAACGTATCGATGGTGAAGCTTATGGTCGTCACATTACCTGCCGCATCCGTTACAATTAGTGTATAGATGTCGTTCTGATCGATCTCTGTACCGCTCGTATAGGCTACTCCATTCAGCGTCGCGGTTCCTTCGTTGAATTCTGCCGTCACCTTGGTTGTGAATATTCCATTGTTCGCAACTCCAGTAACAACAGGAGCGCTCTTATCTATCGTGAAGCCTACCGTTGTTACATTATCTGCGGGATCCGTGACAACAAGTGTATAGATACCTTCTTGTGTAACTTCTGTACCACTCGTAAAGGCTGCCCCATTCAATGTTGCTGTTCCTTCGTTATAATCTAACGTCTTACTTATCTTGTAAGCTCCGCCATCCGATACTCCCGTCACCACTGGAGCTACCGTATCAATTACGAAGCCTACTGTTGTTACATTGCCTACCGCATCTATGACAACGAGCCTGTAGACTCCATCTTGATCAATCTCTGTATCCTTAGCAAAGGGCGCTCCATTCAATGTTGCTGTTCCTTCGTTGAAGCCCACGGTTACTTTCGTTTTATAGAAATCACCGTCGCTCACTCCCGTCACAACTGGCGCGGTCTTATCCACCTCGAAACTCACGGTTGCCACATTACCTGCCGCATCCGTTACGACTAGAGTGTAAACACCATCCTGTACAACATCCGTGCCACTGGTAAAGGCAACTCCGTTCAACGTCGCCATTCCTTCATTAAAGCTCGGGGTTACCTTTGCTTTGTATATTCCTCCAGCGGTTACACCCGAAACTGTAGGAGCTACTGTATCAATCTTGAAGCTTACGGTAGTTACGTTTCCTACCTCATCCGTTACGACCAGGGTGTAACTGCCATCCTGATCAATATCCGTCCCGCTGGCAAACGGCGCACCATTCAATTTTGCTGTTCCTTCGTTAAAGGAAACTTTAACAGCCGCTTTGTAATTTCCATTGTTGGCAATCCCCGTCACTATAGGTGCTACCTTATCAATCCCGAAGATTACTGTTGTTTTATTGCCTGCATCATCTGTTACAACTAGAGTATACACACCACCTATTGTAACCTGTGTATTATTCACAAAAGCTGCTCCGTTTAAAGTCGCTGTCCCTTCGTTAAAGGTAATCGTTTTGCTTGTATTGTATATACCACCATTCGCTACTCCCACCACGTCAGGTGCTATCGTATCAACCTTGAAGCTCACCGTCGCACTATTGCCTGCCGGATCAGTGACGATCAGCGTATAGCTTCCATCCTGCGTAATAGTTGTACCACTGGTGTAGGGATTCCCATTGAGCAATCCGCTGCCTTCCGTAAATTGAGGAGAAACTGTGCTGTTATATGCTTTATTATTTACCACATTCGTAATATCAGGAGCGATCGTATCTACTGCAATCACATTGCTAATAACACCGCTGCTCGAATTATTTACTTTATCTTTATATTGTACATATACGGTCTTAGCTCCCTCACCAGCCGGGAGGACCCATGATCTCCCATTAAGGTCAGCAATATTGAACCAGCTGGTCTGCCAAGTGCCATTAATATTAGAGAGACGCGCCTGATCAGTTCCTGAGCCGCTTCCATCCGTATAAGTTCCTTTCAAGGTGACAGTAGCCGAGTTCGTCCATGCAGCGCCATCATTAATAATGATTGTTCCTGTTGGAGCTGTCTGATCCAATAGAATGGTCTGTGAAGAATTCGATGAGACTCCATTGTTGGAATCCATAAGCTGCATATAGATGGTCTTCGACCCATCTCCTCCGCTTAGACTGAATGTTGCTGTATTGCTGAATGGCAGCCAAGATGCCGCTGATAAATTGGCAACGCTATCGGCAAATCTCATATGGGTAACACTATCGCCTGCATCAGGATCGGATCCTGTTACAGATAGATTGACGGTGTTGGTGTTCGTTGCTGCTCCCTCCACAATTGTGAAAGCTCCTGTAGGAGGGTTATTAACCGGTCCAGTCTCATAAGTAACGACTAGCTTCGGACGGAATGCAGCATTAGAAGCTTCTAAGGAGTAAAATAAGAATCTTCCGCTGTCCATATCTGCTTCATTCCCGTTAAGTATAAAAGTTACATTGCGATCAGAACCATCCGTAAAGGCATCTACAGAGCTCTTGACGTTTAGTGTAATCTTTTGATCCTGAAGATACGTACCCATCGGTACTTCCGCAGTGCTTTGCGCCGTAAATTTATCTGTATAAGGGCTAGTTGTATCTACAGAGGGGAAGGAACCATTAAAATTATGGTCCAAACTATTCGCAGCAGAACCCCTTGCCTCCATGTACAAAGTGTGATCTGGGACTCTTAATACAGTAGCAACAGTCAAGACCAACTCCGCTGATACAACAGTCCCTTCTGGAGCACCTAGATTAAAAGATGCAGCCATTCTATTGCGCACATTGACGAAGCCGTCATTATTGCTCATTCCAACATAGAGAATAGCATCGCCGTCATGATCATAGATTCCGTTATATTCCGCTTGACCATTTAATTCCATCGTATCAGCAGTGGCTGTGTAGGTCTTTGTAACTGTCCCCCCTGCCGCCTCAGCTCTTGGTACCAACCCGGGTGTGATTGTCGTGAATACCATAATAAGAGTCATTAATAGAATTGAAATTCTTTCTTTCATTGTTTCTCCCCTTTTCATCAAAAAAAATCAATATACTATACTACACTGGGTGATGAACTTAACTTATAACCTGTCCGTCTACAAATATACTTGAAAAGCGTATACGTACTGTTCTTGGAAGAAGAAGAGGTGTGAACCCACTATCTCCATATTTGTATGTTATCAATCTATTATATAATTAAATCATTTTAGAGAATAGTTACTGCTGTCATCAATATTGTCATATGACAAATTAGTATATTTATCCAATTATCCTGTGTCATAGATTTTAAAATTTAAAAGAACGAAAAACCCGACATTTTGCAGTCGAGTTACATGTTGGAGACAATTCAATACAGAAATAAAGGAACTCCTACATAAATCAAATTACTAGAAATCATGATTACACACACCAAAAACACCATCCTCATACGAATGGTGTTTTTGGTGTGACGAGGGGATTTGAGCCTCCCGCTCATTTTGGCAGGGTTCAATTGAAAAATAAATCCCAGTCGCCATATGCAACAATCTATTTCCATTTATACTTTTCATGCTATTGTCAGCACGAGGCGATTATAGCAGCTTACTTAATAGAGTCGCAAGCTCTGCGCGAGTCATTGTACCCGTAAGAGTATTTGGGAAGAGATCGTCTACCGAAATATTTAATCCGCTCAATTCTACATATCTCGATATAACAAGCTTCATCTGCTCAGCAGTCAGATTAGCCTTTGGCATGAAGTTTCCTTTTCCATCGCCAATAACAAGTCCACTTTCCACTGCCCAACCAACATATCCGCTATACCAGCTATTTTTCACAACATCATTGAAGGAGCTAGATTCAGTTTGCTCTATTTTAAGAAGTCTACCAAGAGTTGTAATCGCAGTTGCACGTGCTACTGGTGAATTTGGTGAAAACCGAGTCGAGCTCGTTCCAATCATAATTCCCTTTTCATACAAAGTCTTAATGGCATTATAAGAAGCGTCGTTTGACTTCACATCCGTGAAGGGTAACACACCTATTGCAAATTGCCATTGTGATACCCCAGTGTATGTTTCATTAGAGGACACTACCGCAATGGTAAGACGATATTGCCCATCCTCCTTGGGCATAATTTTGGATAAGTCACCTTTCAACTCAGATAGAAGATACGTTTCAGAATAGTTCTCTGAAGGCACATCTGTTACTGTTAGCTGAATATCACTTTCAGGAACAGCTGCACTTGCTGTAACTCCCTCCAATACAATACTTTCACCCGAAGCTACACTTTGAATGCCAGCACCTTTATTGACGGTAAAGGTAACTTTCGTTTTATCGTTATTGTCAGTCGCCTCGGAAATACCTGAAAAGCTATGAACAGAATTCGTTATTACGAATGCTGTAGAGCCTTCACCGCTTACTGTTGTGTTTTGTCCATCTCGATTAAAGCCACCTTCTCGCATTCCTTGCATACCATCAGGAATTTCTGGAGGCGTGCCCTCTGGCATTTCTGGACGCTCACCTGTTGGAGGAGTACCTTGTCCAGCTTGTCCGTTACCACCGGTAGGAGGATTTCCACCAAAGCCGCCACCCATCATGCCAAAAGAATTTCCTGTATATTGCTGCTGTACTCCATTCATGTACAGATGATATTCAGTATTGAGCTTAAGGTCAGCAGATGAAAATGTTACGCTTTGAAAGTTCTTTTCCGCAGTATGGTTTAGAAGCTCCTTACCTTCCGCGTCTGTTAATTTGATAATACTTCCCACTGCTTGTGTCGTAGCAAAAGACAACTCAATAAACGGCTGCTTAGAAGTAGAAGAAGAAGCATCATTACGCGTTCCTAGTGCAATCACTGTACCACCATTAATGATAATATCACTATCAGCATCAATACCACCGTCAGGGCTACGGTCGTTAGCCATAGTAACAATAGTTCCACCGTTAATTGTTAAGTAGCCGTTGGAGTCAATCCCATCACCTTCTGCTCCTAGACCTGCATTCACGTGGAGATATCCACCATTGATACTTGTAACCGAAATTCCATCCTCATTCGTATTGACTCCATCATCCTGAGCCTCAATATAAACCTTTCCGCCGTTGAGAGCTAAGTGCAGCTCAGAATCGAGCCCTTCATTTGTAGCAGTAATATGTAGCTCTCCTGTTTCCTTAGCTTCTCCAGAAATGTTCATGGACATTTTAGAATAGAAGGCTCCATCATATTTATGAAGCTTTTTCGTTGTGCCCTCTTTATAAATTCGTGCGACATAAGAGCCGCTTACAGTGTTGACAGAGTCATCTGCTAATATAACCTGTGCACCTGCATCACTAAGATCGACAATTCCTTTTGTGTCCTCAGTATTGGAGTATGGCTCATACACATTGTAGAAAATAACTGCGGGAGCCACTGTATTCGTAATATCTACTCCGTCTAAAATAAGTGTCACGACCGCTGTAGGATCAGAAGCCGCATCCTCTCCCAAATCAATTGCAAGCTGTCCTTTCGATAGCTTGCCTGATACACGATAAGCTCCAGGTTTCGTAATGGTCACAACTGTATGATCGGCTGCTTCCTCCGCACTGTGTGCATCTGAATCTGTACCTTCTCCATAGCTACTGTCATGTCCTTCCTCATAATACACAATACTAGCTCCTGCATATACAGCTGCCGATGAACTCGTTGACGCCTTTTGTCCATCAACTGTTACTGTTGTATCAGAAATGTTAATAACCGTTTCCTTCGTTGTTGTACTAGCAGAAGCAATCCCCACCACACTAGCCATTGTCAAGATTAAGACAAGCATAAGAGACATTGTACGTTTCAGCATAGTATCTCACTTCCTTTCAATAGATTTAATATACGATTAGTATATATTACCTTTCTTAAACAAAGCTTATCTGAAGCTTATACTAAGCTGAAAATACACTGAATGCTCTGCTAGTTATATTCTCCAAAATTCTACAACTACAAAACGTTATTCTATTCGGTTCTTCAACGGGTGTCGGCGTTGCCCTAGATTTCACTCTCACATCCCCTTAACTAGTTAATATTCTTGTTCTCGGTTCAACCAGTGGTACTCCTGGATTTGGTTATCTCCAAGCACCCATGCTGGGCGCTGAACGCACAACAAAGAAGACACCTAAACGGTGTCTCTTCTGATAATAGGTATGGAGGCAAGCCGTGGCTTAGCAAATCCACAATTCGCCGCCGCATCACTTAGAATGTTTAGGGAGGTAGCTTAAGTGATTAAAGTCAATTGAATAATTTTATATATTCGCTAATTCTCCCTTTAAATCAGATCAGACTTCTTCAATAATTGTTGCAACATGATCGTTACTTCCGCTCTTGTGACGCTTACCTTCGCCGCAATGGTAGCATCGCTTCTACCTGTGATGATCCCCGCCAAGATGCAAGCCGCTACGTCGCTTTGCGCCCACGAGGCTACCTGTCCGCCATCCGCGAATGGTCGAAGCGTTACGATCGCGTCTTGAACCGGAAGCCGATCCTTTAATCCGGTAAGCGTCATCGCCTTAGAAATTATCGTCATTGCTTGCTCGCGTGTAATCATCTCCATCGCTCGGAAGCTTCCGTCTTCAAATCCACTGATTAATTGATACTGTTTCGCAGTCCGAACTGCGTCGCTATACCAATCCGAAGATTTCACATCCACAAAGCCTGTGGCGTCGCTCTCCGGCTTTAATCCCAGTACGCGTACGACAATTTCCGCAAACTCGGCACGTGTAATCGGTTTGTCAGGGCTGAATAAACCCTCTCCCGTGCCTTGCACGACCAACCGGGAGCCCATGTCGTTAATCGCTTGCTTACCCCAATGATGCTCAACATCGCTAAACTCCACATGGCTCCATATTACCGAATAAGTACTGTTCGTTAAGCTATTGATAATCGCGAAATATTTGCCCTCTTGTTGAATAACCTTTGTAGGCACGTGACGAATCGTTCCATTCGCATCGATAATTACGCCTGTCGTAATTCGGCTCGGATCGATGCTATCCGGTATAGCGATCGAACGTTCGATGAAAGCGTTAAACTTTGCTACTTCCACCTGTTGATTGCCATAGATGGCTCTCACGGTAAAGTCAAGCGGCGGAACGATAAGGGTGATGTTCAAATTTTCTGCCGCATCATCGACGAACTTGATGTTATCCCTAGTGGGTGAGGCTATTTCCAACTGAACTATAATGTCTTTAAGATCCACCGATGTCCCAACTTGTCGCAATATGGCATCAATATTGATTTGTTGAGCCGGAATTCTGTAGCTGCCTTTTTCCGACTTGATTTCCAGATCGGCATTGTATTCTTCTAACATTTTGATCATAAGGCCGTTTAACTCACCTATCAAAACATCGGAAGGGTTGTTGACCGAGATCGTCACAACGGAGCGTTCACCACTCAGCTTCAGCATCTCAACGAGCTTGTTCGGATCGATGGCTATGGTAGTGACCGTTTGCTCATTCCTTCGTGAAGTTGTTATCGTGCCAGCGTTTACCGCTTTGCCGTTGATCAAGATTACCGTATTCGCGTCCGTGTCGATTATATCTTGCGTCCCGCCGCTGTTGCTGTTATTGCTGTTATTGCCGTTATTGCCGTTATTGCCGTTGTTCGCCCGTGTTACTGTGACGGCGTAGCTCTTCTTCGTAATGCCGTCTTTCGCGGTAACCTCAACCATAATTGCGTTGTCCCCAACGCTCAGCGCCGTTGCTTTCGCTTGTCCGCTCGCGACGGCCGAACCGTTCACCAAAATCGTGGCATCGGCATCCTCCACCGTCGGCGTGACTTCGAGGCTCGTCACGTCGCTACCGACGCTTGCTGTGTAGCTCGTCGTCGCCGTATTGAATGTCGGCGATAGTGTGCCCGCACTCAGCGTCAGTCCGCTCAAGTTGGCGCTAGCGTATGTCGCCCGCGTTACCGTGACGGCGTAGCCTTTATTCGTAATGCCGTCTTTCGAGGTAACCTCAACCGAAATCGCGTTGTTCCCAACGTTCAGCGCCGTTGCTTTCGCTTGCCCACTCGCGACGGCCGAACCGTTCACCGTCACCGTTGCCGTGGCATCCGCCGCCGTCGGCGTGACGTCGACGCTCATAACTTCATTGCCGACGCTTGCCGTGTAGCTCGTTGTCGCCGTATTGAATGTCGGCGATAGTGTGCCCGCACTCAGCGTCAGTCTGCTCAAGTCAGCACTACCATATGTCGCCCGCGTAACCGTGACGGCGTAGCCTTTATTCGTGGTGCCGTCTTTCGCGGTGACCTGAACCGCAATCGTGTTATCCCCAACGTTCAGCGCCGTTGCTTTCGCTTGCCCACTCGCGACGGCCGAACCGTTCACCGTCACCGTGGCATCAACATCCGCTGTCGTTGGCGTTACATCTATACTCGTCACTTCATTAGCGACGCCCGCCGTGTAGCTTGTTGTCTCCGCACTGAATGCTGGCGATAATGTACCGCTACTCAGCGTCAGTCCGCTCAAATCGGAGCTAACCCCGAATTTCATAAGACGGTCGGCCATAAACGGAATCATCCAAACATTTTCCCCATCATAAACGCCGCCAAAAAACGCATTATTTTGTTTCGCAAACCCACTTGGCCAATTGTTGTATCCCGTCATTTTACCTGTTGCCGAGTCAACCTTGATTAGCCGATCGGCATTGTTCGGAATGAGCCAAATACTAGTGCCATCATACACGCCACCTGCAAAGCTGCCGCTCCCTTTTGTAAATCCGCTAGGCCATCCATAGTATCCGGTCATGACTTTGGTTGCCGTATTGATTTTAACCAGCTGAGTGGCATTAGACGGAATCAGCCATATATTCGTTCCATCGAAGACGCCTCCCGAGAATGCATCCGCACCTTTGGTGAACCCGCTAGGCCAATTGTTGAATCCAGTCATATTCCCGGTTGCCGGATCAACCTTGATTAGTCGATCGGCATTGCTCGGAATGAGCCAAATACTAGTACCATCAAATATCGAACCATAAAATGGATAAGTTCCAAGGGTCGTTCCGCTTGGCCAACTATTGTAACTAGTCATTGCGCCAGTCGTTGCATCAACCTTTATTAAGCGACTGCCAGAATAGGGGGAAAGCCATATGTTGGTACCGTCAAAAGTACCACCAATAAATTGATCGCTTCCTTTCGATCCACCTGGCCAGCTGCTATAACCCGTCATTACACCAGTAGTCGCGTTAACTTTGATAATCTGATTTGCACTATATGGAATTAGCCATATGTTAGTTCCGTCATAAACGCCTCCAGCAAATGCATTGCTCCCCTTAGTGAAGCCGGCGGGCCAATTGCTATATCCCGTCATTTCCCCTGTGGACGGATTGACCTTGATCAATCGGTCGGCATTATAAGGGATCATCCATATACTCGTGCCGTCATAAACTCCGCCGATGAAGGCACTCGATCCCCTTGTAAATCCGCTTGGCCAGTCCTGGTATCCCGTAAAAGCGGTTCCCACCACTTCATTCGCAGCAATAGGGCCGCTATATCCGATCCCGTCCTGACTGGAGAGGTTTGCAGCCGCTGCAACGGTAGATACGCTACCAATGCCTGCGCCGAACTTGCTCGGAATTATGCCCGTTGTAAAAAGAACTATTAAAACCATAACTGCTAATTTTCTACTCATCCTTGTCACCGTTCTTTCATCCTTTCGCAGAGAATACTTTGGGACTACTATACTAAAAAAAAGGACGGCCAAGTAGTGAGTGTTGTCATTAGTTTTGTCATATTACAAAATGGTATTATATGTAAATACGGAGACAGAGAAGCACAGCTTGCTTCAACCCGAGACAACAAAAAAAAGCAGCCATCACAGAGGATACTCTGCAACAACTGCTTTCTAAGAGCTCAAGATTTTCATGTGAAAAAAATAAACTCAGGGATTCATTGTGAAACTAGAGTCCCTGAGTTTTATTAATTCTACCTCATTCATAGAGGGATTAGCACTTTTACGATATGCATAAAAAAAGAGAGCTTCTAAAGCTCTCTATAAGATGGCTGCATCATCCCTTGAGTGGGCTGCTCCTCTTGGTACTCATAATATTGCGACTGAACCGGCGCATGCATTTGTGACTCCACTGGAACTGACGAATGCTGATATGGCTCATCCACATACATGATTCTACGCTGAATTTGCATGAGTCCATTCACGACGTGAAGCGCGATCCAAAAAAGTACAAGGCCAACACTTACGTACAGCAGATATTGCTGATTATAAGTCCAATCGATATGAAAATAACTAAACAAGGTATTCTCTAAAATATCAAGCTGCATTTCATTCATCAAAATGATATGCACGACTGGAAGAGCAATAAATCCTAGTCCTAGTGAAATCACCGTCACCATTATAACAAAGAATATAATGCCTGTTACAAATCTTAGTAATACGAGCAGCAGATTTCGAATGAATAGCCCGCCGTCAAAACCTCTCACCATTCGCATCAACCAGTTCTGCCCAGCTTCAGACTGTTGATTGTAGGTATGCGAAACGAGAGGAGTAGGTAAACCTAAAATTTGTCTAATTATGCTTTGTTCAAAATTCACAATCCCATTCAACAGCTTAGCTACTCCAAAAAACAGCGGAATTCCGATAAATATTGGAGTTAATCCGATGGATAGTGCGAGTCCCGTTATCGCTACTGTAAAATAGATAATCCCTAACGGGAGAGATATCAATAAATAGAGGATCGTTGCATAGGTTTTTGGATTAAAAAGCGCCCAATTCACCTTGCCTGATGGCACCTTTGCAGTCGCTTCTACTGCCTTCATATTCAAACACTCCTTTGGCTTCATAAGTCACGCTCTGAGTTATATATCCATTATAACTGCCTTATTTGCCTGACATAACCGTCTTAGGTGGGGGCTGAACCTAGACTTTAGGCTAGGTTTGGAACCATTTCCCTCTGAATTATGTAACACTTTCCGAGTTCCTTTTCTGGCTCAACCTCGAAATCAGTGTTTGATTAATTAGTTAAGCTTGGTTTTGAGCCCCTTTTCTAACACAAAAAAAACATCTTTTAGGGTGTCTTTTTGTGTGTGCTCCATATGGAGGCGAGCTACGGGGATGCATAACCATAATCTATATTGAGCACGCGTGCGGTTTAGACTTCGCAACTTACCGCAGACTGGCCAGCTTCTCTAGAAAGTCTGCCACGATTTCCAACGACACTGTATCGAAACTTGATAACAATTCCATCGCTTTTTGATCCTTCTCCTGATGGAATACCCGATGCAGTTCGGCCAATTCGGCGCCGAGCGGTGTCACGGAGAAATAAATTTCTTTCAGGTTGTCCGGCAGCTGGGTTTTCCGAATCAGACCCTGATCCAGCAATTTGCGAGTAATTTTGGAGACGGCGCCTTTCGTTATCTCCATATCACGGGCGATATCGACCCCTTTAATGCCTTCATGCGTATTAATGACGTCCAACACATGCAGGCTTGAGACGGATAGGCGGGGCAGCATCTTTTTTAGCCGGTCGTCAGAGATGTGCTCCATGAGCCAAAGCCGATCCTGGTCCTCGTCGGTTTCGCTGATGAGGAGCCGGTACACTGACTTTTCGATGCGGTTTTTGAGCTGAAACAAATCATCATTCATATCTGGCATAAGGCAAGCCTACCTTTTTTCTTTTCATTATATCATGGTTTCCGCGGAAACAATTTGACAGGGTAACTTTTTCTTGTTATTATTGTTTCCATGGAAACCATTTGACGGAATACGGTCTTCATACAGCTTCTACAAAAACCAACTATTTGGAGGGAATTTTAATGAATGAGGTCATGCAAGTGATCCGCCAGCATCGCTCCATCCGTAAGTTTAAAAATATTCCGTTGACTGGCGAGCAAATCGAAGCCATTGTCGATGCAGCGCAAATGGCACCGACCTCGGCGCATATGCAGCCGTTCTCGATCATCGGCGTTACCGATCAGGAACTGCGGAAGAAGATCGCGGTGCATTCGAAAAATCCGTGGATTGAGGAATGCGGGTACTTCTTTATTTTTTGCACCGATCTTCATCGGATCATGTTGGCCGCCGGCCCGGATCAACAAGAAAAAATGGCCCGTAACCTGAGCTTCTCGTATTTTTACCAAACCGCGGTGTTGAGCGCCGCGCTTGCCTTGCAAAATGCCAATGTGGCGGCCGAATCGATGGGACTCGGAGCCGTGATTATCGGCGGAATTAACGAGGCCCTGCCCGCACTAGACGAATGGCTTGGCCTGCCGGACTTCGTCATTCCTTTGGTCGGTCTTGCAGTAGGCGTTCCCGACGAGTTCCCCGAGCAAAAGCCGCGGTTGCCGCGATCCGCCGTCTTTTTTGAAAACCAGTATGAAGATGATCTTGATCTTAAAGCAAAGGTCGAAAGATATGACCGGGAAATTGAAGAGTACTATGGCGCGCGAACGAATAACAAACAAAGGGCAAGCTGGTCCGGGAAATTCATCGCCATGCTGGATGAAGATTTGCCGTTGGGCGGATATACGGAATATGTAAAAAGCAAAGGATTTGATCTGAAATAGTGAGAATCGTGTATAAAGAGCATGTTGACCTTATCCTATAGCTTCATATCCCTGAAACGCAAAATCCACAACCGGATTCGGTTGTGGATTTAACCTGACTTTCCATTGCTTCCAAACCACTCAATACATGATCACACCTAGGATAAGCGAAGGGCCTGTCTTCTCATCCACATCGTTGCAACCCACTTTTCCCCTTTGATCACTGGTGTACCTGCATGCAAGGTGAGATCATTTAATTCATGGTTACTATAAAAATATTCGAAGTAGACCGCCATACCTTTGCTAGGAAAAATAGAAAGATTAAGCATGGGAAATGTCGTTTCTCCGCCTTCCTCCACATCATTCAAATACATCACGAGCGTACTAATTCGATTGTTGGCACTTGCTCGACTCGTTTCTGCGAAGAAATCATAATGAGGTTGATACTCTTGACCAGGGATATACAGCAGAACTTGCAAGCCATCACCATTCTCAACAGGAATATTCATTATTTGAGAGAATCGCTTCTCGATTCTTGTAACCGTCTCATTCTCCTCACAGAACACCCCGCTGCTCGTTCTAACTTGATTGACCACATGATCTTGGCCTATTTTTGAACGTTGCAATTGTTCCCTAGAATGTTTAATTAGCTCATCGCATTCCTCATTGCTAAGCACATTTCCTAGTACGACAACCAGTGGTGCCTCATATTTGGCAAGAATTCGAATCTCTCGATCTTCTGTCTTAATCGTATTTCCAGCATGATCAAATATCGTCCGTTCTTTCTCTGTCGTATTGCCTATCATCCTTATGCAGCCCCTATAGTATGACATCAGCATAAAAATAACATACCATAAAATGGAATTATTAGCTCTACTAACTTCAGAAAGGGAAAAATAATCAAACTGTCTGGTATTGGTGGAGGGGAGCCTTGGCTGTACAAATCCACAACTCGTCGAAGTATTCCTACTATTAAGTCTGACACAATGGAATCCGAACCGTCATCACCGTATCTTCACTCCAACTGTCTCATGAAAACGAATCCCGCCAAAAATTTTATTGAACGCTATCATTTAACTAATCTTAGTACATTGCAAATCACTGAAAGACAGGCAACGGGATACTTACTGTTAGCAGCAAGCGGCACGTACTTCCTTATGGAGTAAATACGTATAAACACTTCGTCTTTTTTCATTATTCTGTTGTTTCTGAAAGTCGAAAAATAAAGTATAATGCATTCTGTTGGAATAATATAGGGGGTATTAAGCACATGAAGAAAATTCGCTGTAATTCTTTGATTCTTTTATTACTTATCGTTACCTTGCTTCCCTTCGGTAGTTTCGCCAACGCTAGTGGCGCTGGAAACTCAGAAATCAACGTATCAATCGACGGACGCTTCGTCAGCTTCGACGTCCCACCTCAAATGATCAATGGACGCGTTATGGTTCCACTTCGCCAGATCTTCGAAGGTCTTGGAGCCAAAGTTGGTTGGAACGAAAAAAACCAAACTGTCTCAGGTAACAAAGGTGATATAGCAGTAGCTCTCGTCCTGAACGAAAAGAAAGCTACTGTTAATGGCAAGACCGTAACACTGGATGCACCCTCCACACAAATCAAAGGTCGTACATTCGTACCCGCTCGCTTTGTTGCAGAAAGCCTCGGTGCCGACGTAAAGTGGGACAACGCTAAACAACAAGTAATCATTACTACTGGTGCCGCAGTCGTCCAGCTTGATAACTACTTCTTCGTCTACAACAGCAGTAAGGTGGCCGCTACCGACCTTGACGCGA
Source organism: Paenibacillus sp. DS2015 (assembly GCF_050433705.1). Taxonomy (NCBI): domain Bacteria; kingdom Bacillati; phylum Bacillota; class Bacilli; order Caryophanales; family Paenibacillaceae; genus Paenibacillus; species Paenibacillus sp. DS2015. The sequence goes on along the minus strand of NZ_JBNPWS010000026.1, from coordinate 58,321 downwards.
TTAGAAGATTCTCCACCAATTTTAAGAGCACCAATAACATCATCTTCGACGCGAGCCAATACGCAACTGCACCGAAACTGTATGACGCTCTGAAGGCAGAACAGGCAAAGCTCGGTGGCAAGATCGCCGGAATCCAAATCTTCGGTCTGGCGAGCGACGTGCCTTCCTTCTCCTACGTCCATAAGTTGAAGCCCTTAGAAGGTAATTCCGAATGGAACGGCGTTGAGCACAACAAGAACGAAAAGTTCGTGTCCGACCTCTTCTACTCCAACTTCAACAGCGACAGCAAATACCTGACGGATGTCACCGTCTACGGTATCATTCAGGAGAATCAGCAGATCAGCATCGTTCCGGAATGGTCTGTCTCGCGCCTTCCGCTGACGAAAGGGGAAATCTCCAAGTATGTCAGCAACTATGAGGCTTACCGCAAGCAGATCGAAGGCAAGTCCGTTCCGACCGTCGCGATCTCGGCCCCTTACGAAATTCAAGATGATATCGCTCAGGACGACATTGCCTATTTCATGAAGCGAATGAAAGAGGAAAAAGAATTCGGTCTCTTCAGTAATACTGATCTTCGCATCTACTATAAGGATCTCGCCGCGAATCTGGCGAAGGAGAATAACTCCGGGGTAATGGATCTCGTAGTGGGTAGCGATGGAGGTACCGAGGGAGCCGCTCTGAAAAAGAGTGGAAAGGATTACTTCTTCGACCGCAAAAGCGCGGCCAGCCTGAACTCCAACTACTATACGGCCTTTTTCTGGGGCATGGGTTCCGCCAAGGGACTGGACACGAACAGCATCATCCACGACGGAATGGCGAAAGGGAAGATGATCAACCCTATCGCCTATACCGTTCCGACCTACAACAGAGATGTCGCGAATTACCTGTGGCTCCCGATCCCCACGCCGGTAGGAGAGACAGGAGACGACTGGCACGACTACATCGCGGTGGACAAGGAACTTCTGAAGGAAAATAATCCGTTTTTCTTTGTCTACAAGTACTATGAGGCAATCGAGAGTGGTAAGAAGCGTCTACAAAGCTTCCACGAAGCACAGGCAGCGTACGCCAATCTAACCGTAAGCAATAAGCAGAATCTGCGGGCGGCGCTAGGCTACGAGAACGTTATCTCGCTGCACTATCTCGGACTGGCAGATTACTAATGGTCGGTGGGCCTATCGGATTCTTTCGATAGGCCCATCTTTTTTCTAAGCTTTCTTGGGGCGAATACCATCTAGAGTTATTGAAGGTGGGGCTGATGACCCCTTATACTCAGCCGTCCCAGACAAGAAGAACAGTAAGTCTCATCTGAAAACAAAAGAAGATATTATCATGAATGCAAACGTAAAACGCCTCAGAAAGTATAGAGAAACCTTGGAGGCTTTTACAATCACCTTTAATCTTCTAAAGATAGATGGTGAAGTATTTATTCCAAGCAATCAGAAATCGTTACTTCAGAATCTTGTTCAACTCTTCAGCCTTCTTTTTACTATCCATTCTAGCGTAAAAATAAAAGGCAATGGTATGCAATACAACAGATAACAACAACATCCCCGGAAACCAAGGTGCTATGAAATGAAACATATCTTTTGAAAATAACCAAACAGCGACGATTCCGCCTAAAGTATTGAAAGTTGAAGAGATAACAATATTCCAAATTGGTTTTAAAGTGAAGTGATTCCATAGGACATTATAAATAACCCCAAATATTGCGGCTGAAATCATAGCGATACCTACAACATTCCACATATATACGATACGGATCGATTGATCCTTAAAAAAAACAGTTACAAGTAAGATCACCCACAATAAAGTCACAGTAAATACTTGAAAAAATGAATGTTTCAATTGGTTTATCATGATAGTTTCCCCCTAAAATTTTTAATGTAAAACCGACTGACAAAGTAGCTGGAATTGTCATTTAATATCACTTTAATTCTTGCATTATCTGTTGATGAAAACTCCTTAATATAGCTTGTATTCACGATGGTTTGATTATTAATTTTCAAAAAGTGTGAATTCAGGCTTTCTTCGACAAATTTCAATCGTTTATTGAGAAGAAACATTTCTCCGGTAATAACACGTATACTACACATTCGATCTTCCGATTCTATAACTGCAATAGAACTTAACAAGATTTGAACATTACGGTTATTTTTAGCGTTGATGACTACAATCTTTTTTTCAGTGTTATTTAGTGCTTCTTCAATATGTATCCAATTTTCTTGTTCAGCAGGATTGGTTATGACTTTTGTAATACTTCGATCTATCCCTGCATCAGCTTCAAATATAACCTTCAATTTTATGCCTCCTCCCTCTCACAACTCATATTACTTGCGAAATATAGTTAAAACTACTATATTACGTTTTCTTGCATTATCTTGTCTGTTTGTTACATCAGACGTCGGATTGTACTATAAAAGTAAAGTACAGCAGATGCCATAAACCTAGTAACAGCAAACATGTTACAGAACAAACAAAAAAGACACCTAAACGCTACGGTGTCTCTTCTGATAATAAGTATGGAGGCGAACCGTGGCGTGGTAAATCCACATTCGCCACCGAAGGGTGCTTGGAGAGGTGGCTTACACATTCGCACTGCTCGTTGGGTCAGCCTGATTGTCTACTTCCGTTCGACCCAGGCGAGACCGAGAAGCGTATCCCATTATAGTGTCCTTATCCCAATCAGTAACCTATAAAAAGGACTATAACAACGGTTTAAACACCCAAGTCCCTAACTTGTCTTTTCTTACTGTCCCAATTGTTTAATTTGTTTAATGGCATTTGATATACCCTGCAAAGGCTGAAATATTTCTATATTTTCAAGTGCTGCAGGATTAAGCTTGCCGTCCTCAATATCGTTAAGAAGAAAATCAATTCCTTCTCCGGCTTTCTGGTTGTGATCAATAATTTGCTGATGGAGATCAGTTGCTATTTCTGGTACTTGAAGTTCATTAAACGTCCCCATCTCTTCCTTCATATCCTTTAGCTTTGTCTCCAGTTCCAATAATGTCTGTTCATTGCTGACGGCTTGCTTAGCAAGGGCAGGAACTTCACTTACAAAAGTATCTACATTATTTGCATAATCAGTAGCTTCAGTAACATACGTTACGGTATTATTTACATCTTCAAGTAATGAGCAACCTCCAAGAACCAACACTGCTGCTGTGGATAAAGTAATAAAAAGTTTTTTCACTTCAACAACCTCCATTATTATTATTTATATTATGTGCATTATTGTCTCTAGACTTCCAACACTTATTTTACATAGATTCTTTCTAATGGAGGCGAGGGGAGTCGAACACCTGTCCGAAAATATTGGCACATAAGATGCGCTTCGCGATGGGTGTAGTTACAGTTTTGATGTCACCTGAAAGTCATTGCGGAGCAATGGCTAGCACCGAAAGCATATGCTGTATCGCCCCGTAACCCGCTATGCGTTGAGTCAGCCTGATTGTCTTCTTCAGCTCACCCAGGCGTTGATGAGACAACGTATTTCACTATTGGTTAGCCCCTAGTCTAGTCACATGGACGATGCTAGGTAGGAGTACACTCACAGTTTATTTTTCATGCATAAATAATTTTATTTAGTATCATTCGATGTCATCGTTGAACTCTGCTCCCGTTTGTTCTTTCGCATCTTATACAACCATATACCAGTAATCGCAGTAATCAATATGGCCAGTACTCCTTCAGGACTGGGCGTTACCAAATAGTTGAATTCCGTTCGTATATTCAGATATTTATGTAATATAAGGCTGTCTACAAAAGCATTTCCTATAGTATGCATAATTACAGCTGGCCACACACTATTCGTTCTAAGCCGTATTTCTCCATACACGATGGATTGAACAATAAGTCCTATCATAACTCGTGGAATAAAAGTGATCATACCTTCTGTAGTGTCTGTTAGAATTAATAAGTAGGGAATATGCCACGCGGCCCAGATTACTCCGACGTAAATATGAATTAAAAGTCTGTTGTATCCAAGGGAGAACAGCTTCGGAGTTAGATAACCTCTCCACGCAAATTCTTCAAATATATTTTTTGTAAAACTAGGTATGAGAGCTGCTGCAAATACAGTTAAAAATAAAGGGGACAAAATGGATGCATCCATCAACTTTAAGTTGTGTCCAATCAACACGATAATTATTGTACTAATAGGAAAAAAAAGTATACTCACAAGATAAAGAAATATATTCTTTTTGAATCTTGGCTTAATACCCAAATCTCTCCATCCATCTCCCCTAAATGTACGAATAATAATCATTCCGAGAAGAGGTGAAACAATCCATATAAGCTGTCCAAGACTGCCACTAGCATCTGTAGTAGCTTTCAAATCCACAAGACGTCCGACCCACCCACAACTCAATACAATGAGTGAAAAAACAATAATATTCCTCAGCGTTTTTTTATCATTTACTTTCATCATATCCCCCCCTACATATCAGTTATCATTTCTTAATTGTCTTAAGTATTTCTCATACCACTCATTCAGAAAAATATAATAATCCATTCCAAATTGTAATGTAGCCATTCTGCTTTTTATCTTTCCATTCTCCAATGCTTGCTCACTATTCTTAATCTGTTCTAATGAAATTTGTTCCATTCTCCTCATAATAGCTATTACATTTTTAATTTCATGCAAATACTCTTCTATCATTTCTAGTTGCCTATCTAGCTCAACATAATTCGAGAAAAAAATCTTAACAAGTGCTGGGTCTCTAGGTTTTTCTAAGGATATTTCCTCATCTGCCCATTCTATAAATTCTTTCTCCCCTTCTTTTGTAATTGCATAGACTTTCTTTACTCTCGCTCCTTGATATTCTTCAGAAAATGTAACATGCCCGTTCTGAAGCAGCTTTTTCAAAGCCGGTTGAATACTTCCTTGACTTGAATTGTAAAAAAATCCTGTGCTCATTTCCATATTTTTTTTGATATCATAGGATGATTTGTCACCATCTAAAAGCAATCCCAGAATTATTTTGTCCTGCATAATTACCATCACTCCATTATATCTATTAGACATGTCTGCTAGATCCATTTTTTATTAACTATAAAATAGCTCATTACCTTGACAATGTCAATCCGTAATAATTGATTTTCATCGTGCAAGAGAGCTACCAACTATACTATTACAGCCTTCTTAAGAACGAAAACTCAGTCACACCAAGTCTCCAGTAACTTCACCACATATACAGAACAAACAAAAGAGACACCAAAATGGTGTCTCTTCTGATAATAAGTATGGAGGCGAGGGGAGTCGAACCCCTGTCCGAAAATATCGACACATAAGATGCGCTTCGCGATGGGTGTAGTTACAGATTTGATGTTACCCTAAAAACTCGTACACAGGTTATTAATCATGTCGCTTACATACATGATTAAATAAACTACGTAAAAACCTATTCATTTTTCTTTGTGATTGTATATAAAACATTGTTTAATCTTGTATTGTCGAAAGGTGACTGAATCATAGCCTTCAGCATTGTAGAAGCATCAACACTTCCCCAATCTATACTATAATTAGACTCTAGTGCTATACAACGTATAAACTCCCGTTGAGTACGACCATTCCCCTCTCTAAATGGATGAAGTACATTCAACTCTGTAAGATAATACGTTAATCTCTCTATAAACATATCGAATGGTAGATTCTTTAATATATCCTCATTTCTAAGTTCATCAAGTAGTTGATCCGTTTGACTCACCAAGAATTGTACATTAGCAAAAAGAAAGTTATCTTTAGCAATATCCTCATCACGTAATTCTCCCGCAAAAGGATAAACATCTTTAAAAATAAATCTATGGATATTACATAAATGACTGCGGTTGTATTTATCCTTTAATGGCTTTAAATAGAGCAATCTTAGTCGGTCTAGAGTTACAATTCTTTCAAATGCATCCAATTGTTTTTGTTCTATAAATCCTGGTACATTAATCAACACATCACTATCTGGATAACAATACCTTGAATTACTGTAATTGTCAACTGAAAATTCCCCCACATGAGCATTTAAAACTCCCCCACCTATGAAATAATAGTACAACGTAGATGAGGAAATTTCTCCAAGCGATAGATAGGTGGATTGGTGGAGTAGTGCTTCAATTATCCTAGTTGCTGCTTTAATAACCACTCCTTCGTTTCCTTCATGCGATACGAATTCCCATTCATATTCACGATGTAGGATTGATGCGTCAAGCGATCAATCATAGCTGCGGTCATGACGGGGTCTTGGAAAATCTCTCCCCAACGTTCAAATGACAAATTGGTTGTAATAATCGTAGATTTACGACCGGCACGAAGGGACAGATGAGTAAATAAGAGCTCCGATCCTTCCTTGTCAAATGAAATGTAACCCATCTCATCGGCAATAACTAGATCGTATTTCTCGAACCGATTCTGAAAGGCACGAAGTGTTTGCTGTGATCGGCATTCTTTAATCTGGTTAATCAGCAAGGGGACTGTCGTGAACCACACCTTATAGCCCTCCATACAAGCCTTAATCCCGAGTCCCAAAGCTAGATGGGTCTTACCCGTACCTGGATTTCCAGACAAGATGACGTTGCGTCCCTCCTTAATAAAGTCTAAGCTTTTCAATTGCTTCAGCTTCTTTTGTGCATCTTCAGGCAAATCGTTGACGGATAAATCCTCTAGATATTTCTTGTGTGTGAATTTGGCTGAACGAATACGGTTGTACCGAGATGCTTCAAGCCTTGCATCACATTCCTTTTGCAGCAGATGTGCCAAAAGCTCTTCATAGCACATCTCCTTTTGATTTGCTTCTTGAATCTGCTCTTCGACATGTTGCCGTATCATTGAAAGTTTCAATTCCGTACAGGACGTCATGACGGACTCCATCCATGCTTTTCGTGGGGATTGACTCATGCAATCACCTCTTTCATTTGTATAGTGTGTGTGCCGAACAGTTCGTCATATTGACGTAATTGTGCTTTAGCATGCGTTAATATGGCCTGAGAGGCTTTTGAATATTGTAGAGGAGGCGCTGTTATATCTCGTCTTTTTGCACATAACGCTTTTATTTTATCTGTCGTTACATGGCTCGGGTGTATATGGCATAATTGCTGAATGCTATGTTGCACTTCTTCCAGATTGGCTTCGTTAAACATATATTGTAGCAACTCTACAAAATCCTTTTCATGTCTGGTATAATAAGTCTCATATATATGTTTGATGTGGGATTGAGCCTGCGCAAGTGCCGTGCTACCGGCTAATGCGCCAGGCTTTTTCTTTAGGGTTTCAAGGTAATGACCAAGTTCCAATCGCCATTCATGACATCCAACCAGTCGGTGATGTTCAGCGATCTTCGTTTCCTCAACAAAACATTGAATGAGACCAGAGTAGATTTTAACGAAGACGAGCTTACCCACAAGATGATCGGGAACGGAGTAATGGTTCTGGTCCACAACGACCGTTGCATATTTATCCACTCGTGCATGTGTGACACGTGCTGCGTCAAAGCTAGGCAATTTTGCTAATAAGAAAGGTCGTTCCTCCTCTAAACAAACGGTCGCTGACTTACCCTCCCGGAGGTCTTGAGACTTATTGTTCAGTCGATCACATATTTCTAGTAGATAGATATTAGCTTCCTCCAAGGTCTCAAACGTATCCCGAAAGGCGAATGCTTTACGACGCGCGACCTCAACGGTTCGCTCCACATGACCTTTTTCGTTGCCACTACGGACGTTACAGAATCGAAACCCAAAGCCATAGTAAATGGATAGTTGTAGCAGTCCATCCGTGGGTTCTTTCTCTCTACCGACAAAGCGTTTAACTGCAACTTTCATATTGTCGTAGACAAGAGTTTTATACACACCGTTTACTTGTTCGAAGAATCTGGCATGGGCCTCTTGAAAGCACTCTGTGGTTTGTTTAGTGAACAGATAAGCATAACGAAAGTTCCCATAAGCAGAGGTGAAAGCAGCCATTTGGAATACACGAAGCGTTCCATTCACCGTAAGTTTGACTTCACCCCAATCGAATTCACATACATCACCAGGTTCATATGAAGCTTTAATATAGGCTTCTTTCGTTTGTTGTTCTAGTTGCCTAATGACACGTAACACAGTGCTGTAACTGATATCTGCACCATCTGCCGCCATGGCTTCATATATATCCATCGGCTTCTTTTGCTGTTTACGCTGCCCTTTTTGTCGTTTCACTTCATTCTCATTTAGATGCTTCTGAATGGTTTGCTCCATAGTTTCTGTTAATTTACGCTTGGGTCGTTTTCCTGTTGTATACGTCGGGGTTTCTACAATATTACGAATAAGCTCAATCTGCCCACCTTCTCCACGGAGCAGTTCCTTTCTTTGTTCTTCATATTTCTCAATGTATTTACGAATGGTCTTACGATCCACTCCTGTCATTCGGCCAATCTCTCTCTGTGATCTTCCTTCTCGATAATGCATCAAGATAATATTCTGTTTTTGAATCAAACTGATCATCTCTCCCAACCCCCACATCATCGTTATGATTCTATGGGTTATATCGGTTTGGGTGGGGGAGTTTTAAATGATTACGTTGGCGTACTTTTAAGTTAACAGATACAAATTACCTTGATCATACACCTTTTGCAATTTCCATAGCACGAGATAAAAATTCAGTATCCCCTAACTCACCGTTAACTCGTCTTACTACTAATTGTTCTTCTTTAGTAGTAAGATACATCCCTTCAATTGCAAGTGATGCTTTAGCATAGAGTAAAGCATTCATTTTTGTCTTATCAGAATACTTCTTCACAAGTGACATCCTCTTCTTACTCCGACTTACTACATTTATATTCATATAGTCTGTCCGCCTTTCCTAAAGAAAATACCTTCTACAACTAATTATATCAAAAAAACAGTGCTATAAGTAGACTTCACCATTCTTAAGATTTGTTTTCAACTACAAAAAGGGCTAACTTGACAGGCTATACTATCAAACATGCTTTGCTGGATCACATAAAAAGTTCCATTCATACTTGTTCCTAAACCACACCAATAGAACATGGGGCTACTTTCTATGCTATAAATGGTCTTAATGTCGAAGGGGACAAACATGTCCCGTCCATGATATGGGATGTACAAGAAACAACGTATCCAGTCTAGTATCATCCAAGCGATAAAGATCCGTTCCTCTTGATCTAAAATACTTACGATTTGGTCACGAACAGCTTCTCTTTGACGTTATCCAAAACATATATTTTTTCATTTTCAGTTTGGGTATAACTTACTTCTAGATCCTTCCCCAATCTCCACTGTTTAATTAACTCTTTTGAGGAGTTCCAATACATTCTTACCACTTCAGGTTCAAAGATTTGGTAACCATTAATCCAAATCTCTGGTCGCTTCCCTTTGTCATTATATACACAAAGAGTTGCTTTATTAGGACCTCCAAGTCTAAACACTATAGTAAATCCCTTAGACCGTCTTCTTAGGTTATCCACCTCTTTCCAAGCCATGATATTAAAATAAGATTCGCAAACTTTTTTTTCAGAATGACTATAACAGTCCCCACACCCACCACAAGTAAGCTCGATTGCATTATTATGATCATAACTGAGCCCAGTACAAACCCTAAAAGCATAGACTATGTAACATTTAGGACAGTTTAAGCAATCATCAGTAACCTCTTTCAATAAATTCAAAAATTCAACAATCATCTCCTGTGTAAACTCCGGTGTATCATCCGACGTCATGTCGCGGATCATCATAGTTCCTTGCTTAAATAAAGAAAATAAGGCCCCTTTTTCAATCATTTTTTTAATAAAGCGTTTGTAATCAACCATCTGGAATTCATTTTCTTTTTCTCGAGTCATTAACGTCATAATCATTCTCCCAATCTATTATTATAGTGATTAGTATTACCAAACAATAGATTCGTAAACAAGGAAAACGTCCTCATGTCTATGTTAGCTTATAATGTATGAATGTAGCCTCTCAGACAACAAAGTAACCTTAAAATAGAGAGCCACTAAAGTTCACCTTTAAGCAAAACAAAACCCAGTCCTCTGCGGACTGGGTTTACAACGTTGATACGAGGAGAGTTGCCACCTGTGTGAGCATGATCCATTACCATATAATACTCACTTCAATACTCTTTTGGAATGACAATAGGAGAATAACCGTTTTTCATTAGTTCAAAATTTAGTAACCATCGTGCTGTTCTTCCATTCCCATCAATGAAAGGATGGAATCCAACAAAATCAACATGAACAATCGATGCCCTTTCAATGGGATGCAACCTTTCGCCCTCAAGCTCATACCAGCAGATAAATCCGCATTTCTTGGATTATCCGGATTTATGGTCCTTGCTATCTGGTCTGGATCAATGATAACCCCAACGTAATCCTTCATTTGAAAACTGATTGTGCTTTTCCCCGCCCCATTGGTACCCGCAAAAACGGTCAATATAGCTTGATCATTAGTCATGATTCACAAGTTCAGTACGTTTCCCAGTTATATCGTAAATGATTTCAAATTTTCCCCCACTGGCATCTTCTCGTATCCGTTTGCCATCATATGAGTTTCTATATTTACAACTATTATACCATACCCAACTGCTAATCCAGATATGAAATGCCGTAAAATGATACAAAAAAAGACACCTAAACGGTGTCTCTTCTGATAATAAGTATGGAGGCGAGGGGAGTCGAACCCCTGTCCGAAAATATCGACACATAAGATTCTACGGGTGTAGTCACAGTTTTGATGTCACCCGAGTATCGCCCCGTAACCGGCTATACGTTGGGTCAGCCTGATTATCTTCTTCAGCTCACCCCAGGCGGAGATGAGACAGCGTATTCCACTACTGGTTAGCCCCTAGCCTAGTCACATGGACGATGCTAGGTAGGAGCACGCTCACAGTTTCTTAGGCTGCGAAAGCGTAGTTGTTTTGAGTTTTGCCATTTAATAGGCTTTAGCGTTGATAAAGCGGACGCGTCCCCACTACCCGCTACCCATGCTCAAACTATCCCCGTCGAATCCATAAACGCCCCCTTAATATAAAGGGCTTCTAGGATAGAATCTTGAGTAGCCAAGACATGATGTTCTATTCAGTATCCTTTTCCTCCATGAAAAAGGACCACTAGAAGGTAATCATTTAACAAGATCTAACGATCTCGTATAACTTAGTATATCACATTTCCACTGCTCTATGATACTTAGTTCAAGGAATTTCAGGTGATGATTGCCAATAGGGGTCATGAGACACGTAGTCCTCACCATTCCTTACCTATCTTGCAATCTTCTGCTTCTCACGTAACGCACGCTGTATATCACGCTGTGCATCGCGTTTGGCAGCTGTATCACGTTTGTCATACTCCTTCTTCCCTCTACCAAGACCCAATAGCAGCTTCGCATATCCATTACGAATATAAATCTTAAGTGGAACAATAGTATAGCCTTCTTGCTTCGAAAGTCCAATCAGTTTCTTAATTTGGAGCTTGTGCATAAGCAATTTACGTGTTCTTGTAGGGTCAATCGGATTGCTACGGTTCCCCTGTTCAAAAGGGCTGATGTGCATATTGTGAATATTGATTTCACCATTCCGAATGGTTGCAAACGCATCTCCGATGTTCGATCTGCCTGTTCGTAGCGACTTAATCTCTGTGCCTGTCAACACCATACCAGCTTCATACGTTTCTTCTATAAAATAATCATGGGAAGCTTTCTTGTTCTGGGCCAAGACCTTCCCGTCACCATGATTCTTACCCATGTTCTCACTCCTTAGATCATTATAAAAAAAAGGATTTCTGGATTCAAGCGCTCCATAGAAATCCATTGTATCAAGTGGATCAGGCAAAATCAAGGCAGCTAAAGCCTGTCATTGCCGATCCACCTTATTTATTCATGTAGACTATTTCTCTTCTCCACTTTTGTGCTTACGCACATCGCTTCCCTCAGCACTGCTACCTGGTGTAGCTGCACCACCTAGAAAGACGCCACCTTTACCTGAAGGCTTAGATTTACGACTACCTTCATCTGAAAAAGATTTAGTTGGTTGCTCAGGTTCGCTAGGTGTAGCTGCACCATATCCACCCTTACCAGAACCAAAGTTAAATCCAATACGTGGTGGTGTTTTTTTACCATTATCATAACGACTATACGATGAGGTTGCAGGCTTGCCACCTGTAGTTCTACCCCCGCCGGTACCTTTACTGCGTTTACGTTTACTTATACCATTGCCTTCAACTGTTTTAGCGCCCTTGTCAATCGCTGGGCTACTACCTTCAACCGTGCTTCCCTCAACAGGGTTTGCCCCGCTTGGTGTACTTTCAATCCCCATACTCCCCATACCTTTACCAGCTCCATGATTTCGTTGTGTTTTCTTATCTGCCCCTTTACCACCAGAGCCCTTACCTGCCTTACCCTTACCGGAAGCTTTATTTCCCCCAGTAGCATTACTACCCGCGATCGGTTTACTCACGCCGCTTGATGCTTTACCACCACGACCTCCGCTAGAGCTAGCTGCACCTCTACCCGCACCTTTACCGCCTCGACCCAATCCACCACTACTGCTACCGTTACCGCGCCCACCACCTCGGCTACCTTCGGCACGTGGCTTCATATCAATCAACTCAAAATCAATCGTATGATCATCCATGTTCACTCTGGCTACACGGATCTTTAATTCATCGCCAATGCGGAATACCTTCGATGTACGTTCACCAATCAATGACATGATTTGTTCGTCAAAATGGTAATAGTCATCCGTTAACGCACTTAAGCGAATCAGACCCTCTACCGTATTCTCCAATTCAATGAACATCCCAAAGCTTGTCACACTGCTTATTATACCATCGAATTCCTCACCAACCTTATCTAGCATGTATTCTGCTTTCTTAAGCTGGTCCGTATCCCGCTCTGCTTCTACTGCCACACGTTCACGCTCAGACGATTGTTGCGCCACATCCGGCATCCGAGCCGCTAAATATTCTTGACGCTTCGCAGATAATACACCCTTATTCTCAATCACTTCACGAATCACACGGTGAATGGCTAGATCAGGGTAACGACGAATCGGTGATGTGAAATGCGAATAGTATTCTGCAGCCAATCCGAAATGGCCCGAAGTCTCCGCATCATACTTCGCTTGCTTCATCGAACGTAACATCATCGTACTAATGACGGTCTGTTCCTTCGTTCCTTGAATATCCTCAAGCAAGGATTGAAGCGCACGAGGATGAATTGAGTTTCCTCTGCCTTTGACTTGATAGCCGAAATTAGCCGCAAAAGCCATGAAATTCTGCAATTTTTCTGGATCTGGATTTTCATGGATACGATAGATAAACGGAACTTTTAACCAATGGAAATGCTCAGCCACGGTTTCGTTAGCCGCAAGCATAAATTCCTCAATGATTTGCTCAGCAACTGAACGTTCTCTTTTGACTATATCTACAGCTTTACCCATCTCATTAACAATAACCTTGGACTCCTGGAAGTCAAAATCAACCGCTCCACGCTTCATCCGATTCCCACGCAACTTCATAGCAAGTTCCTTCATTAGACGGAAATCTCCGACTAAATCAGCGTAACGTTCCATAAGCTCAGGATCTTCATCCTCCAGAATCTTGCGTACATTCGAATATGTCATACGTTCTTTGGTCTTAATCACACTCGTGAACACATCGTGATTAACCACCTTCATATCCTCATCGAATTCCATCTCACAAGACAACGTTAGCCTGTCCACTTGTGGATTAAGACTACAAATCCCATTCGAAAGACGATGTGGGAGCATAGGGATCACGCGATCCACTAAATATACACTACAACCCCGGTTATAAGCTTCTATATCCAAGTCGGAATTCTCCCGTACGTAATACCCTACGTCCGCTATATGCACACCCAGTCGATAATTCCCATTAGGAAGCAGTTCGACATTGACCGCATCATCCAAATCCTTAGCATCTTCACCATCAATGGTCACAATGTTGTTCTTATGACGCAGGTCGCGCCGCCCTTGTTCCATAATCTCAGCTTCTGTAATCGAATCTGGGGCTTGATCAGCCTCAGCTAACACAACATCTGGGAAAGCCTCTGGCAATTGATGCTTACGAATGATAGAAATGATATCCACACCCGGATCATCCTTATGACCCAGAACCTCCGCAACTTCACCTTCAGCCGCCGCACGGCCTTCTGGATAGTTCACGATTTTTACGACAACTTTCTCCCCATTCACAGCACCATTAAATGCATTCTTGGGAATAAAAATATCACGATTAATCCGCTTGTCATCAGGTAGCACGAAACCATACGATTCATTGTTCTGGAACACGCCCACGACTTGGGTCACTGCCCGCTTAACAATACGTATGACTTCACCTTCTAGCTTACCTCCGCCTTGACTCTTAGAGGTCACTCGGATCAGCACGATGTCACCATTCATTGCACCCTTGAGATCATTCGCATTAATGTAAACGTCTGGATGTTCCCGATCTTCTGGTATGAAGAAAGCGAATCCCTTAGCATGGGCTTGTAATCGACCACGTAGAAGATCCATCCGTTCAGGGACGCCATAGCGATTAGTACGAGTAAGGATGATTTCTCCTTCTTGTTCTATTGCATTTAACAACTTCAAGAATTCCTTGAAGTCATGAGCATTATCAATCCCAAAATGCTGTTCAAGTTCCTGATAGGTCATCGGTTTATAAGCGGTCTCCCGCATGAAATTAAGCACTTCTTCTTTTGTTATCATGTTTATTCACCTCAGATGACTTGCAGGAATATAGAGAGCTGCAAGTTCTTATGTATCCTTCGCTTTATATTGTATTGTTCTTTACTTACTCATACCCTAGTATACACGATTTTAATCTCTTACATTCCTTCACTACCGTATGATCCGTATACATTCCCTTTTTTCGACCTATACAATCGTAATGTAAATATGTGTAGGAGCAGCATAAAGGTTAAGGCGGAGTAAGGGATAAGTACACGAGGATACCTAGGGGGATGAATCAAAGTTATGGCACATAACACTATTTTAACTTATTTAACCATCTAATGGTTCAAAAAAAACCTCCACTCCCCTAAATTTTGAAAGAGTGAAGGTTTTTCGACCGATCAACAGCATTATTTTACAAGTACAGCTACAATTACAGCAAGAATAATGAACCCAGCAGCAAGTACAACCGTTAAACGTTGAAGCACTAAGTCCATACCACGAGCTTTAGTCTTACCAAAAAGATGTTCAGCACCGCCGGAGATGGCACCGGAAAGACCTGCGCTTTTCCCTTTTTGTAACAGAACAACCGCGATCAAACCAATGGAGAAAATCACTAACAATATTTGAAATAACATTTCCATTCATTCCACCTCCTAAACGTGTTAAACATCGTCATATATTCCAAGTCGTATTTATAAGCATTATGTCAGTAAAACAGCACTCTTATTGTACCACAATGCCCATCCATTTAACAAGATTTGTTTATTCTTTATCCCGTGATAGTGTACATCCTATTCACATAAAAATAAGCCAACCTCTGCAGAGGTTGGCTTTATTAATATAGATTGAACTATTTTTTCAAGTTGTAGAAAGACTTCATACCTGCGTATTGTGCCAATTCACCCAATTGATCTTCGATACGAAGCAATTGGTTGTATTTCGCAATACGGTCTGTACGAGAAGGAGCACCTGTTTTGATCTGGCCTGCATTTGTTGCTACAGCGATGTCAGCGATTGTGCTATCTTCGGATTCACCAGAGCGGTGAGAGATAACTGCTGTATAACCAGCACGTTTAGCCATTTCGATAGCATCAAATGTTTCAGTCAATGTACCGATTTGGTTCACTTTGATCAGGATAGAGTTACCGATACCTTCTTCGATTCCTTTACCAAGACGCTCAGTGTTCGTTACGAACAAGTCATCACCAACAAGTTGGATTCTGTTGCCCAATTTCTCACTAAGCAATTTCCAACCTTCCCAGTCATCTTCAGAACAGCCATCTTCGATGGTGATGATTGGGTATTTGTCAGCCCATGATACAAGTAGGTCAACGAATTCTGCGGATGTGAAGGATTTACCTTCGCCTTCCAAGTGGTATTTACCATCTTTGTAGAATTCAGTAGAAGCAACGTCCATACCTAGGAATACATCAACACCTGGTTTGTAACCTGCTTTTTCAATAGCTTCCATGATTGTAGACAATGCTTCTTCATTGGAAGTAAAGTTAGGAGCAAATCCGCCTTCATCACCAACAGCTGTGTTAAGACCTTTAGCTTGAAGAACAGCTTTCAAGCTGTGGAAAATTTCAGCACCTGTACGAAGTGCTTCTTTGAAAGAAGGAGCTCCTACTGGCAATACCATGAATTCTTGAACGTCAACGTTGTTGTCGGCATGTTCCCCACCATTAACGATGTTCATCATTGGAACTGGCAATTGTTTCGCGTTAAATCCACCTAGGTAGACATACAATGGCAGATCCAAAGCATCAGCAGCAGCGCGAGCTACAGCCATAGATACAGCAAGAATGGCATTCGCACCTAATTTACCTTTGTTGTGTGTTCCGTCTAGAGCGATCATCACTTTGTCGATACCTAGTTGATCTAGTGCATCCATACCGATGACTTCAGGAGCAATCAATTCATTTACGTTCTTCACGGCTTGAAGTACACCTTTACCAAGGTAACGAGATTTGTCTCCGTCACGAAGCTCAACCGCTTCATGAGCACCAGTAGAAGCACCGGAAGGAACAATTGCACGGCCTAGAGCACCGGATTCTGTATAAACTTCAACTTCAACAGTAGGGTTACCACGAGAGTCAAGGACTTCGCGAGCATACACGTCAGAAATAATAGTCATATGATTTAAATCTCCTTTGTTATTCTTATTAGTTGCATTACTTTATTATAGTGATCTTATTTACGACTAGCAATTACACTTGTTCCTGTCATTTCAACAGGTTGTGATAACTGCATCAAATCAAGAATGGTTGGCGCGATATCCGCCAATACTCCGCCTTCACGCAAAATAACATTCTCATCTGTAACAATAAATGGTACAGGGTTCGTAGTATGCGCTGTGAATGGGCGACCATTCTCATCAAATACCATATCCGCATTACCATGGTCCGCTGTAATCAATACAACTCCGCCTTTGGCAAGAACAGCATCCACCACTCTGCCCATACATTCATCCGTCACTTCTACAGCCTTAATTGTTGGCTCCAACATACCGGAGTGTCCAACCATATCAGGGTTAGCGAAGTTCAGAATAATCGTATCGAAATTCTCAGCTTCAATCTCTTTCACACAAGCATCTGCCACTTGATATGCGCTCATCTCGGGCTGCAAATCATAGGTAGCTACTTTTGGAGAGTTGATTAGGATACGTGTTTCACCTGGAAGTTCCACATCGCGTCCACCACTAAAGAAAAACGTTACATGGGGATATTTTTCAGTCTCAGCAATACGTAGTTGCTTCTTGTTATTCTGAACCAGAACTTCTCCGAGCGTATTATCTAAGTTCTTAGGTTCATAGGCAACATAGCCTTCTACCGTCTCGCTGAACATTGTAAGACATACAAAATGTAAGTCCTGTGGAGCCTTAGGACCCAGCTCAAAACCACGGAAATCCTTACTTGTAAAGACTTGAGACAATTGGATAGCACGGTCTGGACGGAAATTCAAGAAAATGATGGAATCTCCACTCTCAACCGTTCCAACCGGCTGTCCCAAAGCATCTACAATCACTGTAGGCTCTACGAATTCATCAAACAAAGACTTCTCATAAGATTCTTTTACGGCTTGAAGCGCATCCGTATACTTAGGACCTTCACCATAAACGATAGCACGATATGATTTCTCAACCCGTTCCCAACGTTTATCCCGATCCATCGCATAATAGCGACCCTGAACGGTCGCGATTGTACCAATTCCGACTTCGGCGATCTTAGCATTCAACTGTTCTAAGAATAAAATACCTGAATCGGGAGCAACGTCACGGCCATCCATAAAGGCATGGATGTAAACTTCATCCAGACCTTCTTTCTTAGCAAGATCTAACATAGCCAACAGATGATCGATATGACTATGTACGCCACCATCTGAGAGAAGACCATATAAATGCAGCTTCTTCTTGTTGATTTTGGCGTAACGAACGGCTTCTACCAATGTTGGATTCTCGAAGAATTCTCCTTCACGAATCGATTTAGATATGCGAGTAAGATTCTGATACACCACACGACCGGCACCAATATTCAAATGCCCAACTTCAGAGTTACCCATCTGCCCTGGTGGCAGACCTACCGCTTCTCCACAAGCTGTAAGTGTCGTATGAGGATACTTACTCATAAACCGATCATAATTGGGCTTCTTTGCTTGCGCTACAGCGTTACCTTCCACGGTGTTACGCAAACCGAAACCGTCCATAATGATTAATGCTACCGGTCTTGGTGCAGTCATCTTACTTCGCCCCCTCAACAAGCTGAACATAAGAAGTTGGCTCTAAGCTGGCACCGCCGACAAGTGCTCCGTCGATGTCACTTTGGCCCATATATTCAACGACATTCTCAGGCTTAACACTTCCGCCATATTGAATACGCACGACATCAGACACGCTTGTTCCATACAAACCTTTTACAAGGTCACGGATATAAGAAATGACTTCATTAGCATCTTGTGCTGTGGAAGATTTACCTGTTCCAATAGCCCAGATTGGCTCATAAGCGATAACAACTTGAGCTGCTTGCTCAGCCGTTAATCCCTTCAAAGCACCTTCTGTTTGCACTTTACATACTTCTTTAGTCTGGTCAGCTTCACGCTCTTCAAGCTTTTCACCAACACATACGATTGGAGTAATGCCGTGTTTGAATGCAGCATGAACTTTCTTGTTTACAATTTCATCCGATTCAGCGAAGTAAGCACGACGTTCTGAGTGACCCACGATCACATAGTCCACGCCTAACTCTTTCAACATCACACCACTAATTTCACCTGTGAATGCGCCGTTATCTTCGAAATGTAGGTTTTGAGCACCAATTTTGATTGATGTTCCTTTTACAGCTTCAACCAATGCAGGTAGATTCGTGAATGGAGCACAAATAACAGCTTCTACTCCACTAACTTCTGCCTTGCCTTTAATGGCTTCAATAAATGTTTTCGCTTCTGGAACCGTCTTGAACATTTTCCAGTTACCAGCAATGATAGGTGTTCTCACGTGATTCACTCCTTTTTATTGCTTTACAATATCAATCCTGTAGACTGATTATTTATCGTTTAATGCCTCAACGCCTGGAAGTGCCTTACCTTCCATGAACTCAAGAGATGCGCCGCCGCCTGTAGAGATGTGATTCATTTTGTCAGCAAGCTGGAACTTCTCAGCCGCAGCTGCAGAGTCACCACCACCGATGATTGTATAACCTTCTGTTGTAGCGCAAGCTTCTGCTACTTCACGTGTACCATGGGAGAAAGGTTCAAGTTCGAAAACGCCCATAGGTCCATTCCATACAACTAGTTTGGAGTTCTTAATGACTTCAGCATATGTGGCACGTGTCTTAGGTCCAATGTCCACGCCTTCCCAACCATCTGGGATATTGCCAATATCCACGGTATCTTTGTTAGCGTCTGCTTTGAAATCATCCGCAATCACGATATCTTCTGGAAGATAGAAGTTCTTGCCAAGATCCTTAGCTTTTTGTATAAATCCAAGCGCCGCATCCAATTTGTCATCATCACACAAAGATAATCCAATTTCATATCCTTGAGCTTTCATGAACGTATAGGACAGACCGCCACCGATTAGCACGTTATCAGCAATGTTCAATAGGTTGTCGATAACATCGATCTTGTCCTTAACCTTGGAACCACCAATGATTGCAGTAAATGGACGATCAGGATTAAGAATAGCTTTGCCTAGAACAGACAATTCTCTTTCCATCAACAAACCAGATACAGCGGGTAGTACATGTGCAATTCCTTCAGTTGAAGAGTGCGCGCGGTGAGCTGCACCGAAAGCATCATTGACAAACAAATCAGCAAGTTTAGCAAATTGCTTAGCCAATTCAGCATCGTTCTTTTCTTCGCCCGCATGGAAGCGAACATTCTCAAGTACTAATACATCGCCGTCATTCATTGTAGCAATTTGCGCTTCCACAGCAGCGCCTACAGACTCATCTGCTTTGATCACTTTTTTGCCAAGCAATTCAGATAGACGTTCTGCTTGAGCTGTTAAACGCAAGGACTCAACCACTTGTCCTTTAGGACGTCCCATGTGACTTGCAAGAATAACTTTTGCTCCGCGTTCTACCAAGTAATTAATCGTTGGCAATGTTTCGCGAATACGTTTGTCATCTGTAATTTTACCATCTTCTACAGGTACATTGAAATCCACACGGACAAATACCCGTTTCCCCGTTACTTCAACATCACGTACACTCTTCTTATTCATCGCTTGTTCCTCCACACCCATAATTTAATTTTTAATAATTAGGAATTTAAGGAATACCACTTACATTTATAAAGAGCGGAAACAAATAGTTCTGTTTCCGCTCTATATGGTTGCCGCTTCAAGAATTACTTAGCGATTTTAGCGAAGTATTCCAAAGTGCGAATAAGTTGTGCTGTATATGACATTTCGTTATCATACCAAGCTACAGTCTTAACCAATTGTTTGTCGCCAACAGTCAATACTTTTGTTTGAGTTGCATCAAACAAAGAACCGAAAGTGATACCTTTAACATCAGAAGAAACGATTTCGTCTTCTGTGTAACCATAAGTATCAACATCAGAAGCAGCTTTCATTGCAGCATTGATTTCGTCAACAGTAACGTTCTTCTCAAGAACTGTTACCAATTCAGTCAATGAACCTGTTGCCACTGGAACACGTTGAGCTGCACCGTCTAATTTACCTACAAGTGCAGGAATAACTAGACCGATTGCTTTAGCAGCACCAGTAGTGTTAGGGATGATGTTCTCAGCTGCTGCGCGAGCACGACGGAAGTCACCTTTCGCGTGTGGAGCATCCAAAGTATTTTGGTCGCCTGTATATGCATGGATTGTAGTCATCAAACCTTCAACAATACCATAGTTGTCTTGTAATACTTTTGCCATTGGAGCAAGGCAGTTCGTTGTGCAAGAAGCACCAGAGATTACAGTTTCAGTACCATCAAGAATTTCGTGGTTTACATTGAAAACGATTGTTTTCATGTCGCCAGTAGCTGGAGCGGAAATAACGACTTTCTTAGCGCCGCCTTTCAAATGCTTCTCAGCTGCTTCTTTAGTAGTGAAGAATCCAGTACATTCAAGAACGATATCTACACCAAGATCTCCCCATGGTAATTCTTCAGGGTTACGGTTAGCAAGAACCTTAACTTCTTTACCATCAACTTTGAAGAATCCGTCATGAACTTCGACGTCACCGTTGAAACGTCCTTGAGTCGTATCATATTTCAACAAATGTGCTAACATTTTAGCATCAGTTAAGTCATTAATCGCAACTACTTCAATTCCTTCCACTGCTTGAATACGGCGGAAAGCAAGGCGTCCAATACGTCCAAAACCATTAATACCAACTTTTACTGTCATTTAAATAGTCCTCCCAGAATTCGTTTTTATTTATTCAAAACAGACAATTAAGCCTGTCAAGACAACATAGATTAAATATTTCAAAGTTTAGTTATTCCAAATTAAGTAGTAGAGATCTGTCCATCAATCTCTTTTTCAATTTCTAGTGCTGCGGCTTCATCTGTAACCAGAATATCTTCTTTACCAAACTGAAGAACCGCATGAATAGCTCTAGCCTTACTTTTTCCGCCCGCAATCCCGATCACCACTTCAGTCTGCATGATATCTTCCAGACGTAATCCTAATGTTACCATCCTATGAACTACGGCGCCACTTTCGTTAAAATAATAGCCGAAAGATTCCGCAACTGCGCCTTCTGCTTGGATTATTTCTGTCGTAACAGAATCCAAATTTCTGCGACGCGTCATTTCCATAGCATCACCTATGCCGTGTACGATGATACGTGACTGTCTGATCGTCTGCACAATCTCTTGAATGTTGCGATCTTGGACAAGCGATTGATATGCATCCTCGCTGAGCAGATCAGGTACATGTAACAACCGATACTGAGCTCCTACTCTCTTTGCCATAGTGGAAGCAATCGTATTCGCTTGGAATTCCATACTCTCTCCAAGCCCCCCGCGAGCGGGTACGAACCACGTCCCTTTAACAAGATTAGAAGAAGGACAAGTCAGTTGCTCTGCCATCTCGGCCAGTGTTGAGCCACCTGTAACAGCAATAATATCTTCATTTCCCATGACACTCAGCAAAGCTTTCGCGCCCGCGCGTCCTAGCTCTCGCTTGGTGAACGGCGAAGACTCACAATCACCAGGTACAATCACTACTTTACGCAGTCCATAGGCTTTACGAATCTTCCCTTCCAAATCGGTTAGTCCAAAAAGATTCTTAGCAATCGGCTCCATGAGTTCTAGCAGTTTCCTACCCGAATCATTAATCCTCATACCCATACTCTCAATCTCAATGAGCCCTTGCGATTTCAGAAGATCAGTCTCCGCCCGCAACACTCGTTCCGTCATATGAAGCGAAGCTGCAAGTGTTCTACGACCGATCGTGTCAAACAGCATGATCTGCTGAAGAATAGTGTACCTCGTCTTGAGAATTTCCATGAGATCAGGCAGAAGCTGCTTTTGTATTTCTAATATCGTCCGCATGCTTTCCACCCCTGCAACTTTCTTTTCTCACTTTCTCTTTGGTCTCAAAATGTCCCGGGTTAACTTTTTAAGTCCCACTACTATTCTAACCAAATTTTATGTCTCTTGCAAGTAATCATTGTGTATAATTTGCAGTTGCAGTTTTTCTTATACATTCTGTACTGATTAAGCCAAGTTAAGCTCCTACTTACCGATTACTCTTGCTATTCTGATGTAGATATCATATAATAATTTTTGCTATTGAAATTTAGCGCCCGTGGTCAAATGGATATGACGTAGGCCTCCGAAGCCTGAGATCGAGGTTCAATTCCTCGCGGGCGCACCATTTCATTATTACAGCCTGTATACTTTATTTATAACCAAACCACTAAAAGCCAATCAGGGCTCTTTTTTTTTCACAAAAATAAACAACGCATAAGCTATCATAATACGCTATACGCTGCTTATATCTCTACGAGAAACGGTCACCTTCCCTCTAGGGATGGCGAAGCCGTTTCTTTTTGGCTACAGTTTGACTTTCTTTGACTTTTTGATTTAAATTGTTTATTATGTGGTAATTAAGGTAACTGCTATAATTAAGAAGGTCAACATTCGAACCAATTTAAGGGAGGTTTTTCACTTGGGTTATGTACCTATGGTTGTAGAACAGAGCAGTCGCGGAGAACGCGCATATGATATCTATTCCAGATTGCTGAAGGATCGTATTATTTTCTTGGGTTCAGAAGTAAACGATGTAGTAGCTAACTCCATTATTGCACAAATGCTGTTCTTGGCAGCCGAAGAGCCTGACAAAGATATTCACTTATATGTTAATAGCCCGGGCGGTTCGATTACAGCGGGTATGGCAATATTTGATACAATGCAATATATTAAGCCGGATGTATCCACCATTTGTGTGGGTATGGCAGCTTCCATGGGAGCATTCCTATTGAACGCTGGTGCGATTGGTAAACGTTTCGCATTACCTAACAGTGAGATCATGATTCACCAACCTTTGGGTGGTGCACAAGGTCAAGCATCCGATATTGAAATCCGCGCTCGCCGTATTCTTAAGATGCGTGATAAGTTGAACAAAATATTGTCCGAACGCACTGGACAACCGCTAGAACGCATTGAGAAAGATACCGATCGTGATTACTTCATGAGTGCTGCAGACGCAGCAAGCTATGGCATCATTGATAAAGTGATCGAGAAACCTTTACCAACAGGCGTTTAATAAACCAATACACAAACAACCCCCTTGCTCCTGTAATTTAAGGAATAAGGGGGTTGTTTGTTATTTATGTGGTTCAAGAGATCCTCTATGGATTTGGACTTGTGATTAATAATTTTCAAATGGGTCCGTGCCTTTAGGTAACAACTGATCAAATGGATACACAAACGTAGGGAAACCTGCAGCATATACCGTGTATTCATATTGTTGGAAGAAGAACGCTATTCCCTTTTCACTTACATTGAAATCAGGATTAGCACTTAATGCTTTGAATTCACCCAAGTAACCCTCATGCGCCTTTAGTTTCTTAGCTAAATCTTTATTAAGCACTGTTCTGTAAGTTGAATTACTCTTCAACAAATCATCCGCCGATAGTTGCTTACCATCCTTCAATGAGAACGTGAATCCAGTACGGATAGTACTCCCATGAGCTCCACCTGTAATACCATATTGATCAACTATAAGGCTCAGTACACCATTTCGATTATACGTTACCAAAAAATTCTGAATGTACTGATACGTATGTTCTATTAGACGATCTCTAAGATCAGCTTGTTTCATAGAAGCTTCATTGAACGTCTTCATATGCTGTTCCAATACATTGTTAATGGCCTTCTCCACCTCAACCTTTCCAAGTCCGCTCACCTTAGGATAATGGAGAAGGTATACGGCATCTGACGTCGTGTTCTTTACGGTCTCCGTCTTAATGGTGATTGTATTGAGTTCACGTTTACTCATATTCAACGTCTTCGTTGAAGCGTCCCACGCACCCTGATATCCCAAATAATCATTCATTAATTTGAATGGAATATAGAGTCTTCCATTAATATTCTTGACTTGATATTCATTAATATAGAAATTGTTAATATTCGTGTTCACATCATACTTCGACACTTCCATATTAAGCTGCGTATGTCCACTGCCGATGCTATATGTCTTGGTCCCAGGATTATAATTTAACGGAAGTCCTAATTGATCTCTCAGTACGGTTAAAGGAACCAACGTATTCCCTTGGCTTATTAATCCCTTTTGAGTCAATTTAGTCCCCTTCCATTTCAATACCACAGAAGTTTGTTGGGTTGTGTTCTTACTTGCTGCTAATACCGATGTCGCCCCTTCAAATCCTGAACTTGCTAATAGAACGCCTGCCACCATTGCTGCAGCACTCCATTTAACGATCTTCTTCATCTAGGAAACTCCCTTCAATAACATCTATAAACTATCT
Organism: Paenibacillus sp. DS2015; assembly: GCF_050433705.1. Taxonomy (NCBI): domain Bacteria; kingdom Bacillati; phylum Bacillota; class Bacilli; order Caryophanales; family Paenibacillaceae; genus Paenibacillus; species Paenibacillus sp. DS2015. The sequence goes on along the minus strand of NZ_JBNPWS010000026.1, from coordinate 33,203 downwards.
CTATTATATAAAAGGAGATTGGATATAAAGTTACAATCGGGGTTACAGTATTGAAGTAAATTAATGCTCACCTTCTGGTAATTCGTGGTATCCTTTGTCGCCATAAGGTTGTAATTTATCCATCCACATTTGTTGCATAACTTGAAGCTTGTCTCTGTGCTTCTTATAAGACGGATGATTCACCGGTACATTAATGGGGACCATCCCCATAAGGGATTCGCCCTCTTCAAGCTTAATCTCATCCAGTATCTCTAGCTTAAACGCGTCTTCTCCATATTCCTTCCATTCCTTCTGCAGTTCTAATACGCTGTGCATTCCCATATTGAGTAAGAACTTTTCTTTGTTCAGCGCTCCATACAAATTACTACTACTATTAATCCACTTTTTTCCATTTATAACATTGTGAATTTGGTAAATGCCTAGATGACGCGGACGTTGTTGATATTCAGTAACGAGCTCTTTTCTTCTTTGATGATCCATTGACCTACTCCCCTTTTATTCAATCTTAGAGTGACTCTATAGATTATCCCTTAACCCAATAACGACTCCCATCGGGATAACGATCCATGAAGCCATATTCAATCAGATAACGTCTTAGTGTCACATAATCATGAAATCGTTCTTTTAGAATCTCATTGACTTCTTTCTCTGTATATTGTTTCTGTTTGTCAAAATTCTGAACTAATTGCCGCAGAATAATTACCTTCCGCTTTTCCTTCTTAGGAAATTCAGATAAAGGCCCCCCTGGTCCTTGTTTAAAATAGGCTTTGATCATCTCCTCATTCTCCTGCACTGTAATCTGATGTCGTTCATCGATCCAGGAGTTCGATTGTTGGAATTGAATAAAACGACTTTGTTTACTTGATTTCTCCTCTACAAGCTCCATGATGGAGAGGAATACTTTAGCTTGCTTCATCTTCTCCCGCAAAGTGAATCTGTGGTTTCGAATCGTTGATGTACTCCCCCCATCTAATTCGCGAACAATGTCATTATCATTCATACCCATCTGGAACAAGTTCAACAGTGTTCGTTGTAGCTCTGTGAGTCCTGTCATTTTCTTATCTAATCCTAGCAAAAAGTCCAACATCGAAGTATGATCACTCGCCACATGGCGACGAACATACTTCTCCGCTTCGTAGAACACATCCTCAGCCTGATAAATGACCCCCTTCTCATATCTCTTCCCACACACAAGACAAATATAAGCCTCGAACTCTTGATCGAATACATATCCCTGTTTAATCTCTTCAATCGTGGCATTCCAAAACAATTCAGGCAATACATTCATATAGACAACTCCTAATTATGTTTGCTTTATAACAAACATTTTATAATATTGTTTGCATTAAATCAACTATCATGTTCTGTCAAAGTGAATCCAGCTCGGCTCAAAAACAAAAGTCAGCGATTGACAATAAAATGTAGTGGAAACAGCGTTCCGTTTTGGAGGATGTTACCCTCACTGTTAAAGGAGGATTTCTTGAATTGAATTGAATAAGGTAGAAATCCTCCTTTAAAGGTGAACGATCCGCTTGTCCACATTCCCCCAAAACTCCTCTGAGGTCTTCTCTCTGTCAACCACTAATTTTTAAATTGAGCCTCCAGATCACTATACAATTTAAAAACCCCTACTCAAAAGAGTAGGGGCAGTATATTTGGCAGAATGAATTGTTTTTTTAATCATAACGATAAGTTATTCCCGACCACTTTTGAGCTCTGTCCAATACCGGTCATAGATCTGTAGCGCACTTCCTACATCACCTAACCATTCAGTACGATTCAGCTCATCTTCACTAAGGTTAATCATATGATTGTTACGGTACTCTTCACTATGGAATTCCATAGCCTTAACATTGGGATCACTATAACCTATAGCTTCATAATTTTTGGCGCTCACTTCAGGTTCCAACATATAATTGATAAACTTCTCAGCTAACACTTTGTTCTTAGCACCTTTAGGAATAGCGTAGTTATCAGAGAAAATAGTCGCTCCCTCTTTCGGAACGATATAGGCGATATCTGGATTATCCTTAACGATAAAAGCTGCATCCCCAGACCACACGGTACTAATCCAGCCTTCCTCTTGAATCATCTTCTGCTTGATCGTATCCGTATCAAAAGCAAGGACACTTGGCAATAGCTTCTTCAACTCATCAACGGCCAATTTAATCTCCGTCTCATCAGTAGAGCTATTGGAGTAGCCTAATTTCTTTAGCGCCATCCCAATCACTTCCCGATTGTCGTCTAACAGGAGCACCTTCCCCTTGTATGCAGGGTTCCATAAGTCTTCCCAACTCTCGATGGGGTCTTTCACGTACTTCTTATTATAGGCAATCCCCGTCACACCTGACATATAGACGACAGAGTATTTATTATCTGGGTCAAATTTGGGATCTTTAAATGTATCAGCAATATTATCGAAGTTAGGAATATTACTCTTATCCAGCGGTTCAAGCAAGTCATTCTTAATCATCGTTTCCACCATGTAATCTGATGGTTGAATAAGGTCATACCCGGCACCGCCTGCCTTGGTTTTAGCTAGAAGGTCCTCATTGTTCGCATAAACGTCATACGTGATATCTACATCGAATTTATCCTCGAAATCCTTTATTACTGACTCATCAAAATTGTCTGCCCAACTATAAATATGCAGCGTCTCCTTAGAAGAACAGCTACTCAGAAGGGATAATGCTAGAACTCCTGCAAACAGCAGGCCCGTGAATCTAATCTTTCTCACAGTTACGTATCGCCTCTCCTTCGTCACACTAGTTTATTATAAAATATTAGTTATTCTATATAGGTAGCGTCTTATGTTTCTTTTGTCCTCTACCACGATTAAGTATATATTGGGCCAAGAAAATCAAGGTAATGCTTACCAATATTAGCAATGTACACAATGCATTAATTTCAGGAGAGACCCCTCGCTTCACTTGTCCGTAAATATAAATGGGAAGCGTTGTCGAGCTCGGTCCTGCTACGAAGAAACTAACCATGAAGTCGTCTAGCGAAAGAGTGAAGGCTATTAACGCTCCCGAAATAATCCCTGGCGAAATTTGTGGCAATGTTACATATCGAAACGTTTGCCACCCTGTAGCCCCAAGATCTTGAGCCGCTTCTTCAAACTGTCTACCCATTCCAGCCAATCGAGCATTCACCACCACATAAACGTAAGACAAGCTAAATGTAATATGGGCGATGATCACGGTGGTTTTACCTAATGAAATATTAAACTGATTGAACAAAACCAACAGCGATAGCCCCATAATAATGTCCGGAATAATAACCGGCATATAGAGAACCCCATTCAATGGTTTCTTCCATCTTTTACTTAAATCTCGCAAGGTTAGCGCCGCAATCGTTCCCAATACAGTCGCTACAACAGTGGAAATTACCGCTACTATTAGACTGTTAGTCAGTGCTTCCATGACGTGACGATCCTTCAGCAGTGAGGAATACCAATCTAACGTAAATCCTTCCCAGTCCCCACTTAACCTCGTATTATTGAACGAATACACGATAACCAGCACGATCGGTACATAGATGAATATCATCATCAATAATGAATGAAGACCTAACAGAGGATGGCTTTTCTTGTTCATGAGCTCCCCTCCTTCAATCGTTCATGACGAGACTGCATCACCCGATTAAATAACATAATGAGCACAAGCGAAGTCAATATAAAGATAACAGATAACGCCGAACCAAACGGCCAGTTTCGGGCCCCTAAAAACTGAGATTGTATAATGTTACTAATCATCGAGGATTTGGAGCCCCCAAGGATATCTGTCACGACAAACATCCCTGCTGTAGATACGAATACTAACACCGACCCCGTCATGATCCCTGCCTTACTCTGAGGTAATGTGATATGCCAGAACGCCTTCCAGCTACTAGCCCCAAGATCACTCGCAGCTTCAAGTTGACGCTTATCGATTTGCTCAATAGCTACATACAGAGGTAATACCATAAAGGGAATGAAATTATACACCATACCCAGTAGAACCGCCCCCTTTGTATACAGCATTTGCAGAGGTTCATCAATCCATCCGAAATGTAGCAACAAGCTATTAACAATACCTTGGGTACGAAGCAAGAGGACCCACGCATATGTCCGAATAAGAAAGTTAATCCAGAAGGGTACAGTAATGAGAATAAGTCCCCAATTCTGCACTCGCGGGCTTGCTCCAGCAATATAGTAAGCTAGCGGATAGCTAACCAATAAACAAATCAGGGTTGTCAGTACCGATAAAACAATCGTATCCCAATAGATACCCAGATACAGTGAATCCCAGAAGGTCACATAACCTTCCAAGCTGAATGAGTAAACAACATTGCCAAGCGTATCACGTTGCATAAAAGACATGACTAATACAATCAGCATCGGAACGATCAGGAAGAGACTAAGCCATAACACCACAGGTGAGATTAACCATTTCAATTTTCTCATGATTTAATTGCCACCTCATCCTTGGCGTTCCAACTCACCCCAATTCGTTCACCCACTTGCCATAGCTGTTCATCGGCTATATTAAGGACGATAGTTACTTTCATGGAGTGTGGTTGTAGTTCATGACTATCACTATGCATTTGGACGATCAGTTTATGAACATTTCCCATATACATAACATCCTCTATTGTACCCATTTTCTTAGCACCCACATCACTCTTCAGCGCTATTAATTTCTCAGGACGAACAGCAATATGCCCTTCGGAGGAAGTGAAGATGTTATTCTCACCTACAAACGTTGCTGCAAAAAGAGTTCGCGGTGTTTCGTAAATATCTCTAGGCGATCCAATCTGTTCAACCCGCCCACTATTCATAATAACAATTCGATCAGACATCATCATCGCTTCTTCTTGGTCATGCGTTACGTAAACAAACGTAATACCCAGTGTCCGTTGTAAATGTTTGAGCTCCGTCTGCAAATTTTTGCGTAGTTGTAGATCCAACGCACCAAGTGGTTCATCCAGTAACAGAACTTTAGGTTTATTTACTATAGCTCGCGCTATCGCTACTCGCTGTTGTTGGCCCCCGGAGAGCTGATGAGGGTATCGAGACATCAGAGCTGTTAATTGCGTCATAGCAACCGCTTCTGCGATACGTGTCTTCTGTTGATCCTTCGGTAACTTCTTCATCTTAAGTCCAAAGGAAATATTTTCTTCAACCGTCATATGTGGAAACAGAGCATAATGTTGAAAGACCAGATTCAAATCACGCTGATTAGGCGAAAGCTGGGTTACATTCTTGCCTGCTAGAATAATCTCACCTTGGGTTGGTTGTTCAAACCCCGCAATCATGCGGAGAATTGTAGTTTTACCACAGCCACTCGGACCTAATAAAGTTAGAAATTCCCCTTCATTAATAGCTAGTGACAGTGGATGCACCACATCTTGCCCTTCAAACTTCTTCTCAATTCGGACAAGTTCAATCATATGCACCATCCCCCTATCATTCATAGTATGCTCATTTAACACCTTGAACATATACAAATTTCGCATACTTACTATATCGTTTTTCCTCCTGCGATACAACATGTTTCGACAGGGAACTATAAACAACTGTATTCATATTACAAAAATGTGATGATTGAATAACATAAGAAAACTGTCCTCTCTGGATTAAGCTTGTCCAGAGAAGACAGTTCTCAACATTTAGACACTATAATGAGAATACTCCAACTTTTTCAACTATTCAACTATTTCAATTCAAATTGCACACTTAGCTGTGTTGAAACCTTTATTTCCCCTGCCTCAACTTCTGTAGCACCACTTGCTTTGTCCATAGCTGCAGACATCATATTCTGTTGTTCATAGTACACAACTGGATTGCTGCTATCTCCTTGACTTACGACTAGAATCATACCCAACTGGCGTTTAGCAGCTTTCGCTATGGAACCCGCCTTCAATTCAGCATTAGCCATTGCTTTCTCAATGACTTGTGTCTCATATTGGTCACGATTCTCAACTGCGAACTGTACGTTATTTATATTGTTAGCCCCCGTATTTGAAGCTGCATCCAGTAATTGACCTACTTTAGTAAGATCACGATAGCTCACTGTAAGAACGTGATGAGCCGTATATCCCTTGATCTTTTGGCCATCTTTTTCAGTGTAGGTATAGTTAGGCTGTACATAGAATTGTGAAGTTTTCACATCTTTATCCGCAATTCCCCAAGTATCCTTTAGAAGCTTGTTGAGCTTTGCCATGATGGCTGCATTCGCCTTCTGCGCGGCTTGAGCCGTGTCTGCTTCTGAATCCACACCTATGGATAAGTAAGCAATATCAGGAGTAACTGAGATTTCGCCTTTTCCAACTACATTAATAACGTTACGTTGTACACTTTCCTCCGCAGCATAAGCCTTCGAAGCTGAACCGAACGAACCATTGAATCCTGTAGTACCAACTAATAAAGCACTTACAACCAATACTGAACTTACCTTCTTCACTAAACTTTGCATGGACAATTCCCCCTCATTGTTATATTACCCTTTAGACGAAGTAATCTGGAAAATGTTGCATGATAATTTATAGAAGATAATATAATTTTTAGCTAACTATTTTTTGCAAATTCCCTTCAGCATCCTTGACTCTATGGAGACTGTTGTCATTGTTACTTAATAGCGATTGGAGGGTTGCAGAAAGCTCCTGTAACGTAGCTGAGGTCTGTTCGTTAACAGACGCCAAATGATCCGTCGAATCCCCCACTGAGCTAGAGAAATGAGTCACTTCCTGCATCAAGCTCTGGTATTCCTCCGAGACTTGTAGTAATGCATCAATGGAGAGTTTAATAGATTCAAAAGATTCCGCTGTTTCATAAGTCAGTTCACTGCTCATTTGCATCCGTTCTGCCACTACATTCATTCGTTGAAGTGTTTCATTCGACTGCTCCGAGAATCCTCCTAATTGAAGCGTAATTTGTTCTGCGGATCCTGAAGTAAGTTCAGATAACTTACGAATCTCCATGGCAACAACAGCGAACCCTCGACCATATTCTCCTGCGCGCGCGGCTTCAATACTCGCATTTAGTGAAAGTAGATTCGTCTGGTTGGCAATTTCACGTATCGTCTGACTAAATTGCGAAGTCTCATTCACACGTACTGTAAGTTCTTGAATGTCCGTTGCCATCGCATCAATTTCCTGTTTGAATTCATCGATAGTATCACTTAAAGTCTCAACTTTCCCCTTACCCGCCACTGATAAATGATTCGCCTCATTTGTCTTATTGAGTAAGGTCTCCGTAGAAGTGGCCATATCTTGTATCATAACCGCCATCTTCTGAACAGATTCATTAATGGATACCGTAGTGTCAGTCTGTGTGACAGCACCCATTGATATCTCCTGAAAGGCAACGTTCATTTGTTGAAAAGAAGACGAATTATCCTCCATAGATTGTGTAATATCAATCATGTTCTGTGTGACCGCAACGACACTCTCTAATAATTGTTCCTTCTGTATTCGTTGCTCATGTAATAAATCTTCTGATACCGTACGAGCATCCTCAATATTCTTCTTTAATGTTACTGATACACGTAACAATAATAGGACTACAATAGACACAATCACATAACCGCCTATAATTCCTGCACGATGCTCGGAATCAATCACACCTGTCGTGGACAGGGTCAGATACCATGTCAATCCTAATCCGACCACCAGCGTAATGTAAGTTATAATCTCCTTCACTGTAATCAAAGACAAGATGACTAAGTAATATACCGAAGTGACACCCGTCAGATAAGGTATGTATATAATTTGTAAACTACAGCTTATTATCATACCTAACATCCCTATATACGGCGTTAGATGGATATTCCCACCCCTAAAACGAAGAATTATTGTCGCGACCAATGAAACAATGTTAACTACAAAACATAAATTCGTAATGGACATAAGATCAGATGTGTTGATTGTAGCTGATGACAACAATGTGGAAATAGTTAGAGCAATGATAAGAATCGTACTTCGCCTTATGACGTCTCTGTCTCCAACAGATAAAGATATATTGTGGGATGTATTTAGCTTCCCCCAAGGTGTTTTCATTTCCATAAATATTGTTGCTCCTTCTATTGTGTAAGATATCTACCTCATCATTCCAAGAACATTATTGAAATTGGATATATGTTTTATATATATCGGTATACTCCTTACCTTTAATAAGATGTCTCTTGAAAATAAGATGTAAAAAGAGAATAATAAATAGCAGCTAATCCTCATTGCGGATTAGCTGCTATTTATTATTAAATGTGTTGAGAATCACAAAAATTATTGATTCTCTAATTCTTCCTTACTTACCAAATTTACTAAAGCGGTTACAGCCTGCTCAGCATCTGCACCCTCGGCACTAATATTAATTTCTGTACCCGAACTGATCGCTAGGCTCATAATTCCCATGATACTCTTAGCGTTCACTTTTTTATCATCTTTTTCCACGAAAATTTCAGACGAGTACTTATTCGCTTCTTGGACGAACAATGCTGCCGGTCTGGCATGGAGACCCGTCTTTAAACGGACAACTACCGGGTGCTTTGTCATGGAAACTTACCCCCTATTTATGAATCTGAACACTTGAAACACATTTTATTTTAAGAACATTATACCATTATAGCATGAAGGACACTAGAAAAAAAAACTTACCCTTTACGAATTTTATCAGCCATCTCATCAATCTTACGGAGACGATGATTTACTCCTGATTTGCTCACGGTACCTTTAAGCATTTCGCCAACTTCCTTCAAGTTCAGATCTGGATGTGATAACCTAACATCAGCAACCTCTCGAAGCTTCTCTGGTAAATTTTCGAGACCGATTTCTCTCTGAATTAGCTTGATATTATCGATCTGCCGGACAGCGGCACCTATAGTCTTGTTAAGATTCGCCGTCTCACAGTTCACGATACGATTGACGGAGTTTCTCATATCACGCATGATACGTACATCTTCGAATTTGAAAAGCGATTGATGTGCACCGATCAAGCTAAGGAATTCGATGATCTTTTCGCCTTCCTTAATATACAGGATAAAGCCTTTCTTTCGCTCAATGAAACGGGCGTTCAATCTAAACTCATTTGCTAAATTCACAAGCGCCCTGCAATGATCTTCATACATCGAAGAAATCTCCAAGTGGTAGGAGGATCCCTCTGGATTATTAACAGAACCTCCAGCCATGAATGCTCCCCGAAGGTAGGCCCTCTTGCAACAATTCTTACGAATGAGTTCAGGGTTAATGTCCGGCGTGAAAATAAATCCTTCCGAGACGATACTTAACTCCTTCAGCATTTCCTGAACTCCGCCTGGTATACGTACGATATAGACATTATTTTTTTTTAATCTCATTTTTTTACGTACGAGTAATTCAGTTGGCGCCTGGAAATACTTCTTAATCAAGCTATAAATCCGTCTTGCTATGGCGGCATTTTCCGTAGAGATATCCAGAATAACCTTCTTATTCGAGAGTTGAACGGCACCATTCATACGGATCAATGCCGATAATTCGGCCTTTTCACAGCATGACTGTCCTTCAATCATCGTCAACTCTTTTTTAGTCTGTGCTGCAAATGACAAAGGACTCACCTCTCTCGTAGAATCCAATTTTGCACCAATTGGTAAATGTGCTGGCTCAGTTTATCTGCATCATGTCGTAAATAAGTACGGAAAAGGACTAAAGTATCTGCAATGACCTTGTAGCCGTGCCCAGTCACTTCATCCCAGTCTACTTGGACGGGCTTTGCTCCCTTTTCAGCGTATCTATCTTGTACCTGTGTCGGAATATCACCATTATTAACAATAACATAATCGAATAGCTGCGTACCAATATGGTCATAAATAGCCTTCAAATGATCACTAACCGTATAATTATCCGTCTCACCAGGCTGAGTCATCACATTACAGACAAAAATTTTGATGGCTTTAGAGGCACAGACGGCTTCAGCTAGCTTAGGTACTAGTAAATTTGGCAGAATACTCGTATAGAGACTTCCTGGACCAATTAAAATAGCATCCGCTTGCGTGATGGCTTCAACAGCTTCTGGTAACGGCTCCACATTGGCCGGGTCTAGAAAAACACGTTTAATCCTTTTTCCAGCCTCTGGAATCTTAGATTCACCGATAACAATGCTTCCGTCTTCCATCTCTGCGTGAAGTGTAACGGCTACACCAGCTGCAGGTAATACCTGACCACGAACAGCTAGTACCTTGCTGAGCTCTCTCACGGCAGTTACGAAATCACCTGTTATATCCGTCATCCCAGCCAGGATTAGATTGCCTAGACTATGTCCTGCAAGTCCTGAGCCACTACTGAAACGATAGCTTAACATTTCTGACAATAGAGGTTCAACATCAGCAAGCGCAGTAAGTACGTTACGGATATCCCCCGGGGGCGGCATCTGTAGCTCACTGCGTAGAATACCTGAGCTTCCTCCATCATCCGCTACTGTAACAATAGCCGTAATGTCGAGTGGCTTTTCCTTCAGACCACGTAGCATAACTGATAATCCTGTGCCTCCGCCCATCACAACAATCCGCGGACGCTTTATAGGTTCAACCACTTTCATACATTCACCTCATTAATGCCGATCACGATCGGAATCACGGTGGCTAACCGAGACCGATTCTGTTTCACTGGCTCCAAGCATCTTGCCTAAGTACTCCGAAATGGCTACTGAACGATGCTTTCCGCCCGTACAACCAATACCAATAATAACCTGACTCTTACCTTCCTTGTGGTACTGAGGTAACAGGAAGTGTAGCATATCTAGTAGTTTCGTTAGAAAAGATTGTGTCTCTGGCCACTTCATTACATAATCATATACTTCATTGTCTTGACCCGTGCGTGGTCTTAAGTGATCCACATAATGTGGATTAGGTAAAAACCGAACATCGAATACTAAATCAGCATCAATAGGTATGCCATATTTGAACCCAAACGAAGTGATATTAACAGTCAACGTGTTACTCTCTAAATGAGAAAACCGAGAAATAATTTTTTCTTTCAATTGACCTGGCTTCATATTACTTGTATCAATGAGTTGCGTTGCAGAATTCTTAAGTTCCTCTAGCATTTGGCGTTCTAAGCGAATACCGTCTAACGGCATGCCCTCAGGTGCAAGTGGATGGCGTCTACGGCTCTCTTTATAGCGCTGTACGAGCACAGAATCCGTAGCATCAAGGAACAGAATTTCGCATCCCATCGTGAAGCGTTCTCTGACATACTGCAGAGATTCAGATAACGCGGTAAAGAACTCGCGCCCCCTCAAGTCAATCACCAATGCTACTTTAGCTATTTTACCGTTAGATTGCTCTATAAGTTCTGCAAACTTAGGAATAAGCACAGGCGGTAAATTATCTACACAAAAAAAACCGAGATCTTCCAGACTCTGTACAGCCAGCGTCTTGCCTGCTCCAGACATGCCCGTAATAATAATCAAGGTGGCCATGGCCGACGTAGCATTGTCGCCTTCAGGCATCAGCTTCCCCTCCATTGCACTTGAGTTTAACAATCCTACTACTCGTTATATTTCAACAGACAATTTCTAAGAACGAAGATGTAATCCCGCAGCTCCGACAATTCCAGCATCATTACCTAGTTGCGCTGGCAGAACCGACACTCCTCGTTGAAGAGGCTCAGGTGTGAATTTAGCATAAACTTCACGAACCTCATTAAAGAGAATGTCACCTGCATTGGCAACACCACCACCGAGTATAAACACCTCAGGATTCAAGACAGCCGCAACAGCTGACATGGACTTAGCTAAATAAAAGGCTGCACGATTTACAATTCTCGCGGCTACCTCATCACCCGCTTTTGCAGCATCAAACACTTCTTTGGCCGTCATTTTCTCAACGGTTAAAAGCGTTGTGCGGTCGCCACGTTCTACAGCGTCTTTAGCCATACGAATAATACCCGTTGCGGAAGATACTGTCTCAACACAGCCCTTCTTACCACAGCCACATTGGATCGCTTCCAAATCAGGTACAACTGCTATATGTCCAATTTCCCCAGCCAGACCAGAGAAACCTTGATAAATCTTACCATTTATAATAATGCCTCCGCCCACTCCTGTACCGAGTGTATAACAGACACAATTGTCTATCCCACGACCCGCACCACTCCATGCTTCTCCTAGGGCAGCCACGTTAGCGTCATTATCTATTTTGACAGGCTTCACGAAACGTTCTTCAAGAATTTCACGAATCGGAACATCTCGAAAACCTATGTTAGGAGCAAGGATAATGACACCCTCCTTGACGTTGGTAAATCCAGCAACACCCGCTCCTACACCTACAAGCTGGTCCCATGTGTATGGAGACTGTTCTATAATATGGCGCACATACTTCTCAATATTATCAATGACGACATCGACACCTTTGTCAGTCTCCGTAGGTCCTTCATAGGTATGAAGAAGCCGCCCTTCTTGATCACAAATCCCTACCTTAATTGCCGTTCCACCTAAATCTACTCCAACATAGATCAATTCAGACATGCTACAAGCCACCTTTTTCAATCTAAAATAGTATTAAGCCTACTTACTCACTATAATTCACCCCCCCTTTCTGGTCAAGGGAGATCGGTGTCTTACATTTTGTGCTAGAGCTGTAGATCACTACTTTTATGCAAACCACAATAACTAGATTTCTACTCTAAGTGATCTTCAAACATAGAATTTATTACCCCGACAATTTCTTTTTCATGCGCCTGATTAAAAAAGTGACCCCCTTCAAACTTAAGGTAATGTACCTTCCCACTAAAAAACAAATTCCAATCTTCAATATTCCCTGACAGTAGATTGTCATCTGCACCATATAAGATCGTAACGTTGTTTTTCACGGGCTCAGATTCTTTATACTGATAGGTTTCCACGATTCGATAATCATTTCTTATCATTGGAAGGAAGTAGTACAGGAGTTCCTTATTATCTGTGATTTCTTGCGGTGTCCCTCCTAACTTAATAATTCTATTAACGAAACTCTCGTCTGAGAGAATATGCTCATATAACTCAGGTTCTTTCGTATGTAGAGGAGCGCCCTTCCCGGATATAAAAACGTGAATCGGTTGTCTGACATGAAGCTCGTTTATTTTACGCACTACTTCATAAGTAAACAGGCCCCCCATACTGTGACCGAAAATCATATACTTCCTACCTCTTAAGGTCTCCTTGATCTGTCTATAAATGTCCCCCACAGCTTCTTGAATATCCATGTATGGCGGATCGTTATGTCTTTTCCCGCGACCTGGGTATTCGATGGGAATACACTCAATCGATTCATTTAAATAATTATTCCAGCTGTTAAATGCGTAAGCTGAACCACCCGCATGAGGTAAACAATATATAACATTGGGTTTCATATAATCTCCTTCGTCTATCAAATAATTATATCTGAAAGCTCTCGCATTATAGTTTTCCGTTTAGCTAATCTAACCGCTTCTAGTATTCATTTTTTCTTTTACATAATTTTTTTTTTCAAACTTCACATTAATAATGTACATGAAGAACATTGAAAACACCCCGAAAATGCTTATAAAAGGCCACACCAAGCTTATTCCGAAACTATTAATAAACCACCCCATACATACAGGCCCAAGAGCAAAGCCAGCCCCCGAAATGATACTAAAAACCGAATTGTATCTGCCCTATAAGCATCAGGGGAGAAGGGAGCTTGACTGCGAGACCTACAAGTCGAGCAGGGACGAAAGTCGGGCTTAGTGATCCGGTGGTACCGCATGGAAGGGCCATCGCTCAACGGATAAAAGCTACCCTGGGGATAACAGGCTTATCTCCCCCAAGAGTCCATCATTATCGTTCTAATTTTTCTTTCAAAAATATTTCGTATCACAAACTTCATAATAATCCCCAATTCAACAGCCCCTTCCAGTTAATCTATCTATGTAACTTCTTAATATTCTATCGAAGAAACTGAATCTTCTAATCGTTTCATAATTTATCAGCCTTTCGCCTAATTAAGTAATTTCAATTCAATATATTGTATTTATTTAGGTGTATCTATTAATAACTAGCGATTATGACTAAGTATACATTAGACATCAAAACGAATGTGTCGAAATATGTTGTATAATTGCGCTCTATAAATAAAAACATGCTATCTTTGGAGCTATGAAACATGAGAATTCAATATAGATCTAATCGGTAAATCACAAAAGGTACCCACCATATGGAGGGTACCTTTTGTAATAATAATGACATCTCAAGTTATGTTTCATTAGTAACCGAATACTGTCCTCATAGGACGACGAAGACATTCACCTTATACAATTATCTCAATTTACTTACCGAGATTCTCGCTCCAGTCATGTACCATGGAACCTTCAATGAACTTCTCAGCATCCATAGCTGCCATACAGCCTGTACCGGCAGCGGAAATAGCCTGACGATATTTGTTATCCTGTACGTCACCACAAGCGAATACGCCTGGAATATTCGTCTCTGTCGTTCCTGGCTTAACTACAATATATCCGACATCATCTGTCGTAATTTGATTGCCTAGGAAACTCGTGTTCGGCGTATGTCCTATCGCTACGAACACACCATCTGCTTCAATAAGTTCCTCTTGATTCGTTTCGTTATTACGGACTTTTAGCCCTTTAACACCCATACCTTCAGCAACAACCTCAAGCGGTGTACGGTTAAGTGCCCATAGCACCTTTTCATTGTCACGCGCGCGGTCTTGCATAATTTTGGAAGCCCGTAGCTCTTCACGACGATTGACCAGTGTTACACTAGAGCCAAAACGGGTCAGGAAGCTAGCCTCCTCCATCGCTGAGTCACCGCCACCAATCACGATGATTTTTTTGCCACGGAAGAAGAATCCATCACATGTTGCACACGTGCTGACTCCACGTCCAATGTTCTCTTGTTCACCCGGAATTCCAAGGTATTTAGCGGAAGCACCTGTTGAGATAATAACCGTTTCTGCTTCCAATTCGCCCATCCCTTGAACTTGAACCTTAAAAGGACGTTTGGAGAAATCAACACTTTCTACCCAACTGGATTTAAACTCAGCACCAAAGCGCTCAGCTTGCTTACGCATATTATCCATCAATTCTGGACCCATAATACCATCTGGGAATCCCGGGAAGTTCTCAATTTCAGTAGTAGTTGTCAATTGCCCGCCTGGTTGCATACCTTCAATAACTAAAGGTTTCATGTTGGCACGTGCAAGATAAATTGCAGCAGTTAAACCCGCAGGGCCTGTTCCGATAATAATTGATTTATACATTCAATCATCCTCCTCAATATCGAGTAAATTGTTCATGATATGTTTTACACACTTCACCTATATATTCGAGTCCAAAAAGTCTCTCCTTAGCAGATTACTTTTGGAATTATCTCTACATTTCATCATAAAAGTGATCTCTTTCTACCTTTCATATGGCACACACGGTCCATACGTCTAGCGTAGCGACTGACAGTAGATACAGAAAGTCCATATCGTTTTGCGACTTCTTCGTACGTAATAGAGTCACCATAAATCTTGGAACTCCAGTACTCAAGCGCCGCAGACCAAGCCTCCATATGATGTAGTTGAGGCGTATCTGGATAACTTTTATTTAGAAATTCCGTCCATAAACGCTGTACATCTTCTTGCTGGTTCAGACTTGAACGCCCCATCATTTCCAGCGTCTTGTTAACAACCAGCTGCCAATTACAATCTTCTGGAAGCAGGTTATCCTTCACTGAATCTTGAGAAGACTCCTCGGAATCATCTAACAGCAATGTTTCACGATCAATACCCATGCCTTGCAGAACAAACATAGCCGCCTCTTTCAGCTCTATATCTTCATCTGGTTCCTGAATAAAAACGAGAAGAGCCTGCTTAACCTCATCATCAGCAATCCACGCAAATGCTTGAATGACTTGAAGTTTAGTACCCACATCCCCATGTCGAAGCGCCCAGAAGAAAGATGAACGAATGAGAGGATTATGTCTGATCTCCTCTGTCATTTGATCTCCATCCAATTCCCAGAGCTTAAGCTGCTCCTCAAACGGAAGGTGATAGTGATAGCTGATTTTAGGTTGAACCGAAGTTCCCGCTTGGAATTGATGTAGTTGAGACAGAAAAAACTTAGGAACATCCGATTCCGGATCAAGTTTCTGCGCAAATTTCCAGCATCTTTCCGCATCTACATAACGCTCACAATTAAAAGCAGCCGCAGCCGTATAATGATAAAGACTCGGATCACTATTCATGTCCTCGTCCTTTAATAATCTACGGAAATGTCTATAGGCAACTTCATGTTGTCCCAATATTCCCATCGTCGTAGCTAATTTAAACACATGCTCCTGATGAAAAGGAATCGTAACCGTCAGGGTGCGAACCAAAGGTGCTAATTCTGTCATGTTATGCTCGTGTTGATAAAATATAGCCAAATTGCACAACCCGTGGAGATTACCTGGCTCTTGTTCCAGTACCTCACCTATTGTTTCCTTCGCTCTATCAAATAATCCAACATAATAATAAGCTAACGCCAGATTATTCCGAGCAGACAGAAAATCAGGGTAGTTCTTCACAATTTCCTCTAAAATATCTACAGCCTGAGCAAACTTTCCTTCTTCAAGAAGTGCACGTGCATTCTCATGCTCAACCATGCCTTCCCTACTCTTAATTCGGTGCAACTTAGCGGGACGATTCAGTTCATAATGGAGTAAATCCATCATTTCTTCCGCTTCCTCCAAGAATTGACCCTCGGAGTCCTCTTCCAAATAAGTCACAAGCGCCTTCTCTGCTTCTTCAAATTGTTCCATATTCGCAAAGTTATTCGCCATATAGTAGTAGCATTCCGTCATAGCCGGATCAATATCCTTCAGAACCTGAGCAAGCACGGCATTTGATCCCGAGAAGTCACCCATTTCAGACATGATTCCTGCCACGTTGCAATGATTCACAGGATTTTCTGGTTCATACTCTACCGCTTTACCGAAATATTTCAATGCCTTGTCATAATGATTGCGATCTAGCGAGCGTACAGCTCTTTCAAAAAAGAAATTCGCATCCAAATGGACAGGTATGATTTTATTGTATAGGTCTTCAGCCCGTAGTTTATCCTCATTCATTGAGCAAGGCACCTCCTTTTTTAAACCAATGACCTACAATAGTATAACACAAGTTCAATAGTCCTTCTAAGATAGGTAGATTCGCCTTCTCATTTATATCAATAGAGTAGCAGACACATAGAAAAGACACCGCATCCACTAAATGCCGGAGTCTTTAAATAAGGTAGCGATAGATCCACCTTCCATAATAATCTGAGTAGCCTGTGCCAGCATTGGCGCTACCGATAATACTTTGAATCTATCGGATTGCTGCTCCTGAACAATGGAATCTGTCACAACCACTTCTTTAATGTTAGGGTGATTCAATCGTTCTAGTGCAGATCCAGAGAAAAGTCCATGGGTAGCACATACGTACACGTCTTGTGCTCCACGTTCCTTCAAACCTTCTACTACATTAATAATTGTCGTTCCCGTATCAATCAAGTCTTCTATAATGATCGGTGTTCTTCCTTCCACGTCCCCAATGACATGCGTAATGACCGATTCATTATGGGCAGGACGCTTCTTAATCATAATAGCAAACGGAGAATCCAGGTGGTTCGCCAGTTTCTCTGCCATCGATGCTCGCCCAGCATCTGGAGAGACAATGACTGGATTGCTTATATGCTTAGATCGTAAATACTCACTGATCAAGTCAAGTGCCGTTAAGTGATCAACAGGGATATTAAAGAATCCCTGAATGGCCGACGCATGTAAATCTATCGTAATGACTCGATTTGCTCCAACTGTAGTGAGTACATCCGCTACCATTTTGGCTGAGATAGGCTCACGTGGTGCAGATTTGCGTTCCTGACGGGCATAACCATAGTAAGGTACAATAATGTTAACCGTATGAGCAGAAGCCCTCTTAGCGGCATCAATCATCACCAGCAGTTCTACAAACGTCTCATTAATAGGATGTGAGAGAGACTGAACAAGAAACACATCACAGTTGCGGATGCTCTCCTCATAATGGACATAGACCTCTCCGCTTTGAAAACGTGACAGCTTAATACTGCCCAGTTCCACGCCGAGCTTAGCACATATGTCCTGAGCTAATTTGGGATTCGATGATCCGGAAAAAACGCGCATCTTGTGTTGCTGTTGCATGACATCCTCCTGTAATTCCAAATCTATATTTAATTATATTATACAGGCAAAAGCTAGATTTCAAAAGACACCTGTGTTCTAACTCGCCGATCGAACACCGATAGCTCTCGGTAACCGACATCCCAAAGTGTAACACGTGCTTGATCCAGATATTCTCCCAGTTTGCGCGGATCATGTGCATCGGAACCGACCGTAACAGGAATACCCAGACGATAGGCTTCGCTCACTATTCTTCTGCTAGGGAACATCTCCTCGCACGCTTTAGATAACCCAGAAGCGTTCAACTCCATAGCTACTCCACTCTTACGTATAGCGATCAGTGTAGCATCTTCCATATCTGTTACTTCAGCAGTGGCTTCTGCTACAGGCTTATAACCGAACCGCTTAATCACATCTACATGGCCCATAATATCGTACAATCCCGTTGCCGCAGCCTTCTGGACAGCATCATAATAGCGCTTATACACAGTAAGAATATCCTGTCCGTCCCAATGATTCGTCTGACGGTAATCACTAATATCCCACGTTCCCAGAAAATGAACTGATCCAATGACATAGTCCCATGGGTATGCTGATATAATGTCTTCTATCTCGGATTCATACCCTTCGATATAGTCGCCTTCTAACCCCACCTTAACATCAATCTGCCCTTTGTACCGCTCTTTAAGAGCAAGGCATTCCTCCACATAACGAGGAAGCTCCTCCATTGGCATCGCCATTTCAGGATAGTAAGTGGCTGGATCCACATGAATGAGTGGCATATGATCCGATAGACCAATCTGAGATAAGCCCATCTCTATGCCACGCAGAACATATTCCTCTAGCTCTCCAATCGCATGACCACAGCGTACATGGTGGGTGTGATAATCAATTAGCATCGTCAAGTTCCTCCCTTAATACGATGTCGATAAGAATTATGCTCAATCCCGGCGTGGACGTTCGTGCCGTAGACCAAGTTCTTCTAGAATTTCATCAAGGGGTAGTTTACGTTCCTCTAGTAATACAAGTAAGTGATAAATCAGATCGCTTACCTCTAGACGTAACTCCGCATTATCTTTATTCTTAGCAGCAATAATAGTTTCTGCTGTTTCTTCTCCAACTTTTTTAAGGATTTTATCGACACCTTTTTCAAATAAATACGTTGTATAAGCCCCTTCAGGCCGCTCTTTTTCACGTTCAGCAATGATTTGCTCCAGCTCAGCCAAGACCGCGAATCGGTCATCATTGTTGTGATTATTAGCTTTAAGCTTCGAATCATTCAGAGCTTCGGAATCAGCGATTTGATCAGCAGATAATGTCACATCGTTGAAGAAACAAGTATCATTTCCTGTGTGACATGCAGGTCCTTTAGGTTTAACCTGAAATAGTAGCGTATCTCCATCACAATCATAGCGTAGTGAAACAATTTGTTGCGTATGGCTAGAAGTAGCCCCCTTATGCCACAACTCCTGTCGCGAGCGACTCCAGAACCATGTCTCACCACTCTCTACCGATCGTTTCAGTGATTCCCGGTTCATATACGCCATCATCAATACTTCCTTGGTCACTGCATCCTGGATAATAGCAGGTACTAACCCCGACTCATCAAATTTGATCTGCCCTTGTATTTGTTCCAAAGACCCTACCCGATCTATCTTGTTGCTCATCGAATCTCCACTCCTTTATGCTTTAGGTCCTGTTTCAAATCTTGTATTGTCATTTCCTTATAATGAAAAATAGTGGCTGCTAACCCCGCATCCGCTTTCCCACTTGTAAATACGTCGTAGAAATGGTCCTTCGTTCCCGCTCCACCCGAAGCAATAACTGGGATACCAATTAGACCTGACACAGCAGAAGTAAGTGCTATGTCGAAGCCGTCCTTCGTTCCATCAGCATCCATACTCGTCAGCAGAATTTCACCTGCGCCCAACGATTCAGCTTCCTTAACCCAAGATAAAGCTCGAATGCCCGACGGTGTGCGTCCACCATGCGTATATACTTCCCATTCGCCCCATGCCTCATTGTATTTCGCATCTACAGCTACAACAATACACTGAGACCCAAATTTACGAGCACCTTCCGCGATCAATTGCGGATTAACCACAGCTGCCGTATTAATACCAATCTTATCTGCACCTGCGCGTAGAATCCTCTTCATATCATCAACATGAGAGATTCCTCCGCCTACCGTGAACGGTATCGCAATCTCACCTGCGGTCTGACGTACAACTTCCACCATCGTTGCACGACCCTCCACCGAAGCTGAAATATCTAGAAACACAAGTTCATCTGCACCCTCTTGGTCATAAAGGGCCGCCAGTTCTACCGGATCACCCGCATCACGCAGATTAACAAAGTTAACACCCTTCACAACCCGACCATCCTTTACGTCCAGACACGGAATGATTCGTTTAGCCAGCATGTCTCTCTTCCCCTCTACACTCATTAATAAAAGGCCTGCAAATTTACATTACATTTCACAGTCAATTCACAATTGAACACCTGAACATTCCCCTGAATCACAATACACTATGAAGTATCAGGGGTAATCCCTAATGCCTACTCTAATTCTGTCCTCTAACGGTCTTCACTGCCTCTGCTAGATCAATATTCCCTGTATACAGAGCTTTGCCCACAATCGCCCCACCAATGCCTTCATGAGCGTGTGAACTCAAGCTAACCAAGTCATCCAACACTGTGACACCACCTGAAGCGATCACCGTGCGCCCACTACTCGTAGCAAGGGATAGAATTGCCTCTACATTGGGTCCTTGCATCATGCCATCACGTGAAATATCCGTGAAAATAAAAGTCTCAGCCCCTTTGGCTGCAAGCTCTTTAGCGAGCTCTTCTGCTTTGACTTCCGAGGTATCCAACCAGCCACGGGTAGCAACATAGCCGTTACGTGCGTCAATACCGATCGCTACCTTATCTCCATATGTACCTAGAACAGCTTCTGTGAAGGCACGATCCTCGATCGCTGCTGTTCCTATAATCAATCTACTTACACCCAGTTCCAATAGACGCTTCACATCAGCAAGTGTACGAATTCCGCCCCCAACTTGCACAGGGACATTTACTTCCTTCGCAATAGCTCCAATAATCACATCATTTACAGGGTGCCCTGCTTTGGCGCCATCGAGATCCACTAGGTGAATAAAAGATCCCCCTTGTTGCTCCCATGACTTAGCGACGTGTAACGGGCTATCATTATACACGGTTTCCTGATTATAATCGCCTTGAATCAATCGTACACACTTACCATCACGAATATCAATAGCTGGATATATGATAAAAGAAGACATAATGTTATCCCCACTTTTCCTCGAAATTGAAAATAATTTATATTAACAACCTTTACTTCACAGAATCACCCGTAAACTTAAGGAAATTCCGCAATAAGTTCATACCCAGTTCTCCGCTTTTCTCTGGATGGAACTGCATACCGAATACGGAACCTCGCCCTACGATTGCAGTCACGGGATGTCCATAATCCGTTGTAGCTATAAGATCAGTCTTTACTTCCGGAAGAACATGATAAGAATGTACGAAGTATACATATCCTTCCGCAAGTCCCGTAAACAGCGGACTCCCCTCTTCAATATACTCCAACTTATTCCACCCCATGTGTGGCACTTTATACGCGCCACCCGCGAATCGTACCACTGAACCAGGTAATATACCTAGCCCCTCGTGGTTACCGTGCTCCTCGCTAGTACTGAATAATAGCTGCATACCTAGGCAAATGCCAAGTAGAGGCTGATTTCCTTCTGCGACCTTCTGTACCACAGCATCGAGCGAACTCTCCCGCAATTGCGCCATAGCATCGCCGAAAGCGCCGACACCAGGCAGGATTACACCATCAGCGGCAAGAATTTCACTCTCTACACTCGTAATAAGCACCTCATACCCAAGCCGCTCTACGGCCTTGCTTACACTGTGCAAATTTCCCATGCCGTAATCCACAATCGCAATAGCCACGATTACAGCACTCCCTTCGTGGAGGGCACACCTGTCACACGCGGATCAATGCTAGTTGCTTCATCAAGCGCACGACCGAGTGCTTTAAACACAGCCTCAATCATATGATGCGTGTTCTGTCCGTAGTGAACGATCACATGTAGCGTAATACGTGCTTCCAATGCGAACTTCCACAGAAATTCATGTACAAGTTCCGTCGTGAAGCTACCCACCTGCTGCGAAGGATATTCTGCACGATATTCGAAATGCGGTCGATTGCTAATATCAATGACCACTTGCGCTAAAGCCTCATCCATCGGTACAAATACGCTAGCATAACGCTTAATGCCCCGCTTGTCGCCTAAAGCTTCTCTAAGCGTCTGTCCCAGACAAATCCCGATATCCTCCACCGTGTGATGATCATCAATCTCAATATCCCCCTGCGCCTTTACAGAAAGATCGAAATGTCCGTGCTTCGTAAACAGATCCAACATATGATTCAGGAATGGAACATCCGTCTCTAGCTCCGATACCCCCGTACCATCTACTCCAAAAGAAAGGGAAATATTCGTTTCATTCGTTGCGCGGCTTACACTTGCCTTACGTATTTCACTCACATTATTGTCCATTATTGATTTCCACCTTTCCTTCCTGCTGTAACCGAACCTCAATCGCCCGTGCATGACCCTCTAGCCCTTCGTGTCGAGCTAATTCCATAATCGTCGCGCCGTTCTCTAGCAACGCTTCCTTACTATAATAAATCATACTCGATTTCTTAATGAAATCATCCACATCTACTGGCGATGAGAATCTAGCTGTTCCGTTCGTTGGAATAATATGATTCGGTCCTGCAAAATAATCTCCCACAGGCTCCGAGCTATATGGACCTAAGAAAATGGCACCCGCATTCTCAATTTTACTAACATAAGACATCGGGTCCTCGACCATCATTTCTAGATGCTCTGGTGCTAGCCGATTGACCACTGAAATACCCTCTTCTATGGATTCCACAACAATAATAGCGCCATAGTTCACAATGGAGGAAGTTGCAATCTTTTGACGTGGTAATAGCGTCAACTGACGTGTTACCTCTGCCGCAACGGCTTCAGCAAATGCTTGAGAAGGGGTAACAAGAATCGCTGAGGCCATCTCATCATGCTCAGCTTGTGATAGCAAATCTGCTGCAACATATACAGGATTCGCCTTCTCGTCTGCTAATACCACGATCTCGCTTGGTCCAGCAATGCTATCAATATCTACAGCACCATATACTTCTCGCTTCGCCAATGCTACATAAATATTTCCGGGCCCACATATTTTATCAACCGGTGCAATCGTCTCCGTACCATAAGCCAATGCAGCAATCGCTTGCGCTCCACCTACACGATAGATCTCGTGCACACCCGCTTCTGCTGCGGCTACAAGAATATGAGGGTCAATGCCCTCTTGACCGTTCGTCCCCGGTGGAGTCATCATGACAATCTCCGGTACGCCGGCTACTTGAGCTGGAATAACGTTCATCAGTACGGATGAAGGATACGCTGCCTTACCTCCGGGCACATACACGCCCACCCTTTTTAGAGGACGAATAATTTGACCTAGAATACTGCCGTCTGACTGCAAATCCATCCATGAATTTCTTTTCTCACGCATATGGAAGGCCCGAATGTTGTTTGCTGCTGCAGCAATAGCCTTCACGAAAGAAGGCTCAACATGTTGATAAGCCTCCTGTAGCTCTTCAGCAGTCACCCGTAGCGTATCCGCCGTCAACCGGGTCCGATCATGCTGCTCTGTATATCGAAGAAGTGCTGCATCTCCTTCAGCCTTGATATCCCTTACGATCGTCTTCACAGCTTCATTCTGCTCAGGTGTGCCGTAATCCACTTCCCTCTGCAAATTAAACTTTTCAACGGGTACAATTTTCATCATGACAACGCCACCTCCACCAAGCCTACTCTACAATATTAATCTGTTAATCCGTTAATCTCTTAACTATTTACCCGTATATTCATTAACCCTTACTTCGATTGAATTAGAGGTACGGGAATCACCTTTTGGAGCAGATCACACAACTCTTGAATTTGCCCATTCTTCATACGATAACTGACACGATTAGCAATGAGTCGGCTCGAAATTTCAAAAATACTTATCATCTCTACCAATCCATTATCCTTCAAAGTCTGCCCCGTCTCCACCATATCGACAATTCGATCTGCCAACCCGATTAGCGGTGCAAGCTCAATAGATCCGTTTAATTTAATGACCTCAACCTGCTGTCCTTGCTCTCGAAAATACTGTGACGCCACATTCGGATACTTCGTAGCTACTCGCTGTTGAATTCCTGGTTCCCAATTCGGTAGACCAATAACAGACATACGACAGCGCGCAATGCCTAGATCTAGAAGTTCATAAACATCCTTATTTTCTTCAAGAAGCACATCCTTACCTACAATCCCAATATCAGCTACGCCATACTCAACATAAGTAGGCACATCTACTGGTTTCGCAAGAATGAATTCCATTCCCATCTCAGGCAAAGGAACGACTAATTTACGCGATTCGTCTACTTCCAGTGGAATATCTAGTCCAGCTTTGCGGAACAAGGCTGCCGCTTTCGTATATATACGTCCCTTGGGCATAGCTACTTTTAATGTATCTACCATCTTCCTACCTCCTTATCCTCTATGATCATCCCTGCTCCAGTGTGACCCTAATTATTCAGGTGTAACATAAGTAATAATCTCGCTATAGATCTTTTTTACAGCCTGCGTTACTTGATCGCTTGATTTTACATTTACTGATACTCTATCATGTTCTACCTCTTCTTCTGCATCATGTTCTACCTCTTGCTCAACCTGCTTAGTTGACTCTAATGACTTCTGGTCTGCTAATAAACGTGTCACCACTGTACGTCCTACAGCACGCAATCGGGTAGCTTCTGCCAGCCCCTGTGAGCGTTGCAATGCATCATATTGAACAAGCACAGGTAACACCTCAGTCTCCTGCTTACCGTGTACACCGTCTAGAATACGATTAGTCTTAAGAGCGAACCCTGTCGCAGGGATTGACCGCCCAAATTGTTGCAAAAGATTGTCATAACGCCCACCGCTACACACTGGGAAACCCAATTCTGAAGCGTAACCTTCAAAAGTCATACCTGTATAATAAGAGAAATCACCAATCATTGTAAGATCAATTAACACATGTTCTGAGACACCATAGGCTTCTAACACTTCCCACACCTTACATAAGTGGACAATTGAATCCTGAGCCAGCGTATTTTTACTAAGTTGGAAAGCCTGCTCGCAGATTTCCTTTCCTCCACGTAATCGGACAATTCCGTCCAATATATCTTTTTGTTCTTTAGGTAAATCCAATGCGAGAATCGTATTTCGGAATCCCACATAATCTCGGCGCAGTAATCCCTCTTTAAGCGCTTCCTGAGCATCATCCAGACCCGGAACAACCTCTTGGAACAATCCATGCAAGAATCCTACATGCCCCATTGCAATTTTAAAAGAAGTCACCCCTGCTGCCTTCAACGACTCAATAGCAAGCGCTACAATCTCTGCATCAGCTTCAGGGGAATCATCACCTACCAGTTCCACGCCCGTCTGGAAGAACTCTGCTTCTCTACCTGCTTCTTCTTCAATCGCGCGGAATACATTCGCATGATAAGACAATCTTAGTGGAAGTGGCTCCTCCTTCAATAAAGATGACACCACACGGGCAATAGGAGCCGTCATATCTGAGCGTAGTACCAACGTAGTACCCCGATTATTGAGCAATTTAAATAACTTCCGATCCGTTGTAGAACTCGCCACACCAACTGTATCGTAATATTCCATCGTTGGCGTCATAATCTGACGATATCCCCATGCCTCCATGCAATCCAACACATCACGTTCAATGGAACGTAGTTTCTTCACAGCGTACGGTAGATAGTCACGAACACCTACCGGTTTTTCAAAACCTTTTGGCTTAGACACTTCAGTTCACCTCGACTTAGACAACTTTATTTGAATTTGAAAGTATAAACTTCCATCCCTATTTCATTTGTAAACCCTGTCGGCCCTTTGGGAGCATCGATCCGATTAACTTTTATTCATACGATCTAGAAGAAAGGATAGGGCTTTTTTTAACCCAAAATACTTTAGCACGGTAACGATCTACCATACTACCAAAGTAAAGAATATTCGCTATCGTAACATGATTTTGAAGTAACGTCAATGAACTTCTATCCCTTTGATCATACCCTAACCCTCTTCGTTATTCCTCTATTAATACTCAACTTTCCCCTGAGAACGCAATGATCGCCCACACATCATACCAGAGATTACTATGAGCCATCGTCTATAAACAAATAACACCCCATACTCAATCTGAGGTGTTAACAATTTACAACCATTTAACCCTATTCATGAGACTTACTCTAAATCACTTCTTGATGAAGCAGATCTCAATTCACGTAATGGATTACCGCCTACAAAGGCCCCTGGTGCAACATCTTTATGAACTACTGAGCCTGCTGCCACAATAGCCCCATCACCAATAAGCACACCGGGAAGGATCGTTGAATTGGCTCCAATCATCACATTTTTGCCAATGACAACCTCGCCCAACCGATACTCATCAATTAAATACTCATGAGTCAGAATGGTCGTATTATAACCAATGACTGAATTATCTCCCACGGTTATCTTTTCTGGAAAAAACACATCTACCATGACCATTAGCGCGAATGCCGTATGCGTTCCTACCTTCATACCTAACATATGACGATAAATCCAGTTCTTCACCTGAAGAATAGGACAATAACGAGCGATCTGAATACACACGAAGTTCTTAATCCCTTTCCAAGGACTCACCGTTCGATAAATTTGCCAGAGCGCATTGGGACCTTCCACGGGATGACGAGTAACCTTTCTCAATCTAAACCCGACTCCTGTTCTACAAAGGAATATAAATCGCTCATCGTATGCAACATGTAGTCTGGTGCATACTTATTAAGTTCATCCTCACCCTTTAGTGACCATGAGACACCCGCTGCCAACACTCCAGCCGCCTTCGCTGCTTGAATATCTACAGGACTATCTCCAACCATCAAAGTCTTAAGTGGATCAGAACCAAGCTCCTTCACTGCCTTTAGTACAGGTTCTGGATGAGGCTTAGGGTTCTTAACATCGATCACCGTTACAATAGCATCCATGTATTCCAATAATCCGAACATTTCTAGTACTTTCAAGGTACCAGGTCTATTCTTAGTTGTAACCACACCCATACGGATTCCTCGTCCATGAAGCGATTGAATGACTTCAAGCACTTTTGGAAAAGGTTGTACCATCTCATCGTGATGGATATCATTATAGCTTCGATATGACTGAATTAAAGGCGTAACATCGTCATGACCCGAGAAAATTTGAAGCTGCCGTTCCAAAGTCAATCCCATCCTAGGTATGATTTCTTCTCTTGTAAGCAGAGACGTTCCCTGTCCTTCAAGTACATTCTTAAAAGCTGAAATAATTAATTCATTTGTATCGATAATCGTACCGTCCAGATCAAACAATATCGTATCAATCATGCCTTTTATTACTCCTTTTTGTTATCCGATAGCGGTTCCACCTCAAGCACTCGTGATTCGGCAGAAATTTCTTGGGTTTTAGCTCTTTTTGGCGCTGTAAGAGGCGCTTCTGGCATTGTATCCGGTGTTACCTTAGTGGACACAATCGGATCGAGATAGCGAACTTCTGCCCGCCCCGTTACACGACGTCCAATAACCAGAGCGATCGCAAGCACAATGATAAGAAGCGATAACATTTGAGAAATTCTCACATTGCCATACGCTGGATCTAAATATCCAGCCTCAAAACCGAGGCTCTTCATTGGACTCCACAGAGCATTGGATAGAGAAACAAACCATTGTTGACCTTGGAATGCCAGACTATCCGTACGTAATCCTTCAATAAAGAAGCGTCCAATCGAATACCATACGAAGTAAGAAATAATCATTTCTCCAGCACGTAGAAACTTCTGACGTCGCAAGACGAGTAGCAAACCAAGTCCAACAAGGTTCCACAATGATTCATATAAGAATGCCGGGTGATGGAATACTCCCTGAACATTCATCTGATTCACAATAAAATCAGGTAAATGCAAGGTATTACGCAAAAACGATTCCTCTACAGCCCCACCATAGGCCTCTTGGTTTACGAAGTTGCCCCAACGACCAATCAATTGACCCACAATCAGTCCTGGAGCACATATATCAAGAATTCTCCAGAAATTATATCCTTTATAGCGGCTATACAGATACCCACAAATCATAGATCCAATTAACGCGCCATAGATCGCAATACCGCCGTTCCATATTTTGAAGACATCCCATAAATTATCTTTGTAATCTTCCCACTTGAACGCTACAAAATAAATACGGGCGCAGATAATGGCTGAAGGAACCCCAAACAATAGCAGATCCATAAATACTTCAGATGAAATTCCAAATCTACGACCTTCTCTAATGGCAATCATAAGGCCTAATAACGCACCCAATCCTAGAATTAGACCGTACCAGTGTACATCTAGCGATCCAATCGAAATTGCGATAGGATTCAATAACAATGTCGCCATCTTTATTCCACGCTCCTAATCCAAATCATCATTATCTTCTGCTATCGTTGCCGTTAATTTATTCGTGAACTGAAGTGCTGCATTGAATCCCATTTGTTTCAAACGATAATTCATAGCGGCCACTTCAATAATAACGGCAAGGTTACGTCCAGGGCGTACAGGAATTGTCACCAATGGAACATCAGTATCGATAATTCTTGTAGTCTCCTCATCGAGACCCAGTCGATCATATTGCTTATCTTGTTGCCAAGCTTCTAATCTCACGACTAGCGTAATACGTTTGTTATTACGAATAGCACCCGCGCCAAACAAGGTCATCACATTAATAATACCGACACCACGAATTTCAAGGAGATGGCGAATCAATTCAGGAGCCGTACCATGAAGTTGGTTATCCGAGGTTTGACGAATTTCCACTGCATCATCTGCAATAAGTCGATGTCCTCTTTTGACCAATTCTAGTGCTGTCTCACTCTTACCTATGCCACTAGTACCCGTTATTAGCATGCCCACACCATTAACATCACACAATACGCCATGTATAGTTGCCGTCGGTGCTAATTTCTTCTCTAGGAAGCCCGTAATTCGGCTAGATAGTGTTGTCGTTGCCATATTACTACGAAGGACAGCTATCTTCTTCTCGACACTAACATCTATTAACTCCTGGGGAACATCCAGTGATCGAGTAACTACGATACAAGGGGTTACGTCCGTACACAGCTTTTCCATTCGTTCTTTTCTATCTGCAGCAGGTAGCATCGCGAAAAAAGCTAACTCCGTCTTACCAAATAATTGCACTCGCTCTTGAGGATGATATTCGAAATAGCCTGCCATTTCCAATCCAGGTCGATTCAAATCATCAACCGTGATCACACGCTTGAGACCTTCCTCCCCCGAAATGACTTCCAGCTGAAATTGTTGGACCAGTTCAGATACCTTTACTTTTTTAGCCATTTCAATTCTCCCTTTCGTCCAGATTCCCTATGATACCAGACCGAGATCTATGGACCTATTCAAGACTTTTCTATTGTAACCATCGTAAATGAAATCTCTATCGAATGCAATCTCGGCTTAGATAATATCGACAGATATAAACACCAAAAAACCGCCAGAGTCGGCGGTCTTGGAATTATAGTAACTGTTAAATTATATATTAGTCAGTAATTAGAACGTTAAGTTCAGATTCCTTGTCGAAGATATGAACTTTGTTCATATCAACTGCCAAGCGAACTGAGCTACCATCACGGATTGTAGAACGTCCATCTACACGAGCGATTACTGTATCCGCTCCTAATCCACTCAAGTATAGCAACATTTCATGTCCAAGGTTCTCAGTAACATCTACATTAGATGTAAAGATCGTATTTGGAGATGCTTCTAAGAATACTGGCTCTTCATGAATATCTTCAGGACGAACGCCCATGATAACTTCTTTGCCAATCAAACCTTTGTTCTTCAAGATTTGAGCTTTACCACCAGGGACTTCTACATCCAAACCAGCTGCACGGAAACGAACAGCTCCGTTTGACTCGCTAAGTGTACCATTAATAAAGTTCATTGTAGGAGATCCAATAAATCCTGCTACAAAAAGATTAGTTGGGCTATTGTATAGCTCTTCTGGAGAAGCTGCTTGTTGAATGATACCATCATACATAACTACGATACGGTCACCCATCGTCATAGCTTCTGTTTGGTCATGCGTTACATAGATACAAGTAGTTTCAAGGCGTTTAACTAGTTTAGTGATTTCTGCACGCATTTGACCACGTAATTTAGCATCCAAGTTGGAAAGAGGCTCATCCATCAAGAAGACTTGCGGATCACGGACAATGGCACGTCCCAAAGCGACACGTTGACGTTGACCACCAGAAAGTGCCTTCGGTTTACGTTCAAGTAAATGTTCGATGTCAAGAATTTTAGCCGCATCGCGAACTTTTTTATCTATCTCATCTTTTTTCACTTTACGTAGTTTCAAACCAAATGCCATGTTTTGATACACGCTCATATGTGGGTAAAGAGCGTAGGATTGGAATACCATCGCGATATCGCGGTCTTTAGGAGCTACGTCATTGACAACACGGTCACCAATGTACATTTTACCTTCAGAGATTTCTTCCAAACCAGCGATCATACGTAAAGTTGTAGACTTACCACAACCTGAAGGTCCAACCAATACTAGAAACTCTCTATCTTTAATATCAAGATTGATATCAATAACCGTTGCTTTATCAGATCCAGGGTATTTCTTGAAAATATTTTCTAAGCGTACTCCAGCCATTATATTTGCCCCCTAAGTGGATGTTTTGTAATCGAATTCATTTTGTAAACTAATCATACCCGACATCTGCAAGACTGCCTATCCACAAACTGCACAAAAAACCTATTTTCTTTTCGTCACTTTATACAATAGCATCGTCAGCTTAATCAATACAGCATCTCCAAAGCTACGGACATCAAGTCCTGTTTCCTGTTTGATCTTATCCAGACGATAGAGAAGTGTGTTCCGATGTATATACATTCGCTTTGCCGTCTCACTAACATTACAATCTAATTGAAAAAAGGTCTCTAGGGTTGATAGCGTCTCAGTATCCTTAAATATTATGGAGTCATTACCCACTTGCTCTAGAAAACTAACTTGCTGAGTATCAGGAATGCTAGATATTAACCTTTCTAATACTAAGTCCCATGGTAGATGTATATGCTCAGTGATCCGAAATACTTTGCCCAACTCTACCGTTTCTCTTAGTAAATTAACTGTAGAGGGAAGTGAATAGATGGGATTCATACCTAACGTTACGGAAAGATGAATACCACCAACCGATTCACTAGCAATCAACTCGTATAGACCATCACAGAATGCGGAGAGTATGTCCGTATCTGATTCCTCCACGTCATCTTCCTTCTCATCTATAGCTCCAACAATCAATTCTTTACAAGCCAATATAAGCCATTCATGTGCAACTAGAGGAATCAACACTACCTCACCATCAAAGTAACTGACGATTAACTTCTTTAATTCGATATATGAAATTACCGATGTATGTATACCTTCATAAGTTAGAAAAAAAGGAACCATATCCGGCTGTATACGATTCTTAAGAGTAAGCCTGTCTGGAACCTCACTCTCTAATTCACCTAGATCTATTTGTGACTGAAGCCAATCACTGAATTGTTGTACTTCACGCTCTTCTATATCCTCCGAAGATAAGGATACCTCGGTATGGTCACGCATATTAGCTACAAGTAACTCCATAAATTGTACTTCTTCTAAACTTAAAGCGTTCAATTCTCCAGCCATTACGGACATCCGCCCATTCTTACTATACAGAGGAAACCAGACTTCACCTTCATTCACCACTGAATCCATTACCGTTTTGTTATTATGATTAAAAAATGAGCCTGATTCTTGCTTATTTAGCTCTTTAATCGTGAGAGGGATACCCACTATCTGCTGCAGTTTCTCTCGTAAAGATTCCATCTCCACCATTGATGTTCACCTACCACTTTACCTTTTTCTTCATATTTTATCATATCTCTTATCAAAAATAGAATAAAACAAAAAAAGTCACCAACCTAATAGGTTAATGACTTCCCTTTGTCTTATGATGAGCCATGAAGGATTCGAACCTTCGACACCCTGATTAAAAGTCAGGTGCTCTACCAACTGAGCTAATGGCTCACAAAACTGGTGGAGGATGATGGATTCGAACCACCGAACTCGTAGAGAGCAGATTTACAGTCTGCCGTGTTTAGCCACTTCACTAATCCTCCGTAATAAAAAGGTGGCTCGGAACGGAATCGAACCGCCGACACGAGGATTTTCAGTCCTCTGCTCTACCGACTGAGCTACCGAGCCAGATCTAATGATCAAAAAAATATTATACATTTCCATCTTCTAAGCTTAATAAAATGGCGGGACCGACGGGACTCGAACCCGCGATCTCCTGCGTGACAGGCAGGCATGTTAACCAACTACACCACGGTTCCGCACTATTAAGATAAAAATGGTGCCGGCGAGAGGACTTGAACCCCCAACCTACTGATTACAAGTCAGTTGCTCTACCAGTTGAGCTACACCGGCGCATAATGGTGGAGGCTGAGGGGATCGAACCCCCGACCCTCTGCTTGTAAGGCAGATGCTCTCCCAGCTGAGCTAAGCCTCCTGGGTATGTATGGTAGCGGCGAAGGGGATCGAACCCCCGACCTCACGGGTATGAACCGTACGCTCTAGCCAGCTGAGCTACACCGCCACAATAATAACTGTTAAATCTTTATGAAATATCAAATGGCGGAGAGAGTGGGATTCGAACCCACGCACCGCTTACGCAGTCTAACCCCTTAGCAGAGGGTCCCCTTATAGCCACTTGGGTATCTCTCCAGATAGATCATATTCAAGGTTTAATCCTTGAAAACTAGATACGAAACAACTTTGCGAGTTTAAAAGCATATGCTTCCGAAGTACTTTCACTTCGTGAAACTTTAG
>NZ_JBNPWS010000025.1:0-74863 GCF_050433705.1 Paenibacillus sp. DS2015 | reverse complement strand
AAAGAGCGATATGCTCATTTTGAAACAAACTGGCGAGAATTTTCATTCTCTACCAAATGATTTCTCATTTGTTTTGATCTCACTTTCGTGAAATCTTTACTCACTCGTTGTTCAGTTTTCAAAGATCAATTACTCTTTCATTGTCATCAGTTGTTCTCGGCGACAACTACTATATCTTATCATGTCCGACTCAGTAATGCAAGCTTTTTTTCAATTTCATTTTCATGTGATTGTTAAGCTTTCTGATTCGTTTTGACCGCCATTTGTTGGCCGGACTAATAATATATCACGTATAGTATATGAATGCAACTCTTTTTTTCAAAAATATCATATAAATATCATTCCACAATTATGTACCGTTTGTACAAGGATTAAATCCACCATTATGGATCAACATTTATTAATAAATCTACGGTCAGATCACCAGTTCCTTCTCACAATAATACCTTCTATGTTTTTCTACTATTACTAATAGAAGAAACTTTCATTTGGCTCTATATTTCAGAATTGCTATTAATATAAAAAAGCATGGCCTGTGGGCCATGCTTTGTTCATATCATACCGTGAAAATGAATCTTTAGCCTTCGCTACCTAGAAATACGTAACGTAGAATGATCAGAACCGCCAACACCCACATCAACCAGTGAATATTATATTTCTTCTTCTCCTTCAGGTTACCGAAAGTAGCAAGAATGACATAAGCTACGATTCCGAACGAGATCCCATTAGCAATATTAAAACTAAAAGGCATCATGACAATAGTCAAGAAGGCTGGAATGGCAACAACCATATCCTGAAAATCGATTTCTTTAATCGACTGAACCATAAGTACACCAACTATAATGAGCGCAGCCGCTGTGGCCGATCCTGGAATCAAAGCAACTACTGGAGCAAGGAACAATGCTAGCAAGAAGCACACGCCTGTCGTTACAGCAGTAAGACCTGTACGGCCACCTTCAGCTACTCCAGCAGCACTTTCAACAAAGGCCGTTGTTGTCGAAGTACCAAGCATTGCACCACCCGTTACAGCAACTGCATCTACAAACATCGCTTTACCTACACGTTTTTTACCTTCTACTGGATCTTTCATAATACCAGCACGTGTAGCCGTACCAACCAATGTACCAAAAGTATCGAACAATTCCACAAAGGTAAACGTCACAATTGCAGATACAAGACCTGTATGCATAATGCCTTCCCAGTCGAAGGCCATAAAGTTCAACTGAGTGAAATCAGGAACCCAATGATTATCTGGACTTGATAATGTGTTAAAGTCTACCGCACCCATAAGCATACCCACAACAGTTGTCCCGAGGATACCGAACAGAATCGCACCTTTAACATTCAGCACCATCAAGATCGCGATTAAAATAATCCCAACAAGAGCCAATTGAACATTCGTATCTAGAAGGCTACCTAAATGAATCACTGTTTCATATGAAAGCACATCTGTATAGGTATGCGCCGGAATATCCTTACCCGCTTCGACACCGATTGCCATTAATCCACTGTTCTTCAAACCAAGAATAGTAATGAACAAACCAATTCCGACCGTAATGGCATGTTTCATGCTATCTGGAATAGCATCGAGCAACATCTGGCGTACATGCGTAATCGTCAAGAGAATGAAGATCAACCCAGAGATGAATACTGCCGTTAAACCCATTTGCCAAGTAAAAGGATGATCAGTTGTTGCTGAAGACAATACAACGGAAGCGAAATAAGCATTCAAGCCCATACCAGGCGCCAAAGCAACTGGGAAATTAATAAACAAACCCATTGCAATTGTAAAAATCCCTGCCGCTAGTGCAGTAGCCAAAAATACAGAATACCATCCCATATCAATCTGACCAAAAGCCGTTAGCGTGTTCGGATTGATTGACAAGATATAAGCCATTGCCATAAATGTAGTCAATCCAGCCATAATTTCTGTACGCACTGTGGTACCATTCTGTTTCAGTTTAAAAAACTTATTCAACCGATCCATTTGAATACTTCCCCCTTAGATATGTTTGACAGCAACAAAAAGCTGGAGTCATAAGTGACTCCAGCCCGAAAAATAAGAGAACAACCCGTACCTTAACAGCCTAAAAGCTGATGTGATGTAAACGCGGGTTTCTATTATAATCGTAGCCAGGTCATTATGGTGACCTCGTAGAGACTTCCAAGCCAATTCTCGGAATTATACGAAATATGTGTTGTTGTGCTTTTTCATTTTAGGGCGCAACGACATACTTGTCAATAATAAATACGAACATTATGATAAATAAGTGTATTATTGTTCGTAAATTCATCAAATTTGGTTTGGAAAATTACATTTCATTTTAATATTCCCATTCATTGGTTAATCTATTAATGAAATTAAAAGGAGAGCATCCCATGGGGATGCTCTCCTTTTCTAAAATTTTGTTCTTAATATCTATTCCCACTCAATCGTAGCTGGTGGCTTAGAAGTAATGTCATACACAATACGGTTAACATTATCCACTTCGTTTACGATACGCACTGAAATCTTCTCAAGCACATCCCACGGGATACGAGCCCAATCGGCTGTCATACCATCGATGGATGTAACTGCACGAATACCAACCGTATATGAATAGGTACGAGCATCGCCCATGACACCTACACTCTTCATGTTAGGAAGTGCTGTGAAGTACTGCCAAATCTCACGATCTAGTCCCGCTTTAGCGATCTCTTCACGCAGAATATAGTCGGAATCGCGAACGATGGTTAGCTTGTCTTCTGTGACTTCGCCAAGAATACGAATAGCTAAACCTGGTCCTGGGAATGGTTGACGCCATACAATTTCAGGTGGTAGGCCACATTCTTCTCCTACTTTGCGGACTTCATCTTTAAATAGTGTATTCAAAGGTTCAATCAACTTAAACTTCATGTCTTCAGGAAGTCCACCTACATTATGATGTGATTTGATCGTCTGAGCTGTAGCCGTACCACTCTCAACAATGTCTGTATATAGTGTGCCTTGTGCTAAATATTTGAAATCATCGAACTGACCGGATTCTTCTTCAAATACATAAATAAATTCGTTACCGATAATTTTACGCTTCTGCTCAGGGTCATCCACACCAACAAGTTTGGACAAGAATCGTTCGCGGGCATCGATTTTAACTACTTTCATATCGAATTTACCTACAAAAGTCTCCATTACACTCTCAGCTTCACCCTTACGTAGCAATCCATGATCAATAAACATACAAGTTAACTGATCACCAATGGCTCTGTGGATCAACCTAGCCACAACAGAGGAATCTACACCTCCACTAAGTGCACACAATACTTTATCTTTTCCAACAAGCTCGCGAATTTCGCGTACTTTGTCTTCAACGAAGGTCTCCATCGACCAGTTCCCTTCGCACTGACACACTTCATATAAGAAGTTGCGAATCATTTCATTACCATGAACTGAGTGTTGAACCTCAGGATGGAATTGCACCGCATAGAACTGCTTGTCTTCATTACTCATCGCTGCAATCGGTGCGGACTCTGTTCCTGCATCAAGCTTGAACCCTGTTGGAAGTTCTACGACATGATCACCGTGGCTCATCCA
This sequence comes from Paenibacillus sp. DS2015, assembly GCF_050433705.1. Taxonomy (NCBI): domain Bacteria; kingdom Bacillati; phylum Bacillota; class Bacilli; order Caryophanales; family Paenibacillaceae; genus Paenibacillus; species Paenibacillus sp. DS2015. The sequence goes on along the minus strand of NZ_JBNPWS010000025.1, from coordinate 71,292 downwards.
TACCGTCTGCTTAGTTTCGAGACCCTTAAGCAGCGTAGCATCAGAATTAAATACTAGATCAGCTTTCCCGTATTCCCGCTTAGCAGAACGTTCCACTTTTCCATCCAACTGCTGAGCCATAAGCTGCATACCGTAACATATGCCGAAGATCGGAATGTTCAAATCATAAATAGCTGGATCAACATGTGGCGCATTCTCTGCATATACACTTGATGGTCCACCGGAGAAAATAATTCCCTTAGGTGAAAGTGCACGAATCTTCTCAACGGGTGTATTATAAGGCATCAATTCGCTATAAACACCTAAATCACGAATACGTCGTGCTATTAACTGATTGTATTGTCCCCCAAAATCCAGAACAACAATAATTTCATTTGGCTTAGTCATTTCCGTGCCTCCCTTGATTGTTGATGTTAATTATACGCAACGATAATTCATACCGTCAAGAAAGCTGGAAACAATCATATAGAATACCTAAAAAGAGGTTGTTCAGAAAGTCATCTATTGATCACGTGTGCACAATAACGCCAATATCGATTTCATGTTCTTTTAGTGTATCTATTTACCGCTCCAATCATCCTAGTGTGTCCGCTAGTTTAGCGCATCGACGTATAAAGGACAAGCTGTACTCATGGCTTAGACCATTTCCTCCATAAGCAATGGTCTCCCATTGATCTACAAATTGATGGATTTGCTTACGAAGATCCTCGTCCATAATCCTCAAGTCTTGGATATATTCCTGTGTGGTAATTCCCTTACCCATGTATCCATAACGACGCCCTATCAGATCCCATACCCTATATGAAACCCGTAGCAACTGTCCCTTCGGCGGACTATCCCCTCGGGAAAGTCGCTGCAATCGCCATAAGAACAGATAGCGACGACTTCTCCACATGAAGAAGATCCCCCCACTTACGAGTAGAACTGTAAGTATACACTGCAAGATAAAGAGCCTACTATTTTGAGTGACATACTTCATAAATGTGTCCTTACTCCGCTTGATTACATCAAGTGATCCATAGAAATAATTCGAAGTTACTCCTTGCAGTGAATGTTCCTGTTTAGCCATAACTGGAACAACGTGTTCTTCTGCGGAGATAGTAAACCCGGGTGTTGGATCAAATGGTGTCCAGCCACTCTCAGGGAAATAGACCTCTACCCATGCATGGGCATTGATTTCATCTACGATATACTTCGTGGTGCTACCCTTTTCCAAGGTCCCTTGCGTATAACCTTTTACGTAACGAGCTGGAATTCCTTGTGTACGGAGCATAATCGTCATCGCTGTAGCAAAGTGGTTACAATAACCTTGTCTAGTTCTAAACAGGAAATCATCGACGAAATCTGCCTGATCTGGAGGAACTTTGGTATTCATATTGTATTGGTATTGTTCCTTTAGATACGTCTGAATAGCTAAGGTTGCATCGTAACGATTATTGGTTCCAGAAGTTATCCTAGCGCTCAATAGGTTTATGCGTGAAGGCAGAGCGTCAGGTAATTGTAAATAACGTTGTGTGATTGGTTCAGGATCGGAGCCCATTCCTTTTCTAAGCTCATCCTCTTTCACAATGGGTGACAACACTTCTATCTGATATCCTGTTATTGCATTTCCTATATTAGCTGTCTTCTTGGCAGTTGATCCTGCTAACTTCACGTTATCCGTAATGTCACTATGCAATACATATTCAGGTCTATCGCCACGCTCTGTATTTATCTCCATGATATGCACGATGTTTCCCCCTCCAAATAGCGGCGTCTGCTCGGACATAGCCTGACTAAATTCCACAGTCTGAATCATCGTCTGTTGCTCCGTATGATTACTTAAAGATAAGCTTTGAAGTCTGCTTGATAATGGGATAGCATCTAAAAATACTTGGGGGTCAGCCCACCGACGACCATCATAATAACTCAATGTCTCTCCTCGCCAATAGGAAGGTGATGGCGTTTGTGCCGTAAATACAATTTTGCTATTAGGATGCAGTGGCGATCCCAATTCTTCTTCTCCGCTACTATATCCTGTTACAGCTACTTGCTCATGTGATGCATTGAATTGCACTCCGGACCATGACTGCCATTTCTCTAGTAACGATTGAAACGAAACTCTCTGAAGGGGCTTGGCAACCAATATCTGACTGCCCACCCAAGCACTAGTCGTGCAAACGACGATCCCTAGGGTACACACTGTGACAATCCAGCGGCTATATGTAAGATTGCTGAACCTATAGGAGGACGCCTGCTCTGTCAATTTTGACGATAATATCACCCCTTGAAGAATGACAAGAAGGCAGGTAGTACGAATCATATCAACATATACATCTAGTCCAAGTAGTTGCTCAACACACAACAAATAGATGACAGTAGCCACGGTAAATAACCACACCGTATTTCTGTACAGCGCTAGAGATTGCACAGAAGTCACGAGTAGACTCCAGCCGATCATTAGTATTAAAGTATGGGTTTCTGTTCCGATTACTGCAAGTTGTCTGGTGTCTATGAAGGAGTTCATTTCATTCTCCAAAATAGACATATACGAACCCAGCCATGCTAACCCGTCTCCTCTACCAAAGTAAAAGGTCCACGCACCCATAACCAATATCACATGCTTAAGAATGGAAACAGCTACATGCTGATGCATTAGACCTATCAACAGAATCAATCCTGTTAATCCAATAAAAACCCCGATCAACGGATCGCTAAGAGACCTCTCTGATAGTGGATACAGCCATTCAGTAAAAATCCCCATCAGAATGATGGATAGAGCGACACGAAACAGCAGTGTGTGAGTGTTACCTTGCGCTAATTTAGAATTAACCGTCGTCATTTCCTCATTAGAAGGTGTGCCTTCATATTGACCGTTGTTCTTGTGCTGTATTTGGTTGGGGTGATTGGGTCGGTTGAGGTGATTGGCTTGATTGGGTTGATTGGGTTGATTCTGGATACGCATGTGCATAAGGAGCGCCTCCCTTCCAGATCATCCGATCTGTAGGATGATCCACAGGTGTTGGGATAACGGCTGATTCAAGATTTCCTTGGACATCATAAACCTTCATCCCCATATGAGTAACTCTACGGACATAATCATTACTCGCGAACGAAACCGTCGGCTGTACACAGTAAATATCGACTGCAAGCCCTGACCCTTGAAGTGTAGATGCTACTCCAGTAATCCGCCCATTTAATTCCCCAGTAACCAGCGCCACATGCGAACCTTGAATCGTATATCGAACAACAGATTCAACAATTCCGAGTAGCGAGTCACCTTCTTCAAGCTTAATCGTAGCCAATGTACTTAAGTATGACCGAGAACCATGATGTTTATGTTGTGTTTGCTGTGTTTGCTGTGTTTGCTGTGCGAGTGATGTGTGTTGTGTGTGCCGTACAGGTGATGAGTGTTGTGTCTTGTAGTAGTCATCATGATTATCATTATCACATACTAATTCGGTGTCTACACCTGCCTCTTCGGCTTCAAATAGTAGACCTGCAGCCACGGAAACCGCGTATTCGAATAAGGATTGGAGGTTATAACCATCCTTATTGTTAACATTACTAGGTAGATCATATCCTTTTAGGCTAGGATCCAAAATGATATAAAGAGTGTTATTCCCTTCTTGTTCGGGAAGAATAGTTTGCAGACGACCACGTCTAGCAGAACTTTTCCAATGAATACGATTTAGCGGATCTCCTACGACATAATCGCGAGCCTCCGGTCCCCAAGTTCCGCTAGCTAGATAGGGGTCACGCACTTCAGATACGCCATCGCCCCTACTTTGACTAGTCCGCACTTGATCCCTAGAAATAAGCATTGGAATAGGCAACACGGTTATCTTCTCATGACTTGCTAAGATATAACTCCTTCCAAACCATCCGAATAGTCCACCCCACGCCGCATGACATTGCTGAAAAGTTATGATTCCTCGAGGAAGCTTCGAAAGTGTATAAGAGTAAGTAAATGACCTAGAAAAGCCAGGTAGGATTAACTTGCAGTAGGTGCCCCCAGTGAAGAGATCCGTCACGGTGAGCCAAGGAAGTGGAAGCAAAGATTGAAATTGGATATGCACCACCACTTCGGCATCTTGTCCAGCAGTAAGGAACACAGGAGGAACAATTCGCTTTATTTCGATATTCCTTGCTCCGAAGATCTGGATAGCAAGCCCAGCAAGCATAATCATACTCGTTAGAATAAGCAAAAAGTGTAACGATTGCCCACCATATTCACTATATAGAAATAGAAATATACCTAATACAAGCGTCGCAACTCCCCATTCGATCATCCTAGCTTTCATGATCTACTCCCCTTGCGGCTTCGATACACCGATAGGCTCACTTGTGATAACAATTGTTTCACAATCTCTTCACCTGTTACACCCTCAAACCCGGAATGTGAATGCAGCACAATACGATGTGAGAGAACAGGTACCGCTGTTTCTTTGATGTCATCAGGCGTGACGTACATTCTTCCATTCATATAGGCGGCAGCTTGTGAGGCCAACATCCAGGCCATCGTACCACGAGGACTAATTCCAAGCTGAAGTCGAGGATGGCAACGAGATATATTAGCAACCTCCACTAGAACCTGCTTCATAGACTCGTCCACAAATACATGCTTAACCTCACGTTGCATGGCTTCAATCTCTTCCACCATAACAACCGGTTTGATCTGCTCTAACGGATGACTCCATTGCATCCTTGTTAATAATTCTAGTTCTTCCTCCGGACTCGGATAGCCTAGACTGATTCGCATTAGAAATCGATCGAGTTGGGCCTCTGGCAAACGATAAGTTCCTTCGAACTGTAATGGATTTTGAGTAGCAAGTAGTAGAAATGGCCTCGGTAACGAATATGTCGTACCATCAACAGTCACCTTCTTCTCCTCCATCGCTTCTAGTAATGCGGATTGAGTACGAGGTGAGGCACGGTTGATTTCATCCGCTAATACTACGTTCGAAAGAATAGGACCTTGCCGAAATTCAAAATGACCATTATGAGCGTGATACACAGTTGTACCTGTGATATCAGCTGGCATCAGATCATAAGTAAACTGAACTCTACCAAAAGAGCCTCCCATACAAGCTGCAATAACTCGAACAAGCATCGTTTTGCCTACACCAGGTACATCCTCTAGAAGTACATGTCCACCACACAACATAGACATGAGCACTAGTCGAATCTCAGTTTCTTTACCCACGATGACCTTTCCTACTCGGGACGTCATTCTATCCAGTAATTCAACATGTATATCATGGTTATTCATAGATGGAATAGACATTGTATAGTACCCCACTTCTTCAATAGTCAATTGATTCTACAAGAATCTATTAACTATTCTTTCCATGAAAGAAAGGAAGTAGACATGCCTATTTGTAATATTTTCATAGACTTAGACTTTACTTCACTATAAATTTCAGTAGGTCTTGATCATACGCTCTGTATCATTCGTGTGAATGGACTGTGTGGGATGTCCTGTAAATTGTAGCAATTCTCGTATAGGCGCCCACATCACTCCCGCTTTCATCGTTACAGTAATAATCTTCGATTGTTCCTGCTTACCCATTCTCGTATTTATCCAATTACCTGTGATCATATCAATCTGTACCAAGACAGAATTCATCTCAATTACAGCTAACTTATGCTGTTGATCCCATTTCACACGTCCCCCTAATCTTTCCATCGTCGCGCGTACAGGAACCATAATCTTTCCATCGACAATCTGATATTCACTCGACTGAAATTTCGTTTCCATTCCACCCACTTGCAATATCAGATCTTTACTCTGTGTAAATATCCCCGCATTCGGAACGATATGAGTAGCAATCCATTCTTGACTTGGCTGTACTCTTTTCAAAGATTTAGCACTCTGAGTGACCTTGAATTGAATAGGTTGCTGCTCGGGAGTCAGAATATCAAAGTTATATCCTTGAGCACGGTATTTTGAAATAATGCTAGGGAGTGCCTTAATCGTCTCCTCATGCCCACCACCATCATGCATAAGAACAATTACCTGATCACCTGTTATGTTCTCCGTGGCTTGTCTAATAATATCTTGCGCAGGTACGTTCTTTCGTTTAGAATCACCACTATCAACATTCCAATCAATAACATGATAACCCGCTTGCTTCATTAGACTGAAATAGGTATTATCAAAATGTCCCGCCGTTCCTCCTGGTGCTCTCACTAGCGAGGTTGGGACCCCTATAATACGTTGAATCTCTGCCTCCGTCTGTTTGATTTGATCCCAAAATGGAGAGAATCCTTTATAGAGTTCGTCATAGTTATGATTGTATGTATGGTTACCTATGGCATGTCCCTCTTCATGTAATCTTGAGATCAGCTCAGGGTATCTTGTAACATGTTCGCCTAATACAAAAAATGTAGCTTTGACATTAGAATCTTGTAATATATCAAGCACTTTACCTGTAAGCTTACTTGGCCCATCATCAAAGGTAAGATAAACCGTCTTTGTCTGCTTCACAGGGGTATCTGCTTTTACTTCAGATGAAGCTAGCCATTCGCTTGTACTTTCTTGTAAGGATGATGTGCGGGTTGTACTTAATATTGAGGTTGATGTGCTGGTTGTACTTGATATTGAGGATAAAAGTAACGTATTCTCAGGGTATGAATTCATATTAAGCTGTCCGAACTGAGTTTGAGCAGGCAGAATCATCAAGACCAAAAACAACAACATGAAAACAAATCCCAACTTTTGTTTATTGACACCCAGATATTTGTTAATCATAAATTTTACCTCCACCATTTCTATGAATTCTACTTTTCTGATAGATTATATGGTGAAGATTATTAAAAAAGACTAGCAATGTGGAATGGACCAAGATAGTCCTATAAATGGAGCGTGAACATATTGGAGTTATTGAAATGGATTCAGTTATTGTTTGAGGAATATGGCTATGCTGTATTATTTGTCGGGTTATTATTGGAGTTCATTGCCCTTCCCTTCCCCGGCGAAACAACGATGGCCTACGCTGGCTATCTTTCCTACATAGGTATTCTCGACTTCACCTGGTTGCTAATTATAGCGTTTCTAGGTACGACAATCGGCATGACAATTACCTACTACATTGGCCTTAAGGCAGGACTGCCCTTCATTAAGAGATTCGGAAAATATCTGTTCCTCTCTCCACATAAATTAGAAAAAACACAGCGATGGTTCGGTCGATATGGACACAATCTTATTTTTATCGGATACTTCATTCCAGGTGTTCGACATTTCACAGGTTATTTCTCTGGTATAAATGCCCTACCCTTTCGTAAATTTGCCCTCTACGCCTATAGTGGTGCGCTATTCTGGGTTATTCTCTTCCTGAGTCTTGGTAAACTATTCGGACCCCAGTGGCAAGTTGCATTTCACTTAGCGGAGATATATTCTCTCTGGATTGTTGGTGGACTCGTTATTATCGTAGTCATGCTCCTCGTCTATCGTTACCGTAAAAAGATGAGTGCTGCTATGTTTGCTAAAACGGATAAGAAAAGGGTAAAACGACCGTCATAAATTTTGTGAACGTAAAAGGAACCTTACGGGTTATTCGTAAGGTTCCTTTTGTAAATAAAGCTATCCACCTTTAAGTACATATCAAAAAATCGACTATTCCGCACTGAAAGGTAAGTTCAGAACGAAGAAGGAGTAGCAGAGTTATAAAAAAATTGAGGGGCGTATCTTTCCACCGCTTTCATACGTTATATAAGCATAGGCCTTGAAGGAGTGATTAACATGTTGATCCACAATAAAACTGAATCACAATTTGAACTGAACGAAAAATGTGAAGGGCTATATACGGCATTGCAAAAGTACTGTCTTTCCATCACTAATAATCGTTGGGACGCCGACGATATAACACAGGAGACTATTGCTAGGACCCTATCCTTCTATCCAGCTAATCACGTACCCAATATCACTATGGCCCTTTTGCGTACCATTGCGCGTAATTACTGGGTTGATGAATTGCGTAAAAAGTCTAAGTTAGATGTTGGTCTGATGGATGAGTCTGGTTATGAAGATAAATACTCAGAGCATCTCCTAGAAGGCTTAGATCACCTTATGGAGAGACTAACTCCCAAGCAGCTGTTAGCATTCGTCATGAAGGAAGGCTTCCTGTATCCATTATCTGAGATAGCTAATAGACTACAGATCAAGGAAACAGCAGTTAAAGCTCTTCTATATCGGGCTCGCCAGAAATCCCATGATCATTCTGACTTTAGTCACCATTGGCTCAACATTCGTCAGGATTGGTTTAAAAGCAGGCTACTTCAAGCTGTTAGATTGGAGAACTCCACTATTCTAGAAGAGCTCATTATTGCCATTAGCGACACAACCCAACAAACACATGCTTACAAAGAGTCAAGTTCATCGGTCAGCAAGATGTTTCAACCATTATCACGAAACCGAATGGCGGCATAGAGTTTTGCTTCGCAAAACTTAAGTTCATGCTTTCGATGCTAGTTTTGCTTCGCAAAACTTAAGTTCATGCTTTCGATGCCAGTTTTGCTTCGCAAAACTTAAGTTCATGCTTTCGATGCCAGTTTTGCTTCGCAAAACTTTGAGGAGGATATCAAATGAGTATTATACCTTATGTTGTTGAGCAGACCTCTCAGGGAGAGCGGTCTTATGATATTTATTCCCGTCTGCTGAAGGATAGAATCGTATTTCTAGGTTCGGAAATTAACGATTCTACCGCAAACAACATCGTTGCGCAGCTGCTATTTCTAGCCGCAGATGACCCAGACAAGGAAATCTCTCTGTACATTAATAGTCCTGGAGGTTCTGTTACTGCCGCTTTTGCCGTATATGACACCATGCAATTTATCAAACCTGAAGTCAGAACCATATGCACAGGACTTGCTGCCTCCGCTGCTTCATTACTGCTGTTAGCTGGTCATAAAGGTAAACGGCTTGCACTACAGCACAGTGAAGTTATGATTCATCAACCTTTGGGTGGAGTACAAGGTCAGGCAACAGACATTGAAATATCTGCACGACGTATTCTGAAAATAAAGGACCAGCTGAGTGCTTTATATGCTGAAAAGACTGGTCAATCCTTAGAAAAGATACGAACGGATATGGAAAGAGACTATTTCCTATCTGCTGAAGAAGCCAAGTCCTATGGAATTGTGGATGAAGTGGTGTGTTCACCCTTATAATGTAACCGGTCAAAAAGCCAACATCTTGAATTCCTAAGATGTTGGCTTTTCCCATAAAAAAACCTGAAGAGTGAACACTTTTTTATTCAAAGTGTTCACTCTTCAGGTTATCGTTCGTTCATTTATATAATTTCGGCTTCACTCTTCATAACCCTTAGAGACTTCTTAAGCCTCACCTCTCATGGGTTTCACATCAGCTTGTGAAATTTCTTCCGCAGGCTTCGTTTTTTTGATAAAAAAGGCTAATACTAATGCGACTGCTGCTAACCAAGTGGCAATCACAAATGCTTGATTAATTCCATAAATCGTGGATTCTGCAACGATATGAGCCATCGCTTGCGTATCTGTTGGAGAGATTCCACCTGCTACAGCTAGCTCTGTAGTATGACTCTTGGTTTGTGTAGTCATTACCGTAATCAGAACAGCCGTCCCAATCGATCCTGCGATGGTGCGTAGTGTATTCGACATGGCGGTACCATGAGCGTTCATACTTTGAGGCAATTGGTTAAGACCCGCAGTCTGGATAGGCATCATCATCAATGACATACCGAACATACGTAAGGAATAAATAAGAATCATATGGGTATACGTAGTTGCTTCCGTTAATTGGGTGAATTCGAATGTAGTAATAACCGTAATCAGCAGACCAATCACAGATAACCATCTCGCTCCAACCTTATCAAATATAGCTCCTGTAATAGGAGACATAATCCCCATTAAGATCGCACCTGGAAGCATCATCAAACCAGACTCCATAGGTGAAAATTGTCTAATATTTTGAAGGAAGATCGGAAGTAAGATCATCCCTGCATACATAGAGATGGTAATTAGGACATTAATAATTGTTGTCAATGTAAACATATTATATTTAAAAATTCTGAACTCAAGCATGGGATTTGGCGATGTTAATTGACGCCATACGAACATTATTACGGACAAGCTACCTATCACTAAGCAAGAAAGTACCGTTGCACTTCCCCAACCGTCTGTACCTGCAGCACTAAATCCGTAAAGAAGTCCGCCAAATCCAATCGTAGATAACACAACAGATAACATATCAAACGAAGGTTTCGTTACTTTGGTAACATTTCTCAAGAAGAATATACCGATTAAAGTAGCCATTGCAGAAAAAGGTAAAATAATATAGAAAAGGACACGCCAATCATAATTCTCAACAATCCAGCCCGAAAGTGTGGGTCCAATGGCTGGAGCCAAAATCATAGCTAGCCCCATTAAGCCCATAGCAGATCCACGCTTCTCAATCGGGAATATATTTAAAAATACAACTGTCATTAAAGGCATTATAATCCCTGCACCCGAGGCTTGAATTACTCTACCGACCATTAATATTCCGAAATTAGGTGATATTCCACAAATCAATGTTCCTAACGTAAATAAGCTCATTGCCGTTATAAATAACTGTCTCGTTGTAAACCGAGAAATCAGAAATGCTGTAACAGGAATAAGAACACCGTTGACCAACATATATCCAGTAGTTAACCATTGTCCTGTAGCTGCTTCAATCTTTAAATCACCCATAATACTAGGTAAGGCGACATTCAATAACGTTTGATTTAGAAACGCTACAAAGGCCCCAATCATGAGTGCAGCGATAATCGGACCTCTTTTTATATTCTCTAACACTGTGGTATTGCTATTATTCATAGTTTATAATATCTCTCCCTTGTTGTTGTAGTATCTCATTCATCTGCTGATGAATCCGCAGTAAATCTTGCCTATCATTTACTGACAACTGATTCAGAGGAGACAATGACTGCATATTGGCACGTTCCATTCGATCTTGTAATTCAACTCCTTTGTCCGTTATTCGGAGAGTGACAGATCTGCGGTCACTTTCAAGCCGCTTACGACTAACTAATTCAGACTTCACCAATCGATCTACCAACCCGCTTGTTGTACTATTCCCCACAAGGATTAGCTCTGATAGCTCGGTTAACCCAATATCGGGATGTTCTCGAAGGATTTGGAGTACATGAGACTGCATAAATGTGGTCCCCATGGCATCTGCATTTTTTCGCAATAAATATAAGAGTGAGTGTTTCACCTGATTAAATGAATGTAATACTTCCTTAACCTGAATCTGCTTAGACTCACGGTCACGATCCATATTTTCTACACATCGCTCCGTATTATTTCCCTCAAAATTATTTCGCATACGAATCATTGTAATCCTCATAAAAGTATATGTCAATATAAACATAAGATATAAATTACATATAAGATTTCAAAACGTTTTCAAAAATAAATATCAAAAAAACAGCAAATCAACTGACCCTTTCAGGAATATCAGTCGACCTGCTATCATAAATTTGTGTGAGTTTCAATCCGAATAGTCTCTTACTCTAACTCCCACATCGAATTTGCTTTTTCAAATAGTTCAGCTATTTCAGGTTTGAATTCTTGAACAAGCTTGGCCACTTGTTTATTATCTTCATCCATAGGTTTCAGCTGTTCATTTAGATAGAACTCATAGACCTTCCCTTCTTTTTGGACCCGGAAGCCATATTCATATCCCCCCTTAATTAAAGGCCAAATAATCAGGGCGTATCCCTCTTCAGGATTATTAATCCCCAAGTTTCCTGTGAAACTTAAATAACCCGGCTTACTAACATTGTACACGTCTCTATCCTTTTTTATTGTGTGATTCCCAAATTTACTCTTTGGAACAGCTTCCAAAAAACCATTATAACGATTATTCGTCATAATTAACCAAACCAGATTCCAAACCCCGAATAGTAAGAAGATAAGGATTATTCCTGTAATCATAATTGGTTTCGCTTTTACTCTTTTCATAAGTTTATCACCTTATTACCTTGTTTTTTTATTTGTTCATCGTGTGTGACCAAAATAATCGTTTTGCCTTCTTGGTTGAACTTCTTTAAAATATTGAGCACAACTTCTGCATTGTTACTGTCAAGCGACCCTGTGGGTTCATCGGCCAAAATGATATCACATTTTTTTAGCATTAATCGAGCTAACGCGACTCTTTGCTGTTCTCCGCCAGATAGGGTATACACCTTTTTATTTAATTTATCTTCAAGTCCTACCGTCTGTAAGGCTTCAGTTATGGATAAATCTGTTTTAGAATCTTTTCGAATCAATTGCAGATTTTCTTTCACGGTTTTATTATCTACCAAGGCAAAATTTTGAAATAGAAACCCCACTTTTGTCCGAAAATATTGCAAGTGATTTTTCTTGTTCTTAATGTCTACATTATCGACAAGAATGGTTCCCTCGTCTATATTTTCTATGGCACCTATCATATTAAGTAATGTTGTTTTTCCACAGCCACTCGGGCCGGAAAAGATGACGAAGTCACCTGTTTCAATATCTAAATTGAAATTGTTAAATAAGGATTTATCATCAAATGATTTACTTACCTGTTCAATGGAAATCATCAGACGTTTCCTCCCTTCAGTATTTTTTGAATCCTTAGTTTCTCGGTTTTGCGAATGTATAAGAGAATGACTAGCATTTCAGAGGCAAAAATAATTACGCCTCCCAAGGCCAAGTAGCTGGCGGTATTAAATCCGAGTAGAAGGGCAGTCGTTACAGCTATACCTATACTAAATAGAGTTGTAATAAGTGTCATCAAAATAATTTTTCGGTTTTTTTGCCAAACACTATATCCTAGAACCTTTTTTACGGAAAGCTCAATGGCATTGACTTCATATTCCAATTTAATAATGGACGTTATAATTATAAATTCCAAAAAGAGGACCAGCATACTGAATACACAGTTAATATATAAAATCTGTTTTGCAATATTCCAACTCTCATTATATTTTTCTAATACATTAGTTTTTCTTATTACTGCATTGGTTTCTGCCAACTGGTGGTCCTCAACAAATTGGTTAAACTGTTGATCTGTAATGGCATACATTATTTCGTAAATGTAGTTTGCTCTATTGGATTCAATTCTTAGTGTCTGTCTTTCCGGTAACATATTATTATAGATAACGATAGGGTTCTTAAATAATTCACTTCCGTAGATGTGGTTCGCATTTATAGCAACTAAATTCACAGGACCTTTATAATAAACAACCTCATAATTGTTACCAATATCATGATTTTCAAAGAAGAAAAACTCCTTTTTCAGATTGGCTACGATCTGGTCGTTGTTTGACAATGATTGTGGTAAAATAAAATAAACATCATTATTCTGCGCAAGGTGTTTTAACTCCGAAATATTTTTTTCCAAATAAGAGAACGCATTTGGGTTAGCCATTATGGTTGGTGCTGACGTTGTTAAAGGCATATGCACCATAGATAGCAGTAAAGCATTTGCCTTGCTGAAATTTCCGGTATAGAATTCTGACTGTAAAAGTTCACTCTCATTAAATTTGGGATCTCCATGACCTTCGTTACTCATTACAGGTCTATAATGCATGGTAATGTAGGAATAGTCGGCATGTCCATCAAAGAATGATTTTTGTTTATATAAACTATACGATTCAAAAATAAGTACAAGGTTGCTAGAAATTACAAAAATCGTAACCATAACCGTAACCAATTTCAACCCATAGTTCATTGTTAATAGTTTTCTTGAATTGCTCTTCGCATTAGAGAATACCTCTCTCAAGTGATACGAACGCAGACTTATGTAGACTAACGCGTTCAGAATTATAAGCGATATAAATCCAATGACAGTCGAATGTATTTCTAGTGAAATAGATGTCAAGTTTTTCAGGAAAAGAAAGAGAACCGCCACTATCAAGACATATAATAAAGAGTCAATAATTATATTTTTCCATATTATTGCACCTATTCGTTCACCCATAGAAATACGGATTAAATTTTCTTTTTTTTGATAAATCACATCATAATAAGTCAAAAGTAAAGCAACACCAATCATCAGCAGCCAAATGGCGATGATCGTATTTCTGACGTCATTATCTGTATATCCTTCTTGCGGAAAGTTTCCTGCATACTTATTGATTAAATCGGTTTTAAACAGTTCAGCTTGCTGGCTGTTACCGATGACATAAAAATCATGTATGTCTTTCAATCCTTGGATCGTTTCTAGCTTATGAAAACTAAACTGAATGTCTCCTAAAAACAAGCTTTTATACTTTTTTGAGTAAATAGATAATTCTTTGTTAATGTGTTCCTCAACACCCTTAGAACCGTATAGTTTAATGTCTGTCAGGTTATCTTTTGAAGTTCTTGTAAAAGCAAACACGTCAACCTCATGTTTTTCAGCAGCTTCAAGTGTATCGTTAATCATAATCTGTTCGTTCTGACCATACTGTAGATATAGAGAAGTGTATCGATAAGGGGTATTGAAGTTTTCCAAACGGAAAATTTGACTTTCCCCTATAATCAATACACCAATAAAAAAGACAAAAAAACAAATGGTATATTTTATTGTTTTCATCTTGCAACCTCCGTTTGTATTAGAGTTACCGTTCAACACCTGTTATGCTGAACGGTAACAACTAAACTAGAGAATTTATTCTTTCATCCTCGTAAAAATAAGGAACTTATTACTCTTCTAAATTAGTAATTAAAATCATAGTACACAAAGTTACCGGCATGCCTTACATCAATTTCAGCCCAATTCCCAGCAATATCGCTATCTACAAAGGGAATAGTACCAGAAGCATTTGTAAGCTTAACTTGATGTGCTTTTGAATCATGATAACCATGTATAAAGTCTTCGTCGATGGCCCATTTGTTAAATCCGTAATTTACTTCCCATGTATGAAAACCAGTTCCACCGCTATCATATAAAGTCCATGAATTAGCAAATCCTTGTCCGCTAACTGCTATAAGCAGAAGCAGAAGCAGCAAGAGAAAATTGACCTAATGCAAGTGCACTTGAAAGCAACAATTTTTTCATTGATTCATTCTCCTTTTATATTACATTATTAGTAGTTAAACTAATGATAGCTGGCCAGCTTATCAATATCTCAACTATTAAACTATATTATAAAAAAAGTATAAATGGTATATTTATCTAAAAAATTAAAAAATATGTAATTCAGATTAGTTACTTAACTTTCGTAGCTCAAATCTAAAAAACATAATATAGAATATCTTTTAGTCAATTTATCCTCGATATGGCAAGACCCATCATGCCATTTGTCCAACTTTTCTATTTCCTAATCAAAGTGAATGAACTATTTAGATAATTCTAGGTAAGTCTAGAATCTATCAATTGGCACACCCGTGGAAGAGATAAGTAGACCCTCCCCAATGATAGTCTCGCAATTAAAAACCCAGTCAACATGTTGCTGGGTTTACTCTAATGGCATTTACTCCATTGAATTATTCTCCATATAACGTAAAACATCAGGTATATGGTTAGCTACTTTAACCTTGCGCCATTCTTTTACAAGTACTCCCTCTTCATTAATGAGAAACGTAGATCTTACAATACCCAGATATTCTCTTCCATACATTTTCTTAAGCTGCCAGACCCCATATAATTCACTTACGCCATGATCAGTATCTGATAAAAGGAGAAACGGAAGCTGATTACGCTCGATAAATTTATCGTGTGACTTCAATTCATCCGGGCTAATTCCAAGAATAACAGCACCTAGCTTTTCCATATCGGAATTAGCATCTCGGAAGCTACAAGCTTCTTGTGTACAGCCTGGTGTCATATTCTTCGGGTAGAAATACAGAACCACTTTACGACCCTTATACTGACTTAAGGATACCTCCTCACCATTCGACGCCTTAAGTGTGAATTCTGGAGCCCTGTTCCCTATTTGCAATGATTCCATGTTACCATTCTCCTTTATATGTCATTATTCTACTTAATAAATTGATTGTATCTGCAAAAAAAATTATAATATAATGAATCCTAATTCATCAAAGTCTAAAATGTACCTATTTCCCATAGTTGTGAAAGGAAGAAGCTTGAATGACGAGAAAGACGAAAAGAACCGTATGGTGGGTTGTGGCTGTAATCATGCTTGCAGTTGTTGGTTATGTCGTATATTATTTCACATCCATTTATAATGGTCTAGAAGGATTGAACAAAGAAGGTAAAGAATCTCCCTTTAGTCATATACAACAGGTCGAGGCAGCGACTTCAGAACCTCCCAAATGGGAAGGAATGGAACTCGTTAGCATTCTGATCATGGGTGTAGATGGACGTGGGCTTACTGAAGGTGAGATTCCTAGATCTGACAGCATGATGGTCGCTACCCTTGACCCTATCGAGAAGAAAATCCATCTTTTTTCTATCCTAAGAGACGCGTACGTTGATATTCCTGAACACAGCAAGGATCGCATCAACACAGCCATTACTCATGGTCCTAACACAGCCATGAAAGCCATTAGCGATCTTCTGGGAATTCCGGTGCAATACTATGTCTACACAGACTTTCAAGGGTTTATTAAATTAGTTGATTCCGTTGGTGGCGTTGATTTCTTTGTTGAGAAAGATATGAAATATTCAAGCAAGGCGGATAAGCACGAATATGATATTGATCTCAAAAAAGGTATGCAGCATTTAGATGGTGATAAGGCTCTACAATATGTGAGGTTCCGACATGATGCCTTATCTGACTATACCCGTACAGAGAGGCAAAGAGAATTCTTTAAAACCGTAGCTGATAAGATGCAGTCTACAACTTCGATCATGAAACTTCCAGCCATACTGGAAGAGGTTAGTCCATTCGTAGATACCAATCTATCCATCAATGATATGTGGAAACTAGCTAATATTGGATATCAGAGTTCCATTGAGGGCAGTGAGCAAATTCCTCCGATGAGTCTTCTTGCAGAAGAGAATGTTGGTGGTGCATCTGTAATCACTGTGAAAAACCTTGAGGATCTAAAAAGCTATGTTCAGACTGTACTAGAAAACACTGAAACAGAGCCAACTGTAGATGGAGCAGCAGTAGAAACAACACAATAAAATCTGGCGTAATTGTTACCTCGCCTGCAAAGAGTGGAAGCAACCTTAACAACAAGGTTGGCTTCCACTCTCTCGCGAAACGATGAAAGGAAGTTCTAACCCCATGAAAAAACGTACTCAATCTGAACATCTCTATCAAGAAGCCTTGCAACATATTGTCGGTGGCGTTAACAGCCCTTCTCGCTCATTTAAAGCGGTAGGTGGCGGGGCGCCCGTATTTATGAAGCGAGCTAAAGGCGCTCATTTCTGGGATGTCGATGATAACAAATATATTGATTATCTAGCGGCATATGGTCCCATCATTACCGGACATGCCCATCCTCATATTACAGCAGCGATAACCAAAGCGGCTGAGAATGGTACGCTTTATGGCGTTCCTACGGAGTGGGAAATTCAGTTAGCACTTATGTTGAAAGAGGCTATTCCTTCCATGGATAAGGTCCGGTTCGTCAATTCCGGCACCGAAGCCGTCATGACAACGATTCGAGTAGCTAGAGCATACACGAAACGCAACAAAATCATTAAATTTGCCGGTTGCTACCACGGTCATTCAGACTTAGTTCTTGTAGCTGCTGGATCGGGTCCTTCAACACTAGGTATCCCAGATAGTGCCGGGGTTCCAGCAAGCATTGCTCAAGAAGTCATTACAGTACCTTTTAACGATTTAGATGGACTTAAAGCAGCGCTAGAGCGTTGGGGAGATGATGTCGCCGCTGTCATGGTGGAACCCATTGTAGGCAACTTCGGAATGGTAATGCCTCACGATGGATTTCTAGAGGGTCTATGCAAGATGACTCATGATAATGGCTCCCTCGTCATCTATGATGAAGTAATCACAGCTTTCCGCTTCCACTATGGCTCCACTCAAACGTTTGCTGGTTTACACAATCATGATGCTATCGTTCCCGACCTTACAGCTCTAGGTAAAATCATTGGAGGTGGGTTACCGATTGGTGCCTACGGCGGTAGAAAACATGTTATGGAACAGGTCGCTCCACTAGGCCCTGCTTATCAAGCCGGAACGATGGCGGGTAACCCTGCTTCCGTTCTTGCAGGTATTGCTTGTTTAGAAGTATTACAAGGCGAGGGTGTCTATGAAGAGATGAATCGTCTAGCTGTGAATCTTACCGAGGGTATACAAGCTTCTGCAGATCGTCACGATATTCCACTCACAATCAACCGAATTCGTGGCTCCTTCTCTACCCATTTCTGTGATCACCCGGTTACGAACTATGATGAAGCGCAAGACACAGATGGAGAAGTATTTGCGGCATTCTTCCGTCATATGCTCGATCGTGGCATTAATCTTGCTCCATCTAAATATGAGGCTTGGTTCCTCACAACAGCTCATACAGATGAAGACATCGACCGGACGCTAGAAGCTGCCGATGAGTCATTTCGTGAGATGACTCTTTAGTATTCATATTAAAGAGGTGCTCTCCAAATCTAATTCGATCTAGAGCGCACCTCCTTATCTTCATTCACCAATAAAAAGAACTCCGAGATCATCTTCTTGGAGTTCTTTTATCATTTCATTTTTATGATAAAATTTCATTCATTTATGATATAGGATGTGCCATAACACTCATCAGTGCTAACTCAGCTTGCGTTGAATCTAATCGGCTATACTGAACGATGACCGGAACACTACTCTCAACCATAATCGCGTAAGGAACCCCTTTGGGAATATATTGACCCTCCATGCGTAATAAGGCTGTCCGAATATGCTTCGTTCTCCGTCCTTCGACTGATTCAGAAATGTTCTCTAAAGGTTCACGATCTTCAAAGAAGATCGTAATGTTAAGTTCTGCTGTCTGAGTCCCACAGTTCAACACACAGATGCTTTCATGACTCTCTAGCTCACCTTGACTTACCAGAGGAATATAACCGTCAGGAATAACCCAATACGTATTTCCTTGTCCTCGGTGCTGAGAGCTACTTGATTCATTCATCTAGTTGCCTTCCTTTCTTATCCATACATATTTTCTTTGGTCCGTAACAACTCTGCAAGAAAGGCTAATGTTAATCCTTGACCCCAACCCTGAATACGGTTATATGGCACCTCACGGTAACCTTGAATATCGTTCATCACAGCTGTTCCTGCAGATACCTCGGTCACTGTTCCATCTTCCTTAATACGTGCCAATATCCCATCAATAGCCTTCTGCGTATACTTATTATACAAACGGCCTCGCATCAAAATAGCAGTAGCAATGCCTGCCGAGCCCGATACCTCTAGGTAGGAAGACTCGTCTTCTAATATAGTGTACCATAGTCCTTCAGGAGACTGTAAGCGAACCAATGCACTAAGTTGATCACGAAGTGAGCCATCAATCATCATATAGGATGGATGAGTAACTTCCACAAGCTTCAACGCCTTCGACATCGTAAGTGCAGCCCATGAATTTCCACGAGCCCAATACATACCCGACATATGATTCTGGTTCAGATGATCCCAGCCATGATAATATAGATTGCTATTCTGATCTTGAAGAACCTTCTCATGTCCGTGATACTGCTTCAATCCATCCTCAATATAATTCCTGTTACCTGTTAAATATCCAATTCTCAACAAGTAATAGCCTGCCATGAACATCGTATCTACCCAAGCTTGCTCAGGGAAAATATCATTGACAGAATTGACGGTGTGTTGAAAAACACCCTCGCCAAATCGCTCTGCTTTATGCGTTAGAAACTCGGCCATTTCGATAGCAATATCTAAATATTTCTGTTCCTGAGTTGCTTCATACAAGGTCAGCAATGAATGTCCAACCGATACCCCATTCACAGAGAGCTTAGGTAATCCATCTTCAATATTCTCATCCGCCCAAGTCTTAAGACGTTCTAAGTATTCAACCTTACCTGTAGCATGATAAGCCTCACAAATTCCGTAGAATGCCACACCACCAGGCCAATCCCAATGAAAGTCCATATTAAACGTACGATCCACCACACGGTCGATCACCTTCTTAATTTCCTCTTCATCGAATACTAATGCAGGCATCATAATCCGCCTCTTTTCTCCCTAATTCTATTACTATAGTTACCTCACATACATTCGGAGTGGTTGTAAATCCAGCTTAATAATACCTTCTATAACTAGCTCTGCTAAGCGTAATGCCCCACGTTCTTGGAAATGTGTATTATCCTCAACTCCTCCAGAATGATTCATATACTCACCAGGATAACTCCACATAAAATAGTCCTTACTTCCCTCTATCCCCGCTGCTTCATATAGAAGTTTACTCTCTGCTGCCAAGTCAATGAGAGGCACATCCTCTTCCATGGCCAATTCTTTCATCGCGATAATATAATCGCCATGTGTATCAGATAGTGTGCCATCTTCATTGAAGTAGCGCCTGTGTACCGGCGTCACCAGAACAGGCCGCGCCTGTTGGTCCCTTGCGGCGTCAATATAGAGCTTCAAATATTGTTTATAGGTTGTAAATGGCTCGGTTCCACGAGGAATATCACTTTTCTCGTCATTATGTCCGAATTGAATGAAGAGGAAATCCTCTGCCTTCATCTTCTCCAAGATCGACTCAAGCCGCCCCTCGTCTATGAAGCTCCGTGAACTCCGTCCAGACTCCGCATGATTATCTACAACCACATCATGCTTGAATAATTGTGGAAGCATTTGTCCCCAACCCGCATTAGGATATCCAATGGATGGCTGATCCGTCACCGTTGAGTCGCCAGCTAGAAAAATCGTAAGCGTCTCCTCGGCAGAAGAAACATTCAAGACATTAATTCGAGGAGCTGCCCCTGAAAATCTGAGCACAAGCTTTCCACCTCTTACAGGTACTGTGAACATCACTGTCCTGAACTGTCCTGCTATCGTTGGGATCGGGGGTAGGACTGCCTTACTCTCTCCTGCCTTCAAGACCGTTAACGTATCTGCGAGTAGATCGCCCATCTGCGCGATCACTCGGTACGTTCCATCAGGTACTTTGACCACAAAATTAACCCCTATTGGGATACAGAAACTATGAATTAGATGTTCCTCTGCATGATGAGTTTCTCCCACACTCAACTCTTGCTGTCTACGAGATCGGCCATTCACTTGGCCATTCCCTTCGAACCCATAACCTACTTCTTCATCATATCGTAGCTGTGGAGAGACCCCAATATAACCTTTCATAGGTTGACCAGGCCCAAAATCAAATGCCCACTCCCGATTTACACTATTCATAAAAGCCATACATCTCCTTTCCTACCCCTTCAAGCCGCTACTACTCATACCCTCAACAATTTGCTTCTGAAAGGCAAAGAATACAGCAATAACAGGGATCAGACTGACAATGGACATGGCGAACATCGCACCCCAGTTAGAAGCAGACTCACTATCAAGGAACATCTTAAGAGCCATAGAGACTGTATACTTTTCGGGTGAATTAAGATAGAGTACGGGACCCAGTAAATCCTCCCAGCGCCAATAGAAAGAGAAGATAGCAGCTGTAGCCAAAGAAGATTTAAGGAGTGGCATAATAATTTGTAAATACAACCGAAACTTACTAGCTCCATCAATCGCAGCAGCATCATCCAACTCACCGGGTATCGTTCGTATGAACTGTACCATCAAGAATATAAAGAATGGCATCCCGAAGAATGAAGGCACAACCAGCGGTAAAATGCTATTTACCCAACCCAGCTTAGTAAAGATAATGTATTGTGGAACGAGTACCACATCACTGGGAAGCATCAGGGTTACCATCATAAGTGCGAACCAGAACTTCTGCCCTACAAATCTCAGACGAGCAAAGCCGAATGCAACTAGGGACGATGAGATCACAGCTCCAACAGTTGCAATGGCAACAATGATAAAAGTATTCATCATATATCTGCTAAAGGGATATGAAGTTCCTTTCCAACCTACAGCGTAGTTACTCCAAATCCACGGATTAGGAAATAGCGTATCCGCTGTTGAGAATATCGTACGGCTTTCTTTGAATGAACTGAAGAGCATCCACAAAACAGGATAGAGCATAAGTATTGCAAGCGCAGCTACTAGAATATGATAGAGAGGCCATTTAATTCTTCTCATCTCAGCGGCCCCCTTCCGATTCATAGAATACCCATAACTTGGATGTAAGAAATACGATGCCTGTCATAATTCCGATTAGAATAAGCATGATCCAAGCCATGGCAGCCGCATAGCCCATATTATTAAACATAAATGCCTGACGGAATAAATAAAGGGAATACAGCATCGTTCCATCCATTGGACCGCCTTCTCCTTTGGAGATGATATAAGCAGGAACAAAGGTCATGAACGCACTGATTGTTTGCATAATTAAGTTGAAGAGTATAATTGGACTAAGTAATGGCAATGTAATGCTGAAGAACTTACGTATCGGTTTAGCTCCATCAACCCCAGCCGCTTCGTACATTTCCGGAGAAATATTCTTGAGACCCGCTAGGAAGATGAGCATAGAAGAACCGAACTGCCACACAGACAGTGAAATAAGCATCATAAGGGAGGCATTAGGATCTCCGAACCATGATACTGGAGAAATTCCAACCCATCCTAATAAACTATTAATAATTCCCTCATTACTAAAAATATTACGCCACATGATAGATACTGCGACGCTACCACCGATGATGGATGGTAGATAGTACATTGTACGATATGTACCGACCATGCGAGATTTCGTGTTTAGAATCATCGCTACGAACAGAGCAAAAATCAGTCGCAGGGGTACCCCCACCAATACATAAATAAAGGTAACCTTTACGGAATTCCAATACTTCGGATCATTTGTAAACATCTTTTCGAAATTGTCCAATCCTACCCACTTAGGAGAAGTAAACAGATTATAACTTGTAAAGGATAGATACAATGAAATAACCATGGGTATAAGTGTAAATGCTAGAAAACCAATAACAAATGGACTGATAAAGGCGTATCCCGTTATATTGGTTTTTAGACTTAAATTTCGCCGCATGATGACCAAGCCTCCTCTTCTGCTGTGCACACATCTAATACATATGCGGAAGTGAAATGGATCCCACAAGGGTCACATTTCACTTCCCAAGTCTAATAATCAATGTGCTAAAGCAGAGAATTACAATGTTTAAAAGGTTGTTCAAAAAGTCATCTTTTGATCACGAAGCATATCAAGAGGCCTAATCGACGCCGAAGATTGAATTCAGCCGCTCTTAGCGTATGCTTTCGAAGAATGTTTCCTTCGGAAACATTTTAGGTGCTCACGTAGGTACTGCAAGCGCATGCTTCCGAAGTCGTTTTCTACGAAAACGTGTAGCTCCGCTCCTCACTCCCTTGCTTCATCCAATTTTCTGAGGCGTTTCACAGAAACGCAACATCGTAAGCATACACTTTAGTGCTGAAAAGCCGACTTTTTGAACACGCACTTTGACTATTATTTATTGTTGGCAAGGATAGCGTTCGCTTCTGCTCTAAATTTAGGAGCTACTTCTTTAGCTGTTGCTTTGCCAAAGTTAATTTGTTCTGTATAGTCAGTTAACATTGCAATAATCTCAGGAGAACCCACTGGCGGCGGAGGACTCATTGGTGACGCATGTGGCTCCATGTCAGCTACGAAACTGAATACTTGTTTAGTTTGTTCACTAAGTTCAGGGGCTACAGCTTCTTTAATCTTGCTCGATATAGGTACCCCGCGGTCACCCTTTATCAATTTATTCGCTTCTACATCGTTAGTCCAATAGTCAATAAATTTAGCAGCTTCTTCTTGAACCTTGGAACTAGACGTTACAGCCCAATACATACTAGGTTGCATATACAGACCTTTATCCATATCTGGACCGGCCATTTGTGCAATTTCCATAGGACGGTTTACAACAGACTGCAAGCCTATGAATTGATTAGACCATTGCCAAATGCCGATTCCTTTCTCTTTCACGATATCTGACTCTTCCACTATTCCTTTAGACTGGTTCACGGTTGCTGGATCTGGTTCAGCTCCCGCTTTCACCAAACGAGCGTGACGATCAAATAGTTCTTCGAACAGGGCGTCATCCTCATATCCGAGCGCTGTGCCTTCTGCATTGTAGAGTGAGGCCCCTTTGGTGCGAAGGAAATAGTTGAAGAAGATATCTGGGGCAATGCCGTTATCAAAATACAACTTACTTGATGCAGCCTTCATTGCTAGCTCTTCATACTGATCCCAAGTCCAGTCTGCTGGAATCGCATCAATACCTGCCTTCTTCAGAAGCGCTGGATCGTAATGGAATCCAAGAACGTTAACACCTGTAGGAATACCGTACTGTACTCCAGCTACGACTCCTGTACTGAGCACGTTCTCGCTGACATCACCCACTTGAATTTGCTTGTTCAAGTAAGGAGCTAAATCTGCAAGCTGTCCGTTCTTGGCATACTGACTAATATAGGAGATATCCATCTGTACAATATCCGGTAATTTGTTCGCTGCAGCCTGAGGAGCGAGTTTCTTCCAGTAGTCATCAAATGAAGCATATTCAACATCGATTTTGACATTCGGATTTTTTTCCTTATACATATCAATCACTTTTTGGGTATACTCATGACGGGAATCAGATCCCCACCACGCAATCCGTAAAGTTACATTTTTAGTCCCCTCCGAATCTGTTGCTCCTGAGCTGCTCCCTTGTGTATTCTTATTGTTCTCTGCATTCCCACAAGCCGTTACGAACAGTAGCATCATTACCGTCATTAACATTGCTGCTTTTTTCTTCAAGTCTGATCGCCCCTTTTCATTTGTGATCATGAACATTTTTTGTTTGTTAACGCTTTCATGTTTGTAAATTCATTTTCCCAAATTCGGCCATGGAATTGAATACACAAATCAGAGCTATTGGTTAAAAAAACAGAGTTTTACAACCAACTGAAAATAAGTGAGTCATTTATTCACTTGTCTTCTTAAATTCCGTAGGAGTCATTCCCTTCCACTTCTTGAATACCTGACTGAAATATTGTGAATTACCCCCAAATCCAAATAAATCTGCGAGTTCAAATACTCTTACATCACCGCTACAGCGAATATATTCACAAGCCCGATCAATACGATACTGATTCACATAATAATTGAAATTACTACCTGTCACTTTTTTGAAAACTTTGCCTAGGTAGTCCGGATTCATATATAAAATTTGATTAGCCACACCATTTAACGATAAGTCTTCATGACTGTAATTAGTCTCGATTATAGCGATCATTTTATCTACAATGGAGGACTGACGGTTAATATTATTACTGTAATAGCCGGCAGTCAATTGACTCGCTGCTTTAAATACATATGATCTCAACCCCGCAAGTGTATTAATCTCAGCTAATTGTGCCATGCCCTTCGTAAACGCATTAGTCTCCGCTGAAGAACAGATGCGAATCATTGCAGCATAGAGCTGTAGCACATACGAACGCGTTACACCTATATCTAAACGAAGCTCATCTAAATATCCAAATAATCGATCTAATTCGTAGGATACTTCCTGTTCATTTCCTGATTTAATAAGTAGACAGAACTTTTCCTCATCTAGTATGTAATTTAGATCCATTCCCACCTCTGTATCAGGCAGTGCTAAATCATGCATCATGATCAAGCTTCCTTCACCGACATAGAAGCGATGATTCATACATTGCAGCATTTCCCTATACAACTTCCGCGAATATATCATGAGGTCGGCCTCGCTGAGTGCAATAGTGACATCTAGTTTATAGAACTTATAGAATGTTCTCTTAACAGCTTCAATACCTTGAATAAGTTGCTCCACATCTTCAGGATTGGGTAGCAGAATCAAGAGTTGGCCTTCAATAGTAGTACTTAGTAATACTCCTTCAAGGATGTCCTCGGCAATATTCTTTAAAGCAAACATTTGCTCATATTCATGCGAATTTCCAACTCTAAAAAGAATCATCCGAACGGACTGACTATTTAATTCAAGATTAAATAACTCCTGATAATACTCCAAATCAGTATTGCCATAGGTCTTATTCGTAATGAATTCTTTCAAAAATTGCTCTTTTACATGAGGTAGCACTTTTTTGAGTCCCTGCTTCATTTGATCAACAAATTCATCCCGTTCATTCTGCTCTTCTCGCTCTTTAAGTAGCTCAGCGATCGCTGCTAGAATCTGCCCCTCATTACATGGCTTAAGTAAATAATGCTTCACCCCATGCTGCATAGCACGTCTAGCATATTCAAAATCCTTATATCCAGACAGCATAATAAATCGTACATTCGGAAAATTTATAGCCGTTTTCTCCACAAGTCCTAAACCATCAAGCCCTGGCATGGAAATATCACTGATGACAATATCAGGCTGACTCAGAGTAATTTTGTTATAGGCTTCGATTCCATTCCTGGCAGTATCGACAAGTTGCAAATCACAGCTACTCCAGTCCACCACCTGGGAAATCCCTTCAAGAATCATACGTTCATCATCTACCAGCATTATTTTATACATCGATATCTTCTCCTTTAACAAAAGGAATATGGACTTGAATAGAAGTTTTTGTGTTGGGTTCACTTTCAATATGAATCCCCCATTCATTACCGAAGGTAAGCTTGATTCGTTCCTCAATATTAGAGAGTCCTATACCTTGTCCACGAGTCTTCACTTTTCCGCCGAATAGTTGAGTAAGGAATTCCGAGTCCATTCCGGCTCCGTCATCTTGAACCGAAATAAGTATGCCTCCATCCTTTTCGCTTACAATAATTCGAATTCGACAAGGCTCGATCCTAGGCTCCAACGCATAATGAATAGCATTCTCAACTAGCGGTTGTAAAGTTAGCTTAGGAATAAGTGCATTCTCAAGGGAAGTCGGCATATCAACGCTGAAATCTAATCGCTCCTCAAAACGTGTCCTCTGAATGGTTACGTAACTCCACACAATATCCATTTCTCGTTTAAGTGGAATCAGTTGCTCACTGAAGCTTATTGAACTACGAAGCAGAAATCCGAGTGATTCTACCATTGTGGATATTTGATCTTGTTTATTCGTCTTGGCTAACCAATTAATCGATTCAAGAGTGTTATATAGAAAATGCGGATTGATCTGCGCCTGAAGAGCCTTTAGCTCCGTTTCTCGGATCAAAAGCTGCTTTGTATAGTTCTCGTTAATTAATTCACGTATGCGTTGAATCATCATTTTGAACGTTCGGTGAAGCAACCCTACCTCTGATTTTACAGATAATGGAACCGCACCTAACGCCAATTCTTCTAAGTTGTCGAGATCACCTTTTTCCATATCTCTCATCTTTTTGATAAGCCTCTCAATGGGCCTAGTAATACTACGTGAAAGCTTCGTTCCGCATAGAATCGCAACTACAAAAATAAATATAAAGATAATCATGACTATACTTTTAATAAACGTAATACGTTCAAACATGCGATCAAACGGAGTAATATGAAAATAAGTCCAATCTGTATTCGAAGAACGGTATTTAGCTGTAAAATATCTACCATGCTCATAAGACTCAATGCTGTAGGGTTCTGTACTATTCATTTCTGTTAAAACCTCGTTACCTGTTAGAAGTGGCTTCTCTGGATACAATATATCCTTTCCATCTGAGATAATGAGTTGGTCACCATTACCCGCATCTTGTACTTGATCATCTACAATGCGATCGATGCGTACGCGAAAGGCAAGCGTACCCAGGTTCTCCAGCGTGAAGGTAGAATCCGTAAATGACCTAATCTGTCGAACCCCAAGTAAGGAAAACCCTCTTCCTCCCAGCATCCAACCATTAGAACCATTATATTGTTCACCTAGTGAAATGAGTTCATTCTGTAACGATTCTGGAATTCCCTCGCGATTGCCCGCCACCATGACGTTTTTATCATTGTCGATAACCATCATAGAATACACGTACTTCTCTGAACCCGCAAAAGCAATAATACGATTCGTGATTTTCTTCTTCAGTACTAGCTTTTCATAGCCAGAGCTCTCATTCTTAAGTTGAGTTAAATATTTCTGAATCTGTTCATCCGATACAACCTTGAATGAAAGTTCATCCATCTCCTTGAGCTGATTCTCAATACCAACAGAGGACATCGTTAGAACTTGTGATGATTTCTCATAGATTTGTTCGTCATATATATTGAACATACTTTGAAGAACGGTAATATAAATTGCAAAGCTCACGAGCAGAAGTAATGAGATAAGACCAATCATTTTATTGTGAATACCCATGTCCGTGAAAGCGCTCTTATATTTCCGTATCAAAATAATACCATCCCTTTCAAAGTAGCGTTCTGTTAATCCTTGGTTTACTTTACACTGTTCCACTTTATTTTACATCATTAATAACAAAAAACCGCCCCTTTCGGAGCGGCTATCCTAAAATAGGCTTGATGTACTATGAGGCTATGGGTTAATGAATGCTGTTCTTAAATGTGAGCTATACTGTACATCGCATCCTAAGCCGATGGCTAGAGCAGCTAAGGGTACGTAGGTTTTACTCTCTTTACCTACCTTATCTAAGAAAGCTGGTGTATCCACAGCGATCGACTGTCCATTCACCTTAATATTGGCTGAACCGATCTTGATCACAACCGTTCGCTCACCATACGTAATCGTAGCACTTGAAGTCTTATTATCCCATGTAGAAGTCGCTCCAATGGCATCCACAATATCCTTAATGGCTACGTAATTCTGATTATTTCTCAGAATAGGATGATACGGAGTGTTTAATTCCTTGCCCTTCACTACAATCGTCATGGGTGCATCTGTATTAATCGACGATGGTTTCACAAATTCACCCCAGATTGTTACGGCAAATACTTCGGCCATAGCACTGTATCCCAACTGATTGGGGTGAATATCTCTTTTTACAAGAATATGGGTCATCGTACTTTCCCCACCAACAAATTCTTTCGCCACATGTGCTACCTTAACATTCGTTCCTTGTGCTTGGTATGTAGCCGCAATCTGATCCACTACGCTCGAGAACGCTGTAGAGGCCTCTATTAGCTTAGGATAGACCACACGATCCGCAATCTCCGGTAGCGGTTGATACTGATCTGCGACAACTATAAGTGCATCTGGATTCAATACATGAAGATCGTCTAACACGGCTGTTATGTTAGAAGTGTAAGCGGCAAACAATTTTTCTATGCTCACAGCAAGCTCCGTAGTACTCATTGTACCTGCATTCTTCAGAATCTCCGACATGTCATTACCGCCTATGGTAATGGTAATCAGATCTGCCAACTCTAGATCCTTCTTGAGTTCCCCAGAAGTAGCTGCAATTTGTTCAGCTCTTGGGTCAACAAGTGCGGGTTGAATTGCTTCTGCCGTAATCGACTGGCCCGATTTCGACGCTTCAACGAAATGTTCCAAACCTGCACCTTTCAAGCCAGCAATACCGTAGTTCTTCGTAATTGTCCGACCATGGAATAATCCTTGTTCTTGAAGTCGATCTACGAAACCATATGGAGCTTTCTTTGCATCCTCCAAACCTGGTTCGAACCCAACGGTTAGAGAATCACCTAAAGCCACAATACGATAGGTTGTAGGAACCGAGACGGCTTCAGCGGAACTCCTTGGGCTCCATAACATACTAGTCAGTAGTACAACTGCTGTAGCTCCAGTAACCCATTTTTTCCAATAATGTTGTTGCATTTCAACACTCCTTCTTCTTCAGCAGTAAAATGGGTCTCTGCTAATATCCTCTCATTAGTTTAGCATCAAATGTCACACTATGGATCATTTTTCCAAATTTTATCCTGTTTCCTCACGAAATTCAGAAGGTGTTTTACCTGTCGCCTTTTTGAATACCTGAGTGAAATATTTTGGGTCCTGATATCCGACAAGAGGTGCAACTTGATATACCTTTACGCTCGTATTTTTCAGAATATATTTGGCCTTATCCATCCTGCACTGTGTTAAGTATTCTAGAAATGTATACCCTGAAACCTGCTTAAACAATGTGCAGAAATGACTCACGCTTAGATCTACCAGCTCTGATAGTTCCTCAATGCTTAAGTCTTTATGGTAGTTATTCAGAATATATTTCTGTGCCTTCCGTACTACAGTCTGAACGTCTTCCTTGGTATGACTCTTTCCCGTCTCCTTCATGCGATTCTCAAAAGTATCCTTAACCACTTGGATCATCTCATTCAATGTTGCTAAGTCATGAATTTTTTGAATTAATCCTCCTAATGACCATTCCACTAACAAATTTGAGGATTCAAACTGTCTGTATAAGACAACCGTCATTTCGACGATAAGTCTCTCGGCGGCCTCCTTCGTCAATGCACGATCTTCTATATAGGTCTTGGTCTCGTCGAATATCGAAAGCATACGATTTAAGTCCAGTGTCCGAATACATTCAATGATCGCAGTTTCAAGATGTTTCGGGTATTTAACTTCTTGTGTTACTGCTATCTGCATCGCGGGCTCCGAGTCAATAAACACATCCTCTTGCACGGAATAAAAGCGTTGATATAATGCTCTAGTCGCACTTTGATAAACTTCACTTAATTGATCTATTCCCCTCGTACAAGTACTGATCCCGACAGAGCAGGTTAGTTTAGAATATTTCTTGATTTGATAAATGATATCATGACCCAAGTCTGCTTTCCTGCCCTTCAGTGAGCTCGGGAATAATAAGATCCATTCTCCACTATGGAACGGGAATATCGTTAAGCCTTCATTATGTATAGACCACTCTTCTAGAATATTACGGATAGCGAACAACCATAATCTCTTCTCTTCCATCGTCCATCGTTCATTCAATACCAAATACTGATCTAATTGAACAACAGCCATGAAGTAATCCTGATCCAACTCACTACTCTCCATCCACTGCATATGAGGAAGCGTTCTTTGGTTACCTTCGATAAGCTCTGAGAACATGCGCTCACGCGCTAACAGAGACAGTACTTGAACAGAATGGAGCAGTTTATCATTCTCAATCTGAGTATTCAGCTTCTTCGACGCCCGAATCAACATCTCGGTCAATTCTTCATGGTCAATCGGTTTAAGTAGATAATCGAAAGCTCCCTGCCTTAACGCTTCTCTAGCATATTCAAATTCACCATATCCACTAATTACGATAAAAATGAGATTGGAGTGATCGGATAACACTTCTTTCATTAAAGATATTCCATCCATACCCGGCATCCGAATATCACTTATAATCATGTGAGGGGAGGTTTCACGAATGAGGTGAAGTGCTCCTTCACCATTTCTTGCTTCCCCTACAATTTCAAGATTGAGCTCATCCCACGGAATCGCGGCCTTTAAGCTACGTAATATTAAGGGCTCATCATCAACTAAAATCACTTTATATTTATTTACTGAACTATCCACTGGTTAACTAGACCTCCCCATAGCTATCTAACGGTGGAGCTTCGTCTCAAATCCCAATATTGAACAGAAGCAGACTGAAGTTGCTCCAATGCTTGCTTAGATGTTATTTGCTGATTCAGCATCTCCTCTATAACTTTCAAGAAGGATTTCTTGACTTCGGGTGACAGTATATTATCATACGGTACAAAGCTTTGCGTGCTTTTCTCCATTAACTCAATGATTTGTGTAAAAACAGGCCCTGTCTGTTCTGAATCAAACTGAATCAGCATCGATGGAATCCGTAGGGCTTCATATACGATCCGAGTCTGCACCTCTTTCGTATATAGAGCCTCCATTAATTCAAAAGCCGCTACTTTTTTGACATCGGATAAATCAGAGGATAACCCAATGCCGATCGTATATCCACCAGCTACAGAGGGGATCCCACCTGTAAATAACGTAGGGAACGGTGTCACCTTGACCTTGTTCTCGAAATCTACAGGAGCTTCTTCATTATGGAATAACGTAATATCCCAATTCCCATTCAAGTACATTGCAGCTTTACCATTAGTGAAGAGTCCAATAGCTTTTTCAGTAGAAAGAGCATTTGGAACAGGACCGAACGCACCTAATTTTGCCCATTTCTCAAAAATCTGAAATGCTTTCAAATAATCTTTATTCTGAAAGCTACTACCTTTTTTACCTTGTACGAGATCATTGATTAATTCAGGATCAGCATAACGATCCATAAGATAATGAGCAAAAACCCCTGCTGGCCATCGATCTTCATTCCCGAGAGCAAATGGAATATATCCATGTTGTATCAATATATCTACAGCCTCATCTAAATCAAAAATGGACTCTGGTAGCGGTATATTCAACTCATTGAAAATGCTGGTATTGATATATAGAGGTTCTGCATTCCCCTCAATAGGCAATCCATACACATGTTTATTAAATGTCCACAAATGAAGATCTCTGAACTGATCCTTTAATTGTGGACTGTTCACAAAATCGGTTAAGTCCATGAGTCGATTGGACCTAACATAAGGCTCAATCTCAGCTCCACCAAACAATACAAACATATCGGGTGGGGTACCTGTAACCATTTCATTCTTCAGCATTTGTTCTCGGTGAATGGTCTGATCCATTCCATCAAAATTAATTTTGACATTCGGATGAGATTCCTGATACGTATGAATGACATCTTCAATAATTTTAAGCATCGGTCGATCATGTTCTTTGGTCCAAAAATGACGAAATGTCAGTGTAACTTTCTCTGTCGAATCTTCTTCAATCGGATTATCAGGGTTACCCTGAGAGATGACCACGACTGTCACAATCAACAGAACAACATATATTACAATCCAGCTCCAGTTCTTAAGCCGCCGCCTCATATGATGACTCCTCCTATTTTCTCATGTCTAATCTCGTGTACAAGATTAAGGCAATATTTTGGGCAAACGTATTCGAATCGTTGACCCGAAGCCTTGAGAAGAACAGATCAGAATACCATAGTGGCTACCGAACCTGATACGCAATCGTTCATGTACATTTTTAAGACCCACACCGCTATTACGGTATTTCTTCTGACCACTTGAATCGCTACTCCATAAATTAAGAAGTGTCGCTTGATCGAATCCTAGACCATTGTCAGTCACATCAATTAAGATGTCATCTCCATCTTCCAGAGCTTGAATACTTATATATCCTTTGTCCTCCATAGGTTCTATGGCATGGTACAAAGCGTTCTCAACAATCGGCTGTACGATTAGCTTCTGAGTCATATAATATTTCAGCCTATCGGGGATATCCATATGATATTCGAATCTATCTTCAAACCTATATTTTTGTATGTTTAAGTAGTGCTTCACATGCTCAAATTCCATATTCATCGTAATCAATTCATGATTATCATTAATACTGATTCGCAACAATTTACCCAACGATATAACCATCTTACTGATATCCTTATTGCCTTGCAATACAGCCATGGAATTAATAGATTCCAGTGAATTATAGATGAAATGAGGATTAATCTGTGCCACTAATGCCTGTAGCTCCGCCTCCTTCTTACGCGCTTGTTCCGTTTCTACCTGAGCAATAAGTTCATTAATCTGCGTACTCATCCGATTGAAGCCATCAATGAGTAAATCCGTCTCATCATCTGTCTGTTTATGAGAATGAATAGGAATGAATATGCCCTGCTCAACTCGTTTCATACCATTAACCGCACTAATAATACTACGCACTAACCGACGAATAAAAAACTGATCGAACAAAAATGCCGAGAGTAATGCAAATAATCCAAGCGCAATCGCAATATTACGAATGGAAACAGATTCTGCCCTGATTAGATTAATGGGTGTAATAGCCACTAGATACCAATCTGTATTATATGAGGGTAAGAACGTGATAAGTGATTTCTCATTCTGATAGTTATCGATATAGTAATCCTTCTCTTTGGTATAACCTTTAGTTAAAAAGGGGAACTGTGCTTGTTCTCCGATATGATCACCTGACTTGTTAAATACGATATTCCCCTGCTTATTCACTAGAAGAATATCGCCACTCTTAAGTGTCGCTGCTTCCCAAAAAACCTGATCCAATACATCAGGCTTCACATAAATGACTACATAACCAATGTCTTCTAAAGAATAGTAATCCTTAATAACTCTTGCTTGAATCATCATCGGATCTCCATCATTAGATGAGCCATTCTCTCCAGGTCCAGACCACACGGGTCGCCCTTCTGCTTGAAGCATGGGCTTATACCACACTTGCTGTTGTAATTCATCAAACGATAGATCAGCATTGTAATTATGAATTAAATCGTTCTTGGAATATAGACTAAATGAAGTAATCATCGGATGATTAATGAGGATATTATTAATTTCTTGCTTCCTGTCATAGGTCATGACGGAATTCGGCTGCTTCAGTGATTGCTGAATAACCGATGTAGATGGAGTAATAGCAGAGTTCGAAAGAGAAGTAATTTCATTCAATGCGAATTTAAGTTTACGGTCGGTTTCCAACAAGGATATCCAATAGAAGTCACTAGATTTCTTCTCCATAGAGCTAGAGAAGTTAAAATACGATATGCCCCCCATAATAATCACAGGAATAAACACAAGAAGAATAATAGCTAGTAAAATTTTACGTCGGAGCTTCATGAACCCACATCCCCCAGTTGTCTCTTATCCGTCTATTATTCTTCATTGTGTTGTAAATTCCTTGCTAGACTGTAGAAAAAATTTATTATTAGCTTTTTATCGCACCAGAAGTTAGGCCTGCAATGAAATAACGGCTAAAGAATAGGAAGACAATCAGTAGCGGTAGAGTAGCCGTAAAGGTTGCTGACATGATCATTCCATAATCTAGACCATCGCGGTTCGTAAATAGCTGCTGCAATGCAATTTGAATCGTATAATGCTCTTTGTTCTTCAAGATAACCAATGGCCAGAAAAAGTCATTCCATACATTCATAAAGTTCAGAATGGCTAGTGTTGCCATTGCAGGTGTAATGACCGGTATAGCGATATTCCAGAATATCCGAAAATGCCCACCACCATCGATTCGTCCTGCTTCAATTAACTCCGTATGTACAGAAGTGGAAATGTATTGTCTCATCCAGAATATACCGAATGCATTGACCATCGACGGAATGATAAGCGCTTTGTAAGAATCGATCCAGTGTAGCTTAGCCATGATAATGTAAGTCGGTAGTACACTTAGTTGCGTAGGAACAAACAATGTCCCAATGACAAAAACAAACAGAATCTTTTTAAAAGGGAATTCGTACTTCGCAAATGCGTATCCAGCAAGTGTACAAAAGAATACCACAGAAATGGTAACCATAGATGAAACAAAAAGAGAATTCCCTAGCGCTCTAAAAAAGTCAGCCTTCTCAAGCACCCGCTGAAAGTTATTAACAAATTGATCGCCTATCGTTAGTAACGGTGGAATGTGGAATACCGCTCCTCGATCATTAGTAGCAATGACAAACATCCAATAGAATGGGAATATGGATACAAGAGCTCCGACGATGAGGAACACATAGTATAGTATTTTACTAAATATTCCTGGATTACCTAGATTGCCTTTAACATTTAATGAGCTCATGCTTCACCTCCTGTATCTCCGCCCATGCGGCTGGTTAATAGCATATTAAGTAAGGAGAATACAATCGTAATCAAGAGTAGCAAAACAGCTGTTGCCGCTGCAGTACCAAAGAAACCGTTACGGAATGCTTCACTATATAAATAGGTAACCATCGTGACACCTTCCTCACGAGTAGAGCCTGATCCTGATTGTCCAAGAAATACATACGGCTCAGTAAACAATTGAAGTGATCCAATCGTTGATAACAAGGTTACGAATACGATAAACGGTTTGAGTAGCGGCAGTGTAATATATGTCAACTGCTGTCCTCTACTCGCTCCATCGATCTTAGCAGCTTCGTATAAGTCCGTTGGAATACTATGAAGACCAGATAAGAAAATAATGGCATTATAACCCATCCAACGCCACATAACCATCGTGGAAATCGCAATTTTTACTCCCCACCATCCAGAGTTAAACGCCACGTTCTCCAAACCTAGTCCATTGAGAAGCCAATTAATCATTCCATTGTTACCGAACATGGTACTGAACACGAGGGTAACCGCAACGATCGAAGTAATATTGGGCATGAAATAAAGAATACGGAATGACTTCTTAAACTTGGTAAGCGATGAATTCAGAATGATTGCCACAAAGAGTGCAGCAATTAACTGAGGAACCGTCCCCATGACACCCATAATGAGCGTATTCGTGAAAGAGATCCAAAACGTAGGATCACTGATGATTAGATCATAGTTCTTGAATCCAACATATTTCATCGGACCCAGTGCATCCCACTTAAAGAAAGATAGATAGATCGTAAATATAATCGGATAAAGTCCAAATATTGAAAATAGGATAAAGAACGGTGATATAAACGTATAGGCCGTAATACGGCTTCTTCGTTGTTCTGTCAGAAAAGGTCTCTTGACGCTGACAGGTGGAATAACACTGACTGGCTCTGCCATGATGCACCTCCAAGGAATAATTTATAAATCCCAAATTCGCAAGAAGTGTTCTCCCTGCGAATTTGGATATTCTATAATTAGGATTAGGCTAGTTATTACTGTGTTTAGCTACGTTCTGCCAATGTTTTTGCTTTTTTAACTGCTGCATCCCACTCTTTTGCTGGGTCTGCTTTTTTCTCCAAGACATTCTTAAGAGCATCTTTGAAGAACGTATCTGTTTGGTCATGTAATGGACCATAATAAACGGGTTTAACGCGTTCTGCTGCTTTACCATATTCAACTGCTGTTGCTTGACCTCCGAAGAATTCATCTTGGAATCCTGTAAATGCTGCATCTTGATACAGTGCAGGAATCGAAGGCATCAAACCACTTGCTTTGAATGACTCAAGTTGGCTATCTTGATTATCTAACCATGCGATAAACTCGTAAGCTTCTTTCGGATGTTTACCTTCTTTAGGTAAAGTTAAGAAAGATCCGCCCCAGTTACCAGCACCCTCTGGAAGTTGAGTGATTTTCCATTTACCTGTTGAATCTGGAGCGTTACTCTTAATGTTCCCTGCCATCCAAGCAGGTCCTAATACAACGCCAAATCCTCCATCGTTCATCGCTTGACCCCATTCAGGAGACCATAGCAACGTGTTGCCAATCCATCCTTCTTGAATACCTTTTACTGTAAAATCATAAGCTTTCTTAACTTGTGGATTAGTGTCTCCGATAAAGGCACCATCATCTTTATTGAAGTAGATTTGATCTGCAGATTGGTCACGAACACCGTTATATACAAGATCCGTTAAGTCTGCAAAAGGTTTTCCAGTCTTTTCTTTAAACGCTTTAGCTACAGTAGCGAATTTGTCCCAAGTATCGATTGCTGCTCCGAACCCTTCAGGATCAACGGGTAGACCTGCTGTTTCAGCAAGATCTGTACGGTAGTAAACAACTGTAGGACCAATATCTGTAGGGAGACCAATTTGGAAACTTCCATCAACGGAAGAAGCTTGTTTCCATTTCCAGTCTAAGTAATTAGCTTGAATATCTTTAGCACCTAGTTCGTTAAGGTTATAAAATTTATCCTGAGCATTAATGAAACGCTCCATGAAACCGATTTCAAGCATGAAGATGTCAGGCGCGCCTGAATCTGCAGATAAAGATGTTGTCAAATTGTTGTGATGAGCTGTCTGATCGGACGTATTCTGGAACTTAATCGTCACGTTCGGATGCTCCTTCGTGTATTCTTTACCTAAAGCCTCGTAGTTTGTTGTTCCAAGTGACCAGAATGAAAGCTCAACCTTCTCAGCTGGTTCAGTTGTATCCGCTGGTGCTGGTTCTGTAGAATCAGTTGGTGTAGGAGCAGTAGCATTGTTCTTTGGCGTGTTGTTACCTCCACATGCAGCCAAAGAAGCGACTAACATAATAGCAAGTAATAGAACCGTCCAATGTTTGACTCTTTTCATTTTTTATACCCCTCTCGAAAATGTTTCTTATTACAATATTCACTCTACAGGATTTATCCAATATTTATGAGGAGGCAATATTGCGATTTTAGGTTGAAATTATTACGATAAACGCAAAAAAATCGCCCCTTTAGGTAAAATGGAAGTCCGAGCAACCATTTTATAAAGAGCGATTTCCCTGTATATTAGTATCTTTTATTAGAGAGGTGTATAACTTTCTTATCTGTTACTTATCATTCAACTCTCCACTAGAGGAGTTCTGCTGTGCTCTTTCCATATAGCCATCATATCGATCATCTAGTTCACATGCTATGCTGCGATATTTAAGAGTCTCCTCCACAATCGGGTCTATTGTCGTCTGAATACGAACTTCATATTTAGGTGAGTTCTGCTTACGTTCTTTCTCTTCACGCTTGAACTGCTCCTGAACTTCACCTTCGATTAGCAATTCACTAATGACTCTCTCCAATTCATCATGATCCTGCATGGACATTAACACTCCTTCATCAAAGTGTAAGTATCTTAATGTGAATCATAGCCTGTTGCATCTGCTATCTGCAATGCATTGACGAGTTGCGAATGAATGGCACCGTTAGAAGCAACGATGTGGCGAACGCTTAGCTCATACGGTCTACCTGTTGTATCGCTAACCGTCCCTCCCGATTCCGTAACAAGCAGTGCACCCGCAGCCAAATCCCAAGCATTCAGTCCAATCTCCCAGAAACCCGTCAATCTTCCAGCAGCTACATAAGCCATATGCAAGGCTGCCGATCCCCCTGACCGGATGTTGCGAACTTGTGGTGCAAGATGTTGTAATCCTGCCATATTGATTGGGAGTGCGAATGTCTGATCCGCAGGAAATCCAGTTGCAATAAGACTTGTTTCAAGTGTAACCTCCCCAGATACAACGGTTGGTTTACCATGGACGTAAGCACCTTTCCCCTTCTCAGCTACGAACAATTCGTCTCTAGATGGATCATAGATGACACCAACGATAATCTCTCCTTTGTGTGCAAGAGCAATAGAGATAGAATAGAATGGGAAGCCATGGACATAATTAGTCGTTCCATCCACAGGATCAACAATCCACACATATTCTTCTTTTAACGTTTCTTCTAACGCTTGCGCAGATGCCTTGGGTCCTGGCTCTACCCCTTCTTCGCCAAGAATAGCATGGTCCGGAAAATGAGTTAGAATGAGCTTTCGAATCATCTGCTCCGCACCTTTATCCACTTCCGTCACCAAATCCTGAGCAGAATATTTGGTGTTCAGTTCTTTTACTGTACCCAATCTACTTTTGATCCATTCTCCAGCTTTTGCTGCTGCATTAATCGCGACAGCCGTATAGCTCTTACTTGATACGACGTAAGGAACTTTATTCTTATCATCCAAAGTATTCACTCTACTTTCTATATTTAAAAATCTAGTAAAATCTTATGTTACAAGTATACGCCACAGCTATGCCAAAGTTTCGCCCGAATTGTTTCTCTAGCGGCTATTCTATCGAATCATGGTTAAATAAAAAGCTCGTCCCCCGCCGCGCCTTTGCCTCGGCTTGGATCAAGAACGAACTTATACTTCATGTTCGATAACATATTTAGCTGTCGATTTCTCTACCCTTAAGTTTACACGAGTTATGGAGAAATAGCGACACTCGCCCCATCCAGAATTCGAACCCCTTCAGCAGCATATTGCCCCATATCCTTCATGAGTTCAAACAGTGCAGAGTCTTTCCCCTTAGCTTCAATCATAACATCCACAGCTGGGGTGTAACTTGCAATTCTTCTTAAGAAATCAAGCAGAGGTCCACTCTCTACGTTCACCGCATGACTCCGCAGATCTGTCACACTCCTTGGACTAGATACATGAAGCTTAGGCACAAGAGGGTTGTCCAACTCCGTATCTGCTTGGGCTAAGTCCCCTTCCCAAGTCTTAACGATATCAGGCCAGAGTTCCCAAGGCTTCTCCCCTTCATTATTCACCCACTGATGATGAATATCCATGACCATCGGCAGCCCTACCTTACGGGCGACTTCGAGCGTCTCAGATGCATTGAAAGTCTTATCATCATTCTCTAACGTTATCCGTTTCTGTATATCAGGACTCAGTCCAAGAAAACGCTCCTCGAAACGAGCGGCAGCCGAAGGCTTGTCCCCATAGGCTCCACCAATATGAATATTGTTCTTCGCCGTAGCTTTCAATCCCATCGCTTTAAGCATCTTAACATGATGCTCAAGATCGCGAATAGAATTCACAAGTACCTCTGAACGAGGTGTACTAAGGACCGTAAAATGATCAGGATGAAAAGATACCCGCATGCCATGTCCTCTCACATATTCCCCTACTTCGGCGAACGACTCCTGCAACGCAAGAAATGGATTCCATTCGATAAGATCTCCATGAGTAGCCAATGGAATCAACTTTGATGAGAAGCGATATACTTGAATATCATGTGCCAGATTATGCTTTAGAAGCCTGAGCGTATTGTGCAAATTTTCTTGCGCAATACGTTCTAGCTTCCGAATCGCTGCCTCCCGGTCACCTAATTTATTGAAACTGGTCATCGTCATCGTACGAGAAGGTGATGCATTCTTTACCACCATAGACATAGCTACGTACCCGAACCGGACAATCATACCTGTTGTTCACCAAAAAACATTTCAAAAGCAAGCCTACTCTGAACCCGTGACTCTTCCTCGTTCAGCTTACGAACGAACTCCATCTCAACTTCAGTTACTTCCTCGCCCTGAAAGTTAATCTCAGCTATACATCCTACAATACGGACGATCGCAACCGCTACATTATCGGGTGTATAGGCAATGACCTTTTGTCCAGTAGGAAACACTCGGAATCCTTGCTTAACCATTTTACCGCGACCGTATTCGAATAGTTCATATAACTCCTGGTCATTCTTGAACTTACATACAGAGTTGAATTCTGTTTGAAATCCCATACCAGACTCCTCTTTTCTATTCAGAACAGGGCGTTCTACTTACAGTACCTGTTCAATGATGATTTTTTGAACAACAACCTTTTATAGATCATTACTATAGTTCAATGCTCGCTTGCTATCATATCGTTCCTGCCCTAACTCGATCATACGATCTAGTAGAGCCGCATAACTGAGTCCAGTTTCCCGCCACAATAGAGGATACATACTGAAAGGAGTAAATCCTGGCATCGTGTTAACCTCATTTATAAAAATAGCAAGGTCTGATTTGCGAATAAAGAAATCAATCCTACTAATTCCGTTACCCTCAATCGCCTGAAAAGCAACGATAGCGGCTTCACGAATTCGATCTGCCAATTCAGAATCTAGTGGCGCTGGAATCAACATTTGTGATTGCCCATCGGTATATTTAGCGGCATAGTCATAATACTCACTTGAGGATACAATCTCGCCAGGAATAGACGCCATAGGTTCATCATTACCTAATACGCTAACTTCTACTTCTCTAGCATCGACAAATTGTTCAATTATAACCTTAATATCATAACGGAATGCAAATTCAACGGCACGTGTTAGCTCCTCGCGGTCTCTGGCTTTGGATACCCCAACACTAGAACCTAGATTAGCTGGTTTCACGAAACACGGATATCCTAGAATATCCTCAATACTATTAATAAGATCATGACTTTCCTTCGCCCATTGCGTTCTTGTGAAGTATTGGTAACCAACCTGTGGCAAACCTGCCTCTGCAAATAGTTTCTTCATGGTCACCTTATCCATACCCGCAGCGGAAGGTAATACTCCAGCACCTATATAAGGCATATTAGCCATCTCAAACAATCCTTGAATTGTGCCATCTTCACCGAAGGTTCCATGTAACAGTGGGAACATAATATCCACCTCAATAGCACCTTCACTATGATATAAGCGACTAAACAACGAGTTCAATGCTTCCTGAGTTCCTGTCAGATGGCTAGTAAGCTTCAGTTCTTCAATTCGCGCAAATGGAGCACTTATTTTATCACCTTTTTTCCATTCTCCTTGTTTCGTTATATAGAAGGGAACAATTTCGTATTTATTGAAATCAAAGGCATTCATTACAGCAAAAGCAGTCTGAAGGGAGACCTCGTGTTCTCCTGATTTACCACCATATACAAGACCTACAGTCAATTTATTCATTACTTAACCTCTTTCCTTAATTACAGGTTCACCCTGTTCATTCCACATTTTGTTCTAGAAGACGTCAGGAATATGCAAAAGCTGATATTTTGTGCTCTTATTCCATGCATAGGAATCTTTGTAATCCCAATATCGATGCTTACTACTGACGGTATTAGCATTGACAAGTGGCATGCCCCCTGCATCAAATGCCGTAACAATCGTACTATGCTGGTAGGAACCATCTCCATCCCAATCATAAATAATAACGTCACCTAGGCTTAGTTGCTCTGGACGCTCGACCACATCCGCTCTCAATCCCCATGTATTGGAGGTTAGCAGACGTTCCAAACTGTTCGATACAGCCCAGCTATAACTCCACCACTCTTTACCGTTAACATACCCTTTATACCACCAGCCTAAAGCTCTTTTACCAGTATAGTGGATTGGAGCCCCCCCTGCAAAGAGGCATTGCGAGATATAATTCGTACAATTCACTGCAAAAGATGTGAATTCAGGATTATTAGAATCCCACCAGCGATCCGCATAGGCTACCGCTTCTTCACGATGATACTTCGTAGGACGACGTGCTGCACCTCCACCTAATACATTAGAATTTAAGAAAGGTTCTGGTTCTCCTGAATACGCTTCTCCATCCTTATGAGTTATCTTAGATAAGATAGAATGTCGTTCTGTTATTAGCTGCTCTATACTTGCAACCACCCATGCATCTCCATCACGGATCATCGTTATTCGTTGATGTTGAATAGAATTTTCCCGGTGGATAGCGCCCCCCTTGGTATACAGAAGCTGTCCATGTAACTGAACATCAGCTACCACCTCTTGCTCAGAATACTGAATCATACGCAGTATTTTGGCGCGTGTCTCACTTCGTAACGGCTTGACTCCGCGTTGTTCATATCCCTCAGTAATTCTTTTAATCATTTTCGATCTATCCATTAGATAGTTCATATCCGTTACGATCTGCTCCTCCATCTCAGAGCGATAATCGATATAACATTGATTATGCTGATTCACATACGTATAAAGGGTTTGTTTCCATTCCTTCTCCATGATTTCTTGGCTCCCCTCATCTTCATTTCATTTAACACCCATATCTACATCAATATATGAAAGCAAACCTTCCACTATCCATCATT
Organism: Paenibacillus sp. DS2015; assembly: GCF_050433705.1. Classification (NCBI taxonomy): domain Bacteria; kingdom Bacillati; phylum Bacillota; class Bacilli; order Caryophanales; family Paenibacillaceae; genus Paenibacillus; species Paenibacillus sp. DS2015. The sequence goes on along the minus strand of NZ_JBNPWS010000025.1, from coordinate 28,203 downwards.
CCTCTTAATAATTGGAACATATGAAGTTTCTTCTGGTGCGCTATAATTAGAGTACGAGTAAGGACAAAAACTTCTTTACTCCCTTCTATGTAAACGGTATACTTAAATCAAACAATGAAATTATGAAATTACGTTTCACCTAATGAAACCATGAATGAAAACTTAAAAGGGTTACTGAAGACCACAACCACCAAGGAGGAACACGTATGTCAGGAAAGGATCATTTCTCAATCGCTCAAAACCTAGAGGTTGGAAGCAAAAATTATCGTTATTACAGCCTACAAGCTCTAGAAAAACAAGGCCTAGGGAGCATCTCTACCCTTCCCTTCTCCATTAAAGTACTTCTTGAAGCTGCTGTTCGTCAGTTCGACGGCCGGGCCATTACGGAAGAACATGTTCGTCAATTAGCAGATTGGAATGCCGGGAGTGACGCAAACAAAGAAATTCCCTTTATTCCAGCGCGTATTGTTCTACAAGATTTCACGGGTGTACCTGTCGTGGTCGATCTTGCAGCTATGCGTGATACTGTGAAAAAGGCTGGGGGAGACCCTAAGCAGATTAACCCACTAGTTCCTGTTGATTTAGTTATCGACCACTCTGTCATGGTGGATGCATTCGGTACAGCAGATGCACTAGATTACAATATGAATGTTGAATTTGAGCGCAATGAAGAACGCTACCGCTTCCTTCGCTGGGCACAAACAGCATTTAATAATTTCCGTGCTGTTCCTCCCGCAACTGGAATCGTTCACCAAGTTAATCTAGAGTATCTAGCCTCTGTAGCCGCAACAAAGACTATTGATGGCGAAACGGTTGTTTATCCTGACTCTCTTGTAGGAACAGACTCCCATACGACGATGATTAATGGACTTGGAGTTGTAGGCTGGGGTGTTGGCGGTATTGAGGCAGAAGCAGGGATGTTAGGACAGCCTCTGTATTTCGTTATGCCAGAAGTTGTAGGCTTTAAATTAACAGGAAGTCTGAACGAAGGCGCTACAGCGACTGACCTTGCGCTCACCGTGACGCAGATTCTACGCAAAAAGGGTGTTGTAGGTAAATTCGTAGAATTCTACGGCCCTGGATTGCTGAATATTAGTCTAGCAGACCGTGCAACGGTAGCTAACATGGCTCCAGAATATGGTGCTACTATCGGTTACTTCCCGGTAGACGCTGAGACTCTATCTTACCTACGTAATACAGGCCGTTCTGAAGAACAGGTAAATCTAGTGGAAGCTTATTATAAAGCTCAGAACATGTTCCGTACGTTAGATACCGTTGACCCTGAGTTCACAGACGTGATTGAATTGGATCTAGCTTCTATTGTACCAAGCTTAGCAGGACCTAAACGTCCACAAGACCGCATTGAGCTAACTCAAATGAAGGATTCCTTTAACGACATTATTCGTACTCCAGTTGATAAAGGCGGATACGGACTTAGTGATAGCAAAATAGCGGAAACAGTGAACATTCAACACAAAGATGGTTCAATCAGTAAACTCGGAACGGGTGCCGTTGTTATTGCAGCTATAACCAGCTGTACAAACACTTCAAATCCAAGCGTAATGTTAGGTGCTGGACTACTAGCTAAGAAAGCTGTAGAACGTGGACTTACAAAGCCTGGTTATGTAAAAAGTAGTTTAACTCCAGGATCGCTTGTTGTGACAGAATACCTGAAGAAAGCGGGTCTACTTGAATCGTTAGAAGCCCTTGGTTTCTTTCTTGCTGGCTACGGCTGTGCCACTTGTATCGGTAACTCAGGACCACTTCCTGATGAAGTAAGTCAAGCGATCACAGATAATGACCTAACCGTTGCAGCAGTATTGTCTGGTAATCGTAACTTTGAAGGTCGCGTCCACGCCCAGGTTAAAGCCAACTACCTAGCTTCTCCACCATTGGTTGTGGCTTATGCATTGGCAGGTACCGTGAACATCGACTTACAGAATGATCCGATTGGTTATGATCCGAACAATCAACCCGTCTATCTTAAAGATATTTGGCCTACTACAGCTGAGATCAAAGAAGCTGTCGCCCTTTGTGTTACGCCTGATATGTTCCGTCAGAAGTATGAGAATGTATTTACGGCTAACGAAAGATGGAATTCCATTCCAGTACCAGAAGGCGAACTGTATGAATGGGATGACAAATCAACTTACATTCAGAACCCACCATTCTTTGAGAATCTATCAACTGAACTTACAGATATTCAAGATATCCGATCTGCACGCGTGTTAGCTTTACTAAGTGATTCCGTAACAACAGATCATATCTCCCCAGCAGGTAATATCTCTCCATCTAGCCCTGCAGGTCTTTATTTGAAAGAGCATAATGTGCGCCGTGAAGATTTCAACTCCTATGGTTCTCGTCGGGGTAATCATGAAGTTATGATGCGCGGAACGTTCGCCAACATTCGTATTCGTAATCAGGTCGCTCCAGGTACTGAAGGTGGCGTAACAACGAATCTATTGAATGATGAAGTCATGTCTATCTACGATGCTTCTATGGATTATCAGGACAAAGGTCAGAGCCTGATCGTTATTGCGGGTAAAGAGTATGGAACGGGTAGTTCCCGTGACTGGGCAGCTAAAGGTACTTTCTTACTTGGAGTTAAGGCTGTTATTGCGGAAAGTTATGAACGAATTCACCGTAGTAACCTTGTCGGCATGGGTGTGCTTCCGCTCCAATTCCAAGAGGGTCATGGTTGGGAGAGTCTAGGAATTAATGGTCGTGAAACTTTCGACATTCTCGGAATCAGCAACGACATTAAACCAGGACAGGAATTAACAGTAACAGCTACTCGTGAAGACGGTACAACATTCGATTTCACAGTAATCGCTCGCTTGGATAGTATGGTTGATGTGGATTACTATCACAACGGTGGTATTCTACAAACGGTACTTAGAGAAATGATTAAGAACCAATAAGTAGTAAGTAGTAAGTAGTAAATAGAAATGCCCACGGCTACTTTAATGTGTAGCGTGGACACTTAAAAGAAAAGACCCTAGATTAAGCTATTAAGAGATGATCCCTGTATTCGTCAGGGGTCATCTTTTTTAATATCCATTGATAACAATCAGTGTTGTAATATTCGATATAATCAATAACTCTCCTGTCTCTCTAGCGCTTCGAGCTTTTTCAAGAAATCATTCTCCGCTCACGGCTGCCAACTTAAATGAGGGCTGGTATGTTATTAATCGCTCTGAACCATGCAAAACATTTGCATTCTCTTCTATCTGAAGGATCTGGCTTTTACTAAACCTAATTTCTCCAGTAGACCAACTTTTACCGATGGGACATCTCCTACCTTTCTTGTATACCGATCATTAACGAAAAAAGACACGAAAGATGGGCACTTTTTTCAACGTGTCCATCTTTCGGGTCACAGTTCACATGACAAGGTGTGGGCTATTTGACGCGTACGTTTACACAGAAAGGCCCTTACTCTTTACTTTAAACTAACAGCTAGCTTAATGAAAAAATGGAGGGAGTTACTTTAAGCCAATCATTCATCCCTACCTTTTTCAAAATCAATTCATTTCGTGTTGGATCGTAGACATCTAAATCAGTTTTTTGTTTCTCATCAATCTTCTTAAGATATTCATTTTTATTTTTATCAGTAACACATATGTAGTAAACGCTCTCGGTAGTAGTATTAACACTGTATTGGAACTGAATCAAATATATCTTTTCAATATTTTTAATACGTGGTAAAGCTTCTGGAGTACCGGATTTTGTCCATTCTTCTGCTGAATTAAGCTTGAGTGGATCACTTTCTGCAATGATCAGTTCTGGTTGAACTTTATGGGAATCGCTCCGATAAAGAGAAATGTTAATAAGACTCAGATCTCCTGAAGGATTATTACTCTCTACGTTCACTTTTGCACCTTCCGAACATGCTGTAACTAACAATAGAAAAATCAGATATAAAATAATTTTTCCACCTCTAATTTTAATCACCCCTAAAATAATTTTATAAAGAATAATTTACCATTAAAATATATAATTAGTATATTTGCAATATCCCCTTAAAGAAGCCACTCAGCGGAGTGAGTTAACTGGAAGGGGATATTTTTCAAAGAAAAAATAAATAGGTATTTAAGCAGGTCTAATGTATGCCGCGGGCATTTTTTTGATGAGTCACAGAAACAGTTTCAAGGTCCTAAAAAATCATCTATATCGAATGATTTCGTACGACTTTTTTCCTGAATATGATGAAAAACGTTTGAAAATGATTAGAGGGGGTAATTGGAATAAATTAAACATACTAGACCTTAGGAGGAACAATCCGCATGTTAATTATAAACCATATGATGCCATTTCATCCTCAGTACCCACGTCCCCAAACCGTCATTACACCTAGAAAAGATGACTCTAATGACAACCAGATAAGCTTTCAGGAAATCCTAAATCATAAACTAGATAAAATATCTTAAAGATCATACATAAATAACACTACCTAATTCCATTTCACATAACCTATTCTAGAGTGCTTCTGTTCGTCCAGATGCACTCTTTTTGCTTTGTCTACATGATTATAAATTATTTACTCTTTACTACACTTGTTGTATCTGTTATATTAGATATATAACAGATATCTAATTGTATGGAGGTGCACCCTTGATTATTCAACTTGATATGCAGTCTGATATCCCAATCTATTCGCAACTTATGAATCAAATCATCGAAGGAATCGCCAGCGGTGCTTTACAGCCCGGAGAACCGCTTCCCTCGGTGCGAAGTCTAGCCTCTGACATTGGCGTTAACCTCCACACTGTCAACAAAGCCTATACCTTACTCAAACAAGATGGGTTCATCCAGATCCACCGGCAAAAGGGTGTTGTCATCCAGCCAGAGGAAATGCCTGGGGTCACACCCGAATATGTGCTTAAACAACACTCACAACTAAAACCGATTATCGCAGAAGCCCTTTGCCGCGGCCTGACCCAACAACAATTATCGGATATCATGAAACAAATCCATGCAGAAATAACCCACCCAGGAAAGGAGAATGTATAAATGTATTGGCTTTCTATCCTCATGCTACTTCTAATGTTCATTACCCTCTCCATAACCCTTGTTAGTATGCCTTATCTTACACGTGAAAGTGATAGCTTCGGTGTCTCTGTTACTGAAGAGGTTTACTACAGCGATGCATTAAGAACTATGCGCAGGAAATATGTATGGATCAGTAGTACAATTTACTCTATACTGCTTCTCACCTGCCTCGTTACTATCTCCGTGACAACGAATGCCACTCAGCAAGGTATCATGATCACTGTTTATGTCGTATGTCTAGTTATCTGTTCTACTATCATCAATATTATATTTCATCTCCAAATGAAGAAATATAAATCATCTTGCCCCTCCATGCCGCTACATAAAACAATAATAGCAATAGACACAGGATTTCGACGTCAAAAACTAGTGTTTTCCAACAAATGGTACCTCATCCATTTTGCCCTTATTACAGCTAACATCATATTTGTTCTTCTTAATTACAACCAGTTTCCAGCTCAACTTCCCATGCAATTTGACTTCACGGGTCAGGTGACTCGAAGCGCCCTTAAATCCTATAGAACAGTTCTGGGCCTCAATATGACGCAAATAGTCATGACGCTATTGTTCATGTTCACGAACTGGTCGATCCTAAAAAGTAAACAGAAAATCAATGTTAACGATCCGCAGAAATCGATTCAACAAAACACCATTTTCCGTCGTATATGGTCACTTTTCATGATAATCATCGGATTACTCATCGTTCTATTATTTTCTTTCATCCAGCTCAATATGATGTTTACGTTTAACGTAGAGATTTTATCCATCGTAACCATTTTAGTTATATCTATAATTCTCATAGGCACTCTACTGATCTCATTCAAAATCGGGCAGGGGGGTCGTCGTATTGGCGGAGTAATCCCCCCTTCTAGTACCGAACCCACTCATGATGATACCTATTGGAAACTAGGCGGGATCTATTTCAATCCATCCGATCCTTCGATCTTCATAGAGAAGCGTATGGGTATAGGTTGGACTATGAATTTAGCCAGACCCATGAGTTGGTTTGTATTACTGGGTATTATAGCTGTCGGTATTGGGATTTCCCGCTTTGTCAGCTAACATTCCATATATTTATTCATCTATAAGGAGGAGATTCATTATGAGAAGGAAATCAATAGCCCTGCAGACTGCTGTGACGGTTACCCTTGCGCTAAGTCTGGTTATCCCCCTGAATGGGGCTGCCGCTGCCGCGAAATCCGATAACAAAGAAAACGAACTCACTTCCGTACGTCTTGCAGCAAGTACCTATGGGGCCAAAGTATCCTGGAATCAGGCATCTCGTACTGTAACCATTACCAAAGGTTCCATCACGGTAGTATTCAAAGTGGGAGAGACACAGGCCTTAGTCAACGGACAGACAACTCCGATTGGAGATAAGGTGAGCATTGTTGGTAATCAGGCTTTTGTTCCAATGGATTTCATTACACAGATTTTCAAGGATGAAGAAGACATTCCTACAAGCTCTTTGAAAACCGTAGACTTATTTCTTACACAATTGAAATCGGGCCAGGGTAGTAAAGTTACAGCGTATATGAGCCCAGCACTCAAAGAAGCACTACCCACTCAGGTGCTAAACATTCTCTGGAGTAATTATGAGCAAGTCTATGGTAAGTTCGTATCTCAATCGCTTCAGACAGAAGATGACAATGCGGTACATCATAATATCACCTATGACATTCAGACAGATAAAATTCCATTTTCTATTACACTACGTCTAAACCCTCAAGGTCAGGTTGATGATTTATATATGGCACCCACCTATCCATCTACATATAAGAAGCCAGACTATGATCATCCTTCAACTTATATAGAAGAGGAAGTTACTGTTGGTGACGGTGAGTTCGCATTACCTGGAACCCTAACAAAGCCCATAGGAAACGGCCCTTTCCCAGTAGTCGTACTTGTTCATGGCTCAGGAACAAATAATCGTGACACATCGATTGGTGGCGCTAAGCCATTCCGAGATCTCGCAGTAGGATTAGCCTCCAAGGACATCGCAGTACTACGTTATGACAAAGTAACCTACGAGCATACTTTCAAAATATCCAGCGACCCCAAACTAACGTTAAATCGTGAAACTGTCGATGATGCGCTTAACGCTGTCACCCTTCTCAAAAACATGAAGGATATTGACCCTACTCGAATATATGTAGCTGGTCATAGTCAGGGCGGCTTTGCCATGCCCCTAATCGTTAAAGCATCCAAAGATAAAGCAATCGCTGGTACAATCCTATTATCTGCTCCTAGCTCAAAGTTTATAGATGTACTCGTAGAACAGCTAGAAGAGATTGTAAGCCGATTTAAAGAACTCGGACAGGATACATCTATATATGAAGCCCAATCGGCTCAGGTGATATCTCTAGCTAAAATTGTGAATGATCCTCAGTACTCCGTCGATCATTTACCAGATAACTTTCCGATGCAGCCCGCTTATTGGTGGTTTGAGCAAAGAGATTACAAGCCAAGCGATCTAGCGAAGACACAAACGGGACCCATGCTAGTGCTGCAAGGTGAAAACGACTATCAGGTCCCTATAAGACAATATAATGATTGGAAAAAAGAATTGAAGGATCGCTCAGATGTAGCGTATAAATCCTATCCTCATGTAAATCACCTGCTTAGTGAATATGCAGGTGTATCTGTAGGAGCCGAATATATGCAACCTTCGAACGTAGCGCCAGCCATCATCGATGATATCGCTGATTGGATTAAGAACATGAAATAATAATCAAACACACGAAGTAGCAAAGGCTCCTCCCACCCGAACAAATGGATGACAACATTCATGCATTTACCTCAAGGAGAATGGAGGATAAATTCTTCATTCTAGTTATATGATTATAGTCACTTGCTCAAAAATCCGTATCCCCTAAGAACGAGGGAATACGGATTTTTCATGTCATGAATTTCAATGCAATCCTTCATTCTAATTAGGACATTTCCATCGGTCATTCAAATTAAACGCACAACCTGTTCATGATAACTATTCTCAATAACAAATAAATAAAAAGTAATTTATGGAATCATGAGGCCCATCTCGCGTGCTGTCTCGATTAAGACAGGTGCATATTGCGCTAGCGTCTCGTGTGAGAGTCTGCTCACAGGTCCTGACAGTGACAACGCAGCTGTCATTACACCTTGGCTGTTAACAATAGGGACTGCAATGGCTGCAGCTCCGGGTTCTCTCTCCTCAAAGCTTGTCGCATACCCTTTCTCCTGTATTTTCCTTAACATTTCCATGTATTGATCACTATCGTTAATCGCTGGCCATTCAGGATCATTCAGGATCTCTTCCTGCTGTTTAGACGATGCAAATGCCACTAGCACCTTACTAGATGCACCTACAAATAACGGAAGCCTAGCTCCGACTTGAGCCACTCTTCTGATTGCTTGTTTACTCTGTACAGCTTGAATTCTTAGACGCTCCTTACCTTCTAACAAATAAAGACTTACGGTCTCACCCAGACGGTCACGTAACCTTTCCATCTCAGGTAGAAGCAGGATCGCAGGATCATCACTCCGAGACATATGCACAGACAGCTCCCATACTTTCATACCCAGTCGATACTTTTCTGTTGCAACATCACGAGTAACAAAACCCTTTTCCTCAAGTGTTGCAAGTAAACGATGAACCGTACTTTTATGGAGACCAATTTGTCCTGCAATTTCTGTTAAGCCTAAATCAACATTCTTAGTGAAACACAACAATATATCTAATGCACGTTCTACTGCACGTACCGTTAATTTGCCTTCTTCCAAATGGAATCGCCCCTCTAATTGTTTCACCAAGTGAAACATGGTTACATAAATTATATGAAATATTATAGATAAAGTCTACACATTACAATTACCTTACAATTGTCCACATTACATTGACTTTAATAGAACCGGAGGATACGATAAATAGTATGATTTAAGGAGGGGGACTAAAGGCCTATGAATATTACAGTCAAAAATGATGCTACATCTGCGCCCACCATCCTTACACCTGTCTCACCACGGTTTATCCGTTTGAAGCATGTTGTGATCGCCCTATTACTATCTATCGTATTTTTTCTATTATTTTGTTTCATTGCTCTACATGCCTATATTGCTTGGGTATTATCCAATCCAACCGTTGCACCCATTTATTCTAATCCTGAGTTAGCTAAATCTATGGCATATGAGAATATTACGTTCCCTGCACTCGACGAGAGCCGCATGATGCATGGATGGTATATCCCAGCCAATGGTTCCAATAAAACGATTGTGTTCAGTCATGGTTATGGTGCAAATCGTGAGGAAACTTGGGTTCCTATGTATGATCTAGCTCATTACGCACATCGCTTGAATTACAATATCATCATGTTTGACTATGGATTCGCGGCTGAATACAACAAAGATGTTGCCACTGGTGGCAAGATTGAATCGCAGCAGTTACTTGGAGCTATCAAACTAGCCAAAGATAAGGGTGCAGAGTCCATTATCGTATGGGGATTTTCCATGGGAGCGGGTACCGCCTTACAGGCAGGACTACAAACGCAAGATGTTGATGCCATGATTCTTGATAGTACCTTTCTACTTGAGCCAGATACACTGTACCATAACATTAAGAACCAAATTGATCTGCCGCGGCATCCTTCTTTGGAAATATTAGAGTTGTTGTTTCCTGCACTCAATGGTACGGGCCTTAGTCAGATCCCTTACAGAGAAGTGAAAAGTAAAGATTATCCCTTTCCCACTTTCTTCATACATGGTACAGAAGACGAGAAAGCTCCCTATCCCATTGCGAAAAAACTCGCTGCCAACCAGACTAATCCATTATCAGACGTATGGATTGTACAGGACAGCCATCATGAGCTGATATTTCGGGAGCATTCCCGTGAATACTTAAGACGAGTCTCTTCTTTTCTAGGTAACGTCAAGACAAGTCTCGCTAAGCAACATGAGCAGCAAGAATAATATAAACTTATCTTCAACAATAAGCCTGGAGCCTTTAGAGCTCCAGGCTTATTGTTGATCATTTCACATATGGCACCCCTCACTGGAATAGAATGTCTTAATGACAACACACAGGAGGTCGCCCTTTATGCTGTACGTGTATGGTTCTATGCTACCTGTTCGAATTCTGGAAGAAATTAGGTTCTGGAAAACACAAGAGATGGAACACACCCAAGTTATTCAAGCCATTGTACCGGATTTAGAGAAGTCGTATGTAGACCTATTAAATGAATGGGCTGTTGTATTTCAGCAAACCGAAGTAGCAGCGCAGAAATTACTGGATCAAGCTCTTGATCCTAGCAGTTCTTCATCTCACCAAGTTATTGCAGACACTGAGCAGCTTCTAATCATTTCCGCACATCAATCACGAGAATTCATAAGGCAATTGTATTTGATGATGGAACAGAGTAATGCCATACGCCAGGTAGAACTCGCTCCGATCGTTCTGCTCCACATTATACGCGAGTCAGAATATTTCCTAGCAGTTCTAGAGACACTATGCCACCCTGGAGAGCTTCAGAAGCATATGCAATCACCAGAAGGGTTAATACACTCTTCTTTTATGTCTCATATTATTCCAGGGGAAGAGAAGCTAGCTCATATCCATGCAGCACCAGAGACCCCATTGGCAACCGTTAAATACCAACCTGTTCCTATTGGTGGCCATACCCTTCCTCCACTTCCCTATGCTTACAATGCACTAGAACCCTATATTGATGAAGCTACCATGAAAATCCACCATGATAAGCACCATCAATCTTATGTTGATGGATTAAATAAAGCTGAGCAAAAGCTGGCAGAAGCTCGAAAGAACGGAAATTTCGACCTTATTAAACATTGGGCAAGGGAGCTAGCCTTCCATGGTGCAGGTCATGCCCTGCACACCGTCTTCTGGGAGATCATGAATCCTAAAGGCGGCGGATTACCCCAAGGAGAGTTAGCCGAACAAATTAAAAAAGACTTCGGAAACTTTGATAAATTCAAGAAGCAATTTTCCGAAGCAGCAGATAAAGTAGAAGGCGGAGGCTGGAGTATTCTTGTCTGGAATCCTCGTAGCCAACATTTAGAAATTCTACAAGCAGAGAAACATCAGAACTTAACACAATGGGAAGCTATCCCCTTGTTAACACTCGATGTATGGGAGCATGCCTATTATCTCAAGCATCAGAACCAGCGTAATAAATACATTGAGGATTGGTGGAACGTCGTCTACTGGCCTGCCGTGGAGAATCGTTATTTACATGCTCGGCAGCTACGCTGGCAACCTTTTTAGATCATACCGACCCACCTTAGCCACCTAATGAGGAAAACAAAAAGAGAGTCTCCCCACTCGGGTGACTCTCTTCAAGTTAAACTTTTATAAGCGATAGAAACTCCGCTCTAGATGCAGGATCTTCTCGAAATAGACCTCTTACGGCTGAAGTCACTGTCTTACTTCCAGACTTCTTAACACCGCGAGAACACATACATAAGTGCTCTCCTTCTACAACAACCATCACACCATGAGGTTGTAACACCTCAACCATGATATCTGCAATTTGGGAGGTAATACGTTCCTGAACCTGTAGACGACGTGTGATAGCATCAACTAGACGAGCAAACTTGCTTAGTCCAGCTATTTTGCCACTAGGGATATATCCGATATGAACCTTACCGAAGAAAGGAGCCATATGATGCTCACATTGACTATAGTAGACAATGTCCTTCACAATGACAAGCTCCTCATGGTTCTCATCGAATGTTACACCGAGTACATCACGAGGATCCACTTCATATCCTGCAAAAATCTCCTCATACATACGTGTGACACGCGCTGGTGTCTCTAGTAGACCCTCCCGCTTTGCATCTTCACCTATCAGATTCAAGATTTGTTCAATATGATACTCAATAGCATCACGGTTATCACTAACCTTAGTATTTACATAATCTTTAACTCCAGCCACATTACATCCTCCTTCGACAAAACCTAATCCCTAAGATAAATAGTTTATTTACCTTTACGATTTTGGCCTTTATTAGGAACAGGCGGCTGATTCTTCATCATTTGTTGCGCGCGCTGCATTTGTTTACCATTTAGATTATAGCCCATTTGTTTAGCCATCTTTTGAAGCATTTGAGGATCATTCTGCATCTTCTCCATTTGCTTACGCAAATAAAATACTCCTATAAAAAATCCCCCAACCAGTCCTACAATTAACGTAATAATTGGAATTACAACTTGCATATTTCCCCCACCTTAATATTCACAATAGTTATACGAACATATCATAGCATTTCCATAGGCGGCTAGCAAATCATAAACTAGGCCAGTACAGACTCAATAAATACGGTAGTTTCTTGTGCTAAGTCTAATTCCTTAATGTTGAGATCCTCGCCACTACCGCGTACTATACGTACTACGGGTCGACCAGGTAAACCTCTGTGTTGGCGAACAATAACACCTGTCTCTTTCGTTGATAAACGTACAGCTATACCATTAGGATAAATAGACACCATTCTATTAAACTGAATAAGAACATTTCGGTCAAGTTGCAATTCAGACATAGCCATCATTTTCTCACAAGCTTCATGTGGAAGAAGACTAGGTTCTCCGTCTATCCGACTAATTAAATGATCGTACATATTAGCTACGGCCACAATTCGTGCGTATAAATGAATCTCCTCACCCATAAGCCCCCGTGGGAGACCGGTTCCATCATTTCGTTCATGATGCTGTAATGCAATATGTGCGATCCGTAGATTGAAATCTCGTCTACTTTTGATCTTCTCATATCCAAGCCATGTATGGTGAACTTTAATACCTGAAGCCATTTCGTCCTCTACACGTATGCTACTTTTTCCTATATCATGCAGAAGTGCACCCGTCGCGAGTTCTTTTGCTTGAATATAATTAAGACCTAAGTTAATTCCCATAACGGTAGATAATAGGCAAACATTCATCGCGTGTAAATATTGTGCGTTATCGCTGGTACGGATATCCGTTAATTGTACGAGTAGTTCCTTATTACTGGTTACATCTTTCATGAGCTTGTCTATGCTAGCTCCAATCTGATGTGTATTCCAATCCTTACCTGACCGAACAGCCTCAAATGTATCACTAATCCCATGAATTAGACTCTGTTTGGTTGCATCATCTAATAGATCATCAGTCTCTATGTCATCAAACAACGGGTCCTGAATATATAACATCGTTACACCAATCCGGTTAAGCGTATTGACCATATATACCGTTAGTTGAACCCCCGCCGATAACAACACGGTACCATTTCCAGAATACACAGACTTCCCAAGAAACTGTCCTGCCTCAACATTCTCAATGTTTACATACTTCAATGAAAGTTCCCCCCAGCCTACTTACATATTCCATCTCTAGCAGATCTCTCAGGCAGTGAGCCTTCCAATGATAGTAATTGGCGCTTTGTTTCCAAGCCCCCACCGAAACCGACGAGCGAACCATCCGCCCCAATGACGCGGTGACAGGGAACTACAATCGGTACTGGATTCTTGTAATTCGCTCCTCCGACAGCTCTTACCGCCTTCGGACGCTCAATCATTATCGCCAATTGCTTGTAGGATAGAGTCTCCCCATAAGGAATATCGGCAAGTTTGCCCCATACTTGTAGCTGAAAATGAGTTCCTCTCATATCTAAAGGTAAAGTAAACGTCTTTCGCTCCCCTGCAAAATATTGTTGCACCTGTTCTTTCACCAGTGCTAACTTCTCTACATTGTGTACAAACGGAGCACTACCTGCCCATGTACGAGACCATTGTTGTATAACAGCCTCTTTCACATGAAAAGGTCCAAATTCAATGAGACACAATCCTTTGTCTGACGTACATACCGTTAATGTACCTATAGGGGTAGTTACCTCATCATAATAAATGGTCTCCGAGAGACTTGGCTCCTCAATCATTTGCGGTTGCAATTTTTCTTTAGCTTGCAACAGCTTCTCTTGTACTTGGTTGTCCTGTTCGGTGGCTATGCCTTTATCTAAGATGTTCAATGATTCTTCGCCTCCTATACGTCCCAGAGCCCAAGCTGCAGTCCCGCGCATCTCAGGCCTAGGGTCTTGTAATAATATTTCTCCCAGCCTTGGTACGGCTGTTAAGTCTTTGAAATTTCCAAGCGCAATAATAGCATTGCGTTGCATTGGCTTCTTCCCTCTCCACGCTGCCGCTGTCTCACCGAATTTTTCTTTAAATTCTCTGTTGGTAAGATCAAGGATCGGTAGTAGCAGAGGCTTCGCAAGTTCGGGATCAGGTAAGAGCACCTTATGATGATCCCAATTTTTCCCTCTATTCTTAGGACAGACAATCTGGCATGTATCACAGCCGTATAACCGATTTCCAATCTTAGTCATCGCCTCATCCTCGAGGAGACCTTTCGTTTGTGTAAGGAAAGATACACAGCGCTGAGCATTTAATTGCCCCGGTCCGACGAGTGCTCCTGTAGGGCAAGCATCTATACACTTCGTACATTCTCCGCAGTCCTCTGTTACAGGCGTATCTGGTGGAAAGGGAATATTTGTCACCATATCACCGAGATATATCCATGACCCCCACTTTGGAGAAATAATCATACAATTCTTCGCACTGAAACCTATGCCTGCTCTTTCTGCCACAGCCCTATCGACCAATGCGCCGGTATCCACCATGCTGTCTAAAACAGCCTCTGGCACCCTTTCCCGAATGAAGGCTTCTAACTTAGCCATCGCTTCACGTAGCACATAATGATAATCTCGTCCCCATGCGGAACGAGCTAGAATTCCACGATTAGCTCCAGGCTCAGACTTAGGAGGATTGACCATCTTCGATGGATAGGCTACCGCGATCGCAATAAGCGAAGCTGGCTGCGATGAAGGAAGTGCAGGGGTTACCCTTTTATCCAGATCCGGCTCCTCAAAGCCTGATTCATGTCCTTTCACTCGGTGCTCCTCCAGAATAGATTTCAATGACACAAAGGGATCAGCGGTTGCAAAACCAATATCATCGATACCAAAACTAGGTGCTGCTAATTGGATGTCACGCTTCAATTGCTCCCACACCGACGGCGAGGGGGAATATAGCGGCTGTGTCTGTTCTGTAGTCATCCCTTCTGCCTCCTTTATAGTCGTAGTACCAACCATCAGATATCGTCAACCTTAAAGCCCTCTAATCTTATTCAGAGGCCACAGAATGAATTCTGCTCTTCCTACAATACTACTAGCCTTAACTGTGCCGAATACTCGACTATCTTTACTTTCACCTAAATGCCTGTTATCACCCATGACAAAATACTGATCCTCTTCAAGCTCTATTATATCAAAATCTGCATCTTGAATTTCGATATCGATATAATTTTCCTGCTGTAGTTGGCTGTTAACATATAACGCATGGTCTTTCACTTCAACTGTATCTCCAGGAACACCAATAACTCTTTTCACGAGAAATTCCTTCTTGCTCTCATCTTCACTAGGATCTCGTAACACAATAACATCACCATGCTTAGGCGTTGTAAAATCAAATACAATTTTATTGACAAATAATCTTTCATTCTCAACTAATGTAGGCTGCATAGATTGTCCTCTAACCATCGATAGATTAAATACAAACACGTTTAACAGCATCATAATAACAAAGACGATCACCATGGTCTTAATCCAATCCCAAAGTTCTGCCTTCCAACTTGGCTTTACATGATCTACATTCATAATACACCTCTTTTATACTGATTTTCCCCAATATATATCATTCAATGAATCAGGTACTATAAATAGAAAAGCATATCCTCTCCGTTTTTGCAACGGTTGACAGATATGCTCCATAAATAGTAATAAATTAGTCTTAATCTCTATAAGTACCCTTTCAGCACTCTAATGCTGTGCAACAATACTAAGCTTCTGAAAGGCTTCCATTATTTTGTTAGCTCCGTATCCCATAGCTTCAAAGAAAGGCATCACAGCTTGATTCTGTTCATCTCCAGCAATCATAATATGACTTACCTTACGTTGTTGAAAACGTTGCTCCATAGCGGATACTAAAGTCTTCCCAATACCTTGACGACGATAATCTGGATGAATTGCGATACGATAATAGTAAGCACGGTTATTCTCAATCGTACCAATTAATGCACCTACGATTTCACCATCTTCTTCTGCTACCATAATTAGATCGGAATCCCACGAGAGTTGCCTTGAGAACGGTTGTATCGTATTCTCGAAGCAATCTTCAGATAACGCAACCTGAAGAAGTTCTGTCACTAGATTACAATCACTTAACTGAAAGGAACGAACATGCATGTATTAAATCTCCTTTTTCGTTTAGCTTTATTCGATCTTTACATAAAAAAGGAATTTCTATATAAATCCGAATATAATAATAAAGACAAAAAAGCGTGAAATTCCTGCTTGCTAGTCCATTAAACCACATATTGCATCAAAAAACACTTGTTTTCTACTGTAAGCGCTTTATATCAAACGCTTACATTTAATAGCTTGATATTTTTACATTTTTTATATAATTACTGGGTATGATATTGCTTATTTTAGGTTAACATAAATTAGATTAAAACCAGAAATCGATAACAATCTGATAACAAACCGACTTTACAAACATAAATGTTGATTTAATCGGTTAAATACGGTTTAATAATAGAAGTAGTCACTTTTCTACATATTTAAGAGTAACCAAATAACAATTTGCAGGAGGTAATTTACCATGGCATTTCAACTACCATCACTACCTTATTCAAACGACGCTCTTGAACCACACATCGACGCACAAACGATGGAAATTCACCACGATCGTCACCACAATACCTATGTAACAAACCTTAACGCGGCTCTTGAAAAAGCCCCTGAATTACAAAACAAAAGCATCGAGGAACTTCTAACAGGTCTAGGAAGTGTACCTGAAGAAATCCGTACAGCCGTTCGCAATAATGGTGGCGGACACGCTAACCATAGCCTATTCTGGGATACAATTGGACCTAACGGCGGAGGTAACCCAACAGGTGAACTTGCACAAGCTATTGATAGTGAGCTTGGTGGCCTTGATAAATTCAAAGAAGATTTCGCTAAAGCAGCTACTACTCGCTTCGGAAGCGGCTGGGCATGGCTTGTTGTTGGCAAAGACGGTAAACTCGCTGTAACAAGCACACCGAACCAAGATAACCCACTAAGTGAGGGCTTAACTCCTATTCTTGGACTTGATGTATGGGAGCATGCTTACTACTTGAAATATCAAAACAAACGTCCTGATTATATTTCTGCTTTCTGGAACGTAGTTAACTGGGATGAAGTCGCTAAACGTTATAGTGCTGCTAAGTAAACAGCATTAATTAATAACGTCATAGCTAATCAAAAACCGCATTTCATAGTGGGATTGATTCCACTTGAAATGCGGTTTTTCTTTTACACGGTATGATTTCGTTGTTCTTCATAGTAGGTATTTATAATTTTTAGGAATACGTTAGGAAATGCGTACAGTTCCATATCCTGTTCACTAATCCATCGATATTCTGCATAAGCCTCTTCTCTATTTGTAGCTTCGCCTTCAAGCTCGTAACCCACAGTTTGCTCAGCTACATAAGGCACATCGTCCTCTTGACACCGATAAACCTGAAGGCTCCAACGGATATGACTAAAAATATGTTCTGCGTCCATAAAGTGCTGTACAGGCTTTGCAACTATTCCCTCAGCCTCCAAAGTCCCCTTCAGCAATTCTTGAGCACGAGTATCAAGTAATCTAGTGCCTCGCGTTGCAGGCGATATGAAGTGTGGAAGTTCCCACATCTTAGCTAGTAGACCACTGTCTGCCCGTTGGCGAATAAGTATTCGCCCTGCATGAATACCTAGTCCTTCAATGAGTCCAACAATTCTTTGTTCAGGACGCGGTGGCTTACTCTTCGTTTTAATAGGAAGTTGTGCTTCTTTGCCCTCTATTCGTCCCTCGCAATGCTCCATGACAGGACATGTTAAGCAATGGGGAGACTTAGGTGTGCAGACTAGTGCTCCAAGTTCCATGAGTGCTTGGTTAAAATGCGTAGCTTGTCCCTCCGGAATTAACTCCACGACTAGCTTCTCCATTGCTACACGTGTACTTCCCTTCATGATGTCCTCTTCTATTAGGAAGTACCTAGATAGAACTCTCATAACATTACCGTCTACGGCTGGCTCAGGCCTGTTAAAAGCTATGCTAAGGATCGCTCCTGCTGTATAGGGTCCCACACCCTTAAGTGCAAACACCGCTTCCTTGTCATTAGGTACCTGCCCCCCATGTAAATCCTTCACTTGCTTAGCAGCATACTGCAAATTTCGAGCACGAGAGTAATAACCTAACCCCTCCCACATCTTTAGCACATCCTGCTCTGGAGCATCTGCCAAATCTTCAATTGTCGGAAATTTCTCAATAAATCGATTGAAATATGGAATGACTGTATCAACACGTGTCTGCTGCAGCATAATCTCTGATACCCAAATATAATAAGGATTACGATGACGTCTCCAAGGCAAATCCCGTTGATTCTTAAAATACCATTCCAGCAAATGTTCACTGAAATAGCTTTGTTGTTGCTCATTCGGCATATGACTTCTCCTTCTCTTACGTTAGTTTCTCTACGATGGCATATGTTGAAGCCATCTCCCGCTGATGGGAAATACTTAGATGTATAGCATAATCTACAATTTGACCTGAAAGAGCTAACCTTTCCCAAGCTTGTTCACTTAAATGAACGCATGGTTTCCCACATGCATCTGGTAGTATTTCTATATCATGGAATCCTATGATTGCACCTATGCCACAGCCAAATGCTTTGGTAATCGCTTCTTTGGCAGCAAATCGTCCGGCAACAAATTCAGCCCTATTCGCACCTCTATTTTTGGCTAGCTCACATTCCTTTGTCGTTAGTACTTTTATCATAAAGGCTTCAGCCAGTTTACCACTCAGCAACCGTTCAATTCGCTTGATCTCCAGAATATCATGTCCGATTCCGTAAATCATTCTTGTTCACGCCTTCCATTGTTAGTATCCATCCCTTTATTGTAACAGTCGTCCGTTACTGATGCGAGGACTATATGAGGAGTATGTACGATGAAATACTTATATTTTCTATTGTAGTAAGTTGTACGAGGTGTCTTGAACGCCAATAATCCAGCGGATCTCCGCTGGATTATTCGTACAAATATTATTCTCTAACTTAATAGATGGCCAATATTACCATACCGACACCCTGCACCACAAGCTTTCCATGATCCATTGATCGGACATGCTCTTTACCAAAATGAACCTTCCAATCTCCAATAGATGGAAGTACTAATGACACAATATCGCGGTTCGCATTATACAGAACATACATATGTTGCAGTTCGTCGCCCCCTGCATGATTACGCAGTGTATACGCCACGGACTGTTCCGGTGCCTCTTCAAACACTAAATGTTCGCGAATTTGCTGAGCTTGTTGCATCCGGAATGCAGGATGAGACTTGCGAAGCTCGATGAGTCTTGTCATATACTCTACATCTTCCTGATGATCTGCGCAGCGACTCCAATCCAAACAATTGATGGACTCTGAAGACTTGTAGCTGTTGTCTATTCCATTCTTCGTCCGCATAAACTCCTGTCCTGCGTGCAAAAAGGGAATGCCTTGGCTGGTTAATACCATCGCTGAGGCCAAACGATGCATGCTACCGCGCAATTTCTCGGAAGCATCTGTTGCCGAGATTGCGATTTTATCCCATAGGGTGTGGTTGTCATGACATTCGACATAATTAACCGTTTGTATCGGCTCAGTAGCAAATTGACTTAATTCAGCGGTATATTGAATCCCTCCGACAATCCCGCGTTTGATCTTATTTTCGAAGTCTACTTCCCCACTAATAAAACCTTTTTCTTGAAAAAGAAAGATATCACCCTTGATCGCATCCCTATATCCATCATTAAATAGTCCAATATGTGGGATACCTCCAGCATTGCGCTGATTGGCCCGCTGGGCTTCAGGTAGCACCGTATCCATATTCCAGCCCTCAGCAATGACGATGATCGAGGGGTCCAGTAAAGTCAAACGGCGTGAAATTTCATTCATAGTATCCATATCGATCAGCCCCATCAGATCAAAGCGAAAACCGTCAATATGATACTCTTGTGCCCAATACAAGACAGAATCAACAATGAATTTAGAGGCCATACTCCGCTCCGAAGCGAACTCATTACCGCAAAAAGATCCATTGGCGAATGTCCCGTTTGCTTGGTGGCGTAAATAATAGCCTGGTACGAGCTTGGTGAAATTCACCAAATATCCATCATAGACATGGTTGTAGACAACATCCATAATTACTCTTAATCCGCGATCATGCAACGCTTGTACACTCTGTTTCAGCTCGGTAATACGTATCGAAGGATGATAAGGATCTGTCGCATAAGATCCTTCAGGAACGTTAAAGTTCTTGGGATCATATCCCCAATTATAATGAGGTAAGTCCAGCTTCGTCTCATCCACACTTTCTGTGGCATAATCATAAATGGGTAGCAATTGAACATGCGTGACTCCTAGATTAGAGATATAATCCAGCCCTGTGGAAATCCCCTCTGGACCGTAGGTGCCAGATTCGGACAGTCCAAGGAACTTTCCGGCATGTTTTATCCCGCTATTAGGGTTAATCGATAGATCTCGCAGATGTAATTCATAAATAATAGCATCAGTAGGCCCTATAAATGGCGGTCTGTTATCCTTCCAATGCTCTGGATCCGTACGTTGCATATCCAGAACAACACCTCTGTCCCCATTGATACCAACCGCTTTAGCATAGGGATCAACAGCTTCACTCCAATCCTTCCCAACCTTGACCCGAAAGGTATAGTAACGATTCTCGCAATTATCCAGGGACATATAAATCCAGGTTCCTTGTACATCGCGGGTCATCGTTTCTATGCTTAACGCCGTTCCGTCCCATGAATCGTAGAACACGACATATGCTTCGGAAGCGGTAGGAGCCCATAAGCGAAAAATGGTTTTATCCGGCGTATAAACTGCACCTAAATCGTTGCCTCCATAGTAGAATACCTCATCAAACTCCTTGTCAAATACTGAAATTCCATCAGTCATCTTCAAATCGCCGTAGTCAAACGCGATATCCTGCTCTACCTGTACTGACAATTTGATCCCTCCAATCTATCCCTTGATAGCACCGGCAGTTATTCCGGCAATAAAGTACCGCTGCAATAGTAAGAACAAAACGATAATGGGCACGATAGCAATTAAAGAACCGGCGAATACTATTCCCCACTGTGTTGTATACTGACCCTGAAAATTGGCAAGAGCAATTGGCAATGTCCGCTTCATTGGATCATTAATTATAGTAAGTGCCCATGGGAACTCCTCCCATACTACAAGTGCATTAAAGATTATTGCCGGCACAAAAGCAGGCTTAGACAAGGGTAATATAATTGCATAAAACAATGTCCAGGCGTTACCACCCTCCATCTCTACAGATTCATCGATATCCGTTGATATCGAATCAAAGAAGCCCTTGAGTAGCATAGTTGTAAAGGGGATACTACCCGCAGCGTATACCACAATCAATCCCCAAAACGAATCATACATACCTAGTTGACGAATTAACAGAAACTGTGGAATGATCAAAGTCAGACTCGGAATGGTTAAACCACCCATCAGAATGGCAAAGCTTACTCCTCTTCCTTTGAAATGAAATCTTGAGTATGCAAAGGCCAGCATGGACGAGAATATAAAAATTAGGGCAAAGCTGGCTAACGTGACTAATGCACTGTTGAACAGGTACCGGGCAAAGTTCTGACTAACCCATGCTTCGATAAAATTGTCCCAGGTGATTTCCGACGGTAGCAGTCGGGGCGGAAATTCAAACAACAAGGTCATCGGCTTTAAGGCAGTTAAGAACATATAAATGAGTGGATATACTGAAATAAGACCACCTATAGTGAGTAATGAATATAACAATATCGGTTTCCATAGCGTACGCATCGAATCGCCCCCTTAATTCTGTCTGTTCAGGCGAAATTGCACAGCTGTTAAGCAAGCGATAATGATAGCGAACAAATAGGATAGCGCAGAGGCATATCCGAGATCGTACTCGGTGAAGGCCTTTTGATACATCCATGTAAGCATCACTTCCGTCTGGTGCAGTGGTCCGCCATTCGTAATGAGAAAAATTGATGTGAATACATTAAACGCTCCAATGATCAGCATCATTTGTATAAATATAGTCGTGCTTCGAATGGAGGGTAATGTTATAAATCTAATTTTATCCCACGTGCCAGCGCCATCTAATGAAGCCGCTTCGTAAAGATCCTTGGGCACTCCTTGTAATGCAGCCAGATAAATGACCATTACCCAACCGACACCCTTCCAAATCCCCAAAGATCCAATGACCAACAAAGCCTTATTTGGCTCACTCAGCCAGCTAATCGGTCCCTTGGTTAGATGAAGTACATCTGTGATTATATAATTCAAAAAACCCTGATCCATGAAAACAAACTTGAAAATCAGCGAAGCAACAACCCATGAAGTAATAACAGGTAAGAAATAAAGAACACGAAACAATTTTATTCCGAAGCCATTCTGATGTAGCGCATAGGCAACTAAGAACCCCAAGAACATCTGTCCGGGTACGGAGATCACTCCGTAAATGATAATATTCCTCAGAGATATCCAGAATGTAGAATCATAAAGAACATGTTTATAATTACTAAACCCAGTATATACAGGATTTCCCAAGTCAGTCAATCTGAAGTCATAAAAGCTGTAAATAAAATTTCGGATTAATGGATAGAGGATGAACAATGCAAAAAACATAAAACCGGGTATAAAGAATAAGTATCCGGCTGCCCCTTCCTTCTTTCTCATATGATATAACTCCTTAGTGAAGGAAGCGTCTTCATCCTATGAAGACGCCCTCCCGTTATAATTACCTCTTCAACAATTTGTTAATTTGCTCTACTGACGCATCAAGCTCTGTCTTAATATCTTTGTCTGTCATAAAAATACGAGACATCGTATCGCTAAGTACATTATCAATTTGTGGCCATTCATTGATCGGAGGGCGAGCCTTAGCCGTTTTCAGTTGTTCTATAAATGGTACATAATAATCGATCGCTTTAATCTCTTCGTTCTGCATTGCGCCAAGATTAACAGGTATTTGACCGATCTTCCCCATCTCAACTTGAGCTGCCTCAGATACCATAAATTTAACGAACTTCCATGACTCTTCTTTATTTTTTTCACTAAGTATCCCTAAGTCTTCTCCTCCAAGTACCTGAATGGAGCCTGCCGAACCGGCTGGAAAGGGAGCCATATTGGACTGGTAATCAGGGAATTGCGAATTGAATTGCGCAACTGACCAAGGTCCCTCGGCCATCATGGCATAGCTCCCTTGCGCGTGACCTTCCGTTACAGACAAGTCCCCAGGCTTGAAGCCAGAGATTCCTCCAGAAGCGTACGCTTCTCTCAATTTTGAGATAATATCAACCGTAGAAGGCGCATTCAAATACCCGTCTGCGCTACTATAGTCTGGTGATAGAATATCCCCACCATTACTCCAAATCCATGGAAGTATGTTCCATCCTTGTAGCGCGGGCTCACCGTACCCCCAAACCTTCTCATTTTGTGATTTCACCGCTTTGATGGTATCGAAGAATCCATCCATTGTTGCCGGTGGCTTATCAATTCCGCTCTGTTGAAGCATCTCTTTATTCCAGAATAATACCTTTGTATTTGTATTTAAGGGAAGACCGTAATAATGCTCTCCCACTTTAGCAGTAGATAGCGGACCCTCCAACATACCCTGCGCTATCGTATCAAAATCATCAAACTGCTCATCCAGCGATACCAGTAGTCCTTGCTCTTTCAGTTCCGGCACCCAGATAATATCCAAACGCGCAACATCAGGTAGTTCTCCGCCGTTGCCGTTAATTTGAAGTTTCCTATGCAACTCATCCCAAGGAATAGCTACAGCTTTTACTTTAATGCCTGGATTCTGTTTCTCAAATTCAGGAATAAGCTTCTCCGTCAAGGTTTTCTCCTCCGGAGAGGCTGTACTGTAATGATGCCAGAACGTTATCTTCACTTCAGCCGGTTCTTGAGAATTTCCGTTCCCTGCATTTCCAGTCCCACAGGCAGATAAGATAAAGAGAAGTATGACCATAGCAGGTATTAATCGAGTCCATTTTGTATTCATCTTTTCAAGCTCCTTATTTCATAGTTTGAAATACATGAAATTGGCGGGGATGAATCCTATCGGATCTTCCGTTGGCCGCATCAGAATTGTAGATACAATGGCTTTCTTTCATATTTAATTGCTCAAGAATAGGCTGAACCTCTAATACTGCTGAAGAGAAATTGATCAGTAGGTACATATCTTGAAATTCATTATGTCGATGGATTAGGTAACATCCTAAATCTTCCATATACTGCAATTCTAAGCCCCCGTCTTGAAGGGATGAATCTGATTTTTTCCTGTCGATCCAGAATTTAAACTGTTGGAACAGCGGGTTATCGAGGGAGATACTCTCCCAAGGCATACTTGCACGACAACCTGGATCATTCTCTCCAGTCATCCCTATTTCATCACCATAATAAACGGTAGGATTACCAGGTAGCATGAATTGGAAAGCTAACAGCAGTGATAAATCCTGCTCGTTCTCCTTACACCTCGTTAGGATCCGCTCAGTATCATGGCTACCGAGTAAATTGAACATCTGATGCAATTCGGCCGATGAATACCGATGGACAAAGTGAACGAGGCGGGCATGAAACTGCCCAAGCGTTATGGAACGGTCCAGAATATAATCGAATAGAACTGACCGAAGCTCGTAGTTCATTACGCTATCGACCGCCCCGGACAACATTAACCTCTTGGCATCGTCCCATATTTCTGCAATAATAATAGCGTTAGGATTTAATCTCTTGACACTGGTTTTCAGCTCCCGCAAGAAGCTGATTTCCACCTCATCTGCAACATCGATTCTCCAGCCGTCAATACCGCTTTCTTTCTGCCAAAAAGAAACGATATCGAAGATATACTGTTGAACACTGGGATTCGATGTCCGCAGCTTGGGCATCCACTGGTAATAGCCCACTGAATCATAATCCTCTTCGCTCCGTTTAACCGGAAATTGATTAATATAGAACCATTCCTTATACTCTGAATTTTCTCCCTTAACAATGACGTCCTGGAAATATGGGTGGTAATATCCACAGTGATTGATGACCAAGTCAAGAATGACCTTTATATCCCGTTCATGACATTGGCGGACAAGACTGTTAAAATCCTCTAACGATCCAAACTGTTCATCAATTTTAAAATAATCGGTCGTATCGTATTTATGGTTTGAAGTGGCTCTGAATATTGGATTTAGATACAACGCGTTAATTCCCAGACCACTTAAGTGGTCCAATCGGTCAATAATACCTTGGATATCCCCTCCCATATAGTTATCGCGCGTTGGAGTTGTTCCCCATGGTACTGTGTTGTCGGGATTTAATTTCTCATTCCCATTGCTGAATCGTTCTGGAAACACCTGATACCACACCCTGTTCCCAATCCACTCAGGGGAATTTATTGCATCCCTGTCACCCGCATAGGAGAATGCGAATCCGCCTTTTGTCTCATCTGTTCGCTTCATACCATCGGAGTGAAGCCAAATTTGTTCGTTCTCACTTTCAAATTCAAATTTGTATTGTAGGTAACGGATACGAGATTCCATTCCAGTCAATACCACTCGGTAGTACTTGTAATCTTCTGACTCTGCCCAGAGGGTCATCGGTTGGGCCATAACCCCATATTGTTCAAGCTTGTATTTATTCCAATACAGTAGCCTAACCTTACTGGTATGGCTCGGGAGTCTAAGTCGGATCTCCATCTGCTGGAGTGAGATCAGCACAGCATCAACTGCCGGTTCATGATAAAAGCTAGTAATCATTGTAGTCATTCCTCTTAGTCAGTATGGTCTTCATGTATTGCCGATTCGCGTCTGAATGGAGATCGAAGGATTCACTCCTTCTTCTTTATTCATTAACCTGAACAGCATTTGGGCTGCTTGCTTACCCATCATCTCCAGATCAATCTCCACAAAGTGAATCGGGTATTTCATATAACGGGAGATCGGGAAGTTGTCAAACGTGGCTAAGGCCATCTCAGACAATACGGGATTTCCATGATCCCAATCCAGAACTTGGAACAGTTGCTCATGGGTACAGCAGATCAAAGCATCGGGATGCTGCAAATCGCCTTTCAAGTTGGCATCAACTTCCTGATTAAGCGTTCTCAAAACATCAGGATTATCAATAACTTTAACCTTCATTCCTTTCCTATTCATAGCTTGTGTGTAGCCTTCCAGACGGTCCACAATGAACTTATCTCTCTCTACGGCGCCTTTACCCGCATAAATCACAATATGTCGGCAGCCTATATCGATTAAATGTTCTGTTAATATCCGACCAGCCTGAATGTTATCAATATCAACCCATGGCACCCCTCCTTCATTCTGTAACAAATTTTCCCCAGAAACTACATAGGGCATTTTATGTTTAAGGAGCAAATTATAATTTTGCTCATTTAACAACGTATTTGGAATGATCAGTCCATCCACACGGTGCTCGCCTACAACACGTTCAAAGGTGGATTTGTTGTTCTTCTTCTGCTGATGATCACTCATCATCAGAAACAGGTGGTCTTGTTCGTATACAATTTCCTCGATCCCTTGCAGAACTTTATAGAAAAAGGGATTGGCATATGCTTGTTTATCAGTGTAATCAAAACAAAAACCTACAGTAAATGTCTTGTTAAACGCTAAACCGCGCGCTATCGAATTCGGCACATAGTTATGCTGCTTCATGATTTTCTCAATCTTTAGTCTTGTCTTCTCGGAAATACTGCTATTTCCGTTAATAACCCGTGAAACCGTGGCCTTATTTACCCCGGCCAAATCTGCAATTTGTTGAATCGTTAGTTTCTCCATCTTTCAATCTCCTTTTCAACGCAACCGGTTGCATAACTATTATATGAAACTTTTACCAACAATGCAACAGAGAAATCTGACTATTTATTTGGAATGAATCGATTAAAAAACAAAAAGCAACCCCTTCTCTGACGAGAAAGGAGCCGCTTTTTGTTTTTTAATCAAATTTTCATATCTCAGATTACCCATCCCCTAAAAACCGAGGCCTTTGGAGGAGTCTCAACCCCATTTTATCTTTAAATTCCAGGAATCGCGTTGCGTTTATGCGCAGTTTTGCGATAGAAACTCTCAAGACGCTCTTTAGCAACTGGAGTAATTTCTTTACCTTCTAAATAATCACTATTCTCATCGTAAGTAATTCCTAATTCATCTTCATCTGTCTGACCTGCCCACAGACCCGCAGAAGGTGCCTTGTCTATAATAGACTGCGGGACGCCTATGTAAGCGGCAATCTGACGTACTTGTCTTTTGTTCAAAGAACTCATTGGCGTCACGTCTACTGCTCCATCTCC
This sequence comes from Paenibacillus sp. DS2015, assembly GCF_050433705.1. Lineage (NCBI taxonomy): Bacteria > Bacillati > Bacillota > Bacilli > Caryophanales > Paenibacillaceae > Paenibacillus > Paenibacillus sp. DS2015. Next base: position 688 of record NZ_JBNPWS010000025.1, on the reverse strand, counting down.
CCATTTCGTATAGAAACCTGTGATGGCTTCCGAGGCATGGTCTGTACCCACTACAATCAGATTCAATTCAAAAGATAGCGCATATTGCATAACCATCCGTGTTCTTGCCATCACATTCCCTTTACCCTTATAGCTCATATGGCGATGTATACCTAGACCTTTGAAGCCTTGCTCAACTTCCAATGCCACTTCATTCACGGCATCTTCAATATTCGTCTCTACCACCTGCTTAAGGTCAAAGGCTTTGGCAACGGCATAACTATGGTCAATATCTGCTTGTGATCCATAAGGTTGGAAAACACCTAAAGTCATATAATCCTTACCCGTTTCTTGGGACAATTCATCTGTTGCCCGCTTACACAATCCAGCTACAACGGCACTGTCGAGACCCCCACTAATAGCGATTAACAGACCCGTTGCACCCGCATTTTTTACATATTCCTTCAGAAAGGCGACTCTGTTGTTTACTTCAGATTCCACATGAATAGATGGTTTAACACCTAAAGCAGCAATAATTTCTTCTTGTAAACTCATTTACTAAGCTACCCCTTTTCCTTTGAATTAATATAAAAGTTTGTGATCAAAAGATGACCTTTTATACGAAAATAGCTCTTTACACTAACGTAGCAGTTATGGGGTCCTTTAAGGTGCCTTTTACTAAAAATGGCGCAAAAAAACCCACCACCCC
>NZ_JBNPWS010000024.1:0-77253 GCF_050433705.1 Paenibacillus sp. DS2015 | reverse complement strand
CGCCAGCTACGGAAAGTAACGAAAGGCAAGAGTATTTTCCCTACAGACGAATCCTTGCTTAAAATGCTCTACCTCGCCACAATGGATGTCATGCGTAAATGGACGGGGCGAGTCCAAAATTGGAGTCAAATGCTACTTCAGTTCTCCATTTTATTTCCAGAACGTGTTGGGCAGTATGTGAAATGATTTTTATCTCCCCTCGGGGAGAAGCCATATTAAAAGAGTTTACACAAAACTATTGACAGACCCGAATTTCACGTACTTGTTAAAGAGTACATTCATTACGTCCACATTACTTATTCTTCCCAAATATGATAACGTAGTAACTCCCTTATTATTGCATTCTCTAATTTAATAATAGGGGATTTATTATAAACTTCTTGTACTACTTGAATAGCGTCATCTTCACTTATATCATCGTTTAATCGAACAATGAGGGTCTTATCATTACCTTTTAAGAATTTTAAAAGTATATTTTTATATTCTGTTGGAGAATTAATTTCCAACCCTTTCTTTTTATAATAATCCAATGAGTTATCTTCACTTACAAATTGCTTTAACCCTTCATCTGTCCAATAAGTCTTATCAAAGACAAACTCTAGATCCTCTGCTGTTTCATCGTCAGAATTATATAATAAGTAAGGAACACCAGAGTTTGTTCCATTATTTGTTGAATCAACATTGTACCATTTCCCATTTATCCCCACCTTATTCCATGCATGAGGTACACCTCCAAGATAGCCTGATACGACAATACTATCCAAACCTACCAAATCACTAAGCAGCTTGTAGGTTGCCGCATAACTACCACATACCCCAACTTTTTTTACCATAATGCCATAGGTAGTAAAAGAATCATCAAATTCTTTATCAATAGTCTTATAATTGTTTTTCTCAGCATTTTTCAAGGCTGCGTCATCATATTTTGCATGATCATTTAAATAATCATAAATAGCTTGTCGCTTTTCATCATCACTCATATCATTTGTAATAATTTGCAAGATAATATTATGCGCTTCTTTCATTATTTCTTTTTGTTTTTTGGTAATGTTATCTTTACTCTCACTATAACCAATATTAAGAGTTGATGTTTTATAATCGAATCCATAGTTCTTAATATCTAATACTAGTGGATTCTGATATCTAACTTTTTGTAAGGTATCAACTAAAACATCAATATTTAGAGCCTCTGGGAATGCTTTTAATGAAATTTTTTTATTAGCGGCAATTATATTTAATGCCAGGTATTCTTCTAATGCAGAATCAGCATTAATTTTATAATCATTAGCTGTTTCTGTTTGAGGAACATTTTCTTTATTGCCTTCATCCAGTTGTTCTCGTGTATATTCTTTCTGACGTTCAATCAGATCATCACTGTTATTATTGGAATTATCCACAATAGAAGAATCAGGAGCATACTCCATCACGTTTTCCGGCTCAACTAGACCTCCACCGCTGTGATCACTAATATCTTGATTATGTATAAAATTACTCCATTTTTGTTCATCAAAAATATACACTAAGGTTGTACCACTAATCGCTGTTCCCTTCACTTTATAAGGGATTAGAGCAAATCCATCGTTGTCATATTCAATATGATTTTCATAAATGATATCTCTATCTAAAGTAGTTGCTTCATCTATTGTAGACAACTTTATTTTCTTAGGTAAATCATCAATGGTTTGAAAACCCAAGTAATATAATTCATGTAATTCTTTCATACCCGTTATAAGGGTTTTCGATAAATTAAATGTGCTGACTGTAGGGCTAAAATTTGATTCATTTCCATTTGCATCAACAGCCGTTACATAATATTCTCCTTCAACCATCCTATTTTGTGCGATAGTTGCTTTTCTTTGATAATCATCCGGTTCATCACCTACATATAACAACCCTTGATCTCCATCTGATGCAAAGTCTTGAAATTCTGTATCCGTAACCGTTCCAATTAAGTATGGATAAGTATGTTTATATCCTTGCTCCGCCCCATTGATTTTTTCTTCATTATGCATAGACATCACATTATAAACATTATATTTTTTAGCGCCTTTCACTTTGTTCCATACTAATTTATATCTTCCTTCAGCATCAATTTGATAGTTAGCATTCGGTGATTGTAATGGAGACTTAATTGTAAAAGGTATAATAATAGGATTATCCAGTTTTGTCGGCGTCTTTGCATCTAGATCATAACGGATACAAATGTAATAAATGGGGGCATTTCCCCATGATTTTTCTTTATCTCTAGTAGAATCAAACGATGTTAGTACGGGATCGTATGAACTTACAGTTAACACACTTTGACTAGCATCAGGATCTTTCACTTCTTCTTCAGTAGATACTTCACTTTCATATAAACACCTTGCATCTGTATGTACAGTTACGATACTTTTATTAAATCTATCTACCTGATCTTCTGTAAACAGTTCAGCCAGATCATGCTCACTATGAGGGAAAGCATTTGTAGAATAGATATTTGAGTTGAATTTAATTGTAAAAACTTTATTGTAATTAACATTATACATCGGTGTTAAGTATTGTTTTTCCTCTTCTTCTTTATACTTCTTCTTTAAATCTGCAACCGTTGTTAGCGATGTAAGTGCCGGTGATGTTTCTAGTGTTTCTAGTGTTTCTGATTGTTTTTGATTTTTATCTTGGTTATCACTATTATTTCCTTGGCAACCCGATAATATAAAAACAATAACTAAGATTAGAATGAATGATTTTTTCAAATTCTTATGCTCCTTTGAGTTATTCGAAATATTATATCACATAATATATCGAATAATTGGAAATATATGAGGTGAATACAAGCATCCCCATTATCCTTAGTTGCAACTGACATTCAGAGGGAATAAATCGTGTAGAGAAAAAACTGGGGAAATGCAATGGGGCTACCACAGCCAACCCGTTCTAGCATCAGAACGAGCTTAAAGTCTCCAATAGCAAGACTTACTGAATAAGAGGCTAGCTGAACAACCTCTCATATACGTTCGAAATAACAAACACCGCTTCTACATTCAGCTCAACTCTCTGTTGTACCAGCATGCGCGATACAGTTCATCGTATCGCCTATTGAGCGAAATCAAGTGGCACCCGAGTTTGCTCCCATTCACTGCACTATAATATTCATTTAGTTCTTCAACAAAATCTCACTCATCCAATCGTTTACAGAGAAGTGAAGAGACCTACCCTTCGCATTTATTTGAAAATTTTCCTTGCTCAATACTCCCTATCCTGCTATTATGAAGAGGCATAAATTTTGGAAAGCTAATATTTAATATATCTAGGATCTTTCCAAGCAGATAATCTTTGACCACTTCCTAAAGAAGTTAAGGCCATACGGACAGCCGGGTCAAATGCCGATTGGCAACTTTCGTTGCCTTATTGATTGAGTTAAAAGCTCAAATTTTATAAGTTGGTTACTTTACAACCAGTGCATTTAGCACACAACTTGTGAAACGGTCAATAAGAGTGGTAAAAGTGAATTATTTGCTATATAGACTCTGATCCTAACATGATATATTTGAATATTAAGGGCCTTTCCCCATGAAACTATGAACTTTATGACTGACGAGCACGCAAGAAGTTTGCCCAGTCATGCTTATTGGGACTGTCTTATTATTTAACTATATCGAAGCAAGTGTGATGCGCATGGTGCGTGTTTCGCTTGCTTTTTTTGTTGCCGTTTTCGCTTTTTTTCAAAAAAAATTACTTGGATGAGGAGATCAAAAAATGGGAAAAGCACTTGTCATTGGCGCCGGAGGCGTAGCAGGAGTAGCAATTCACAAATGTGTTCAAAACAGTGAGGTTTTCGAGGAGATTTGCATCGCCAGTCGCACGAAATCCAAATGCGATGAACTGAAGGCAAAATTAGATGGTGGCAAAACCAAAATTACGACTGCACAAGTCAATGCAGACAACGTAGATGAGTTGATCGCTCTAATTAACGAAGTCAAACCAGATATCGTCATGAACTTGGCTCTGCCTTACCAAGATTTAACGATCATGGATGCTTGCCTAGCTACCAAAACGCACTATATGGATACGGCAAACTATGAGCCGGAGGATACCGCGAAATTCGAATACAAATGGCAATGGGATTATCGTGAACGCTTTGAAAAAGCTGGGATCACAGCTCTTTTGGGTAGTGGATTCGACCCAGGCGTAACGGGCGTATTCTCCGCTTATGCGTTGAAACACTATTTTGACGAAATCGAATATATCGACATTCTGGATTGCAACGGCGGCGATCACGGCTATCCTTTTGCAACGAATTTCAACCCGGAAATCAACATCCGCGAAGTCTCCGCTAACGGACGTTACTGGGAAAACGGCGAATGGATCGAAACAAAACCTATGGAAATCAAGCGTGGTTATAACTTCGCTGAAGTCGGTGAAAAGGACATGTACTTGCTGTACCATGAAGAGCTCGAATCCCTTGCTCAGAACATGCCTGGACTGAAACGCATCCGTTTCTTCATGACTTTCGGCCCAAGTTATCTCATGCATTTAAAGGCGCTTGAAAACGTAGGAATGACTTCCATCGAACCAATCGAATACGAAGGAAAACAAATCATTCCGCTTCAATTCCTAAAGGCTATACTCCCGGACCCAGCTTCCCTCGGACCTCGTACAGTGGGCAAGACGAACATCGGCTGTATCTTCAAAGGGAAAAAAGACGGCCAAGACAAGACCTACTATGTCTACAATATTTGCGATCACCAAGAGTGCTATAAAGAAGTGGGCTCCCAGGCTATCTCCTATACAACTGGCGTTCCAGCCATGATTGGTGCGGCAATGGTCATGACTGGTAAATGGAATAAACCGGGCGTATTCAATATCGAAGAGTTCGATCCCGATCCATTCATGGAAGAACTGAACAAATGGGGACTTCCATGGCTAGAAGACTTTAATCCGGTGCTTGTTGACGCATTACCTGAGGAAGCAAAAAGTCCGGAGCTCGTTCGCTAAGATGCGGTTCGAGGAATTGCCGACACCCTGCTTTGTAGTTGATGAAGCGCTCATCGAGAACAACCTGAATATCCTGAACGGTGTCATACAGCGTACAGGAGCCAAGATCCTGCTGGCACAAAAAGCTTTTTCCATGACTACCATGTATCCCCTCATCGGAAAATACTTAAATGGTACGACTGCGAGTGGGTTATTCGAAGCACGGCTGGGTCACGAGGAGATGGGCAAAGAAAATCACGTCTTTGCCCCTGCCTATCGTGAGGATGAAATCGACGAAATTATATCCATTTGTGATCATATTATCTTCAATTCCTTCTCCCAGCTGGAAAAGTATAAAACGAAGGCTCTTACTGCCGGCAGAAAAGTGGGCCTTCGCATCAATCCAGAATGCTCGACGCAAGAGGGACATGAAATCTATGATCCCTGTTCGCCAGGGTCAAGATTTGGCGTGAACCGGGAGGATTTCCGGCCAGAACTACTTGAAGGCGTTTCAGGACTCCACTTCCATACCCTTTGTCAACAGAACTCGGACGATTTGGAGACCACGCTGAATGCGGTCGAAGACAAGTTCGGGCCCTGGATGCCGCAAATGGAATGGATCAATTTCGGTGGCGGTCACCATATCACAAGAGACGACTACGATATCCTGAGACTCGAAGCTTGCATTCAGCGAATGCAAGCTAAATACGACTTGGAAGTCTATCTTGAACCCGGAGAAGCCATTGCGCTCAATGCGGGCTATATGGTCACCTCCGTACTGGATATCCTTAGGAACGGCATCGAAATTGCTATTGTAGATACGTCAGCTACGTGTCATATGCCGGATGTTCTGGAAATGCCATATCGTCCGCCGCTTATCGGTTCGGGCGAAGTCGGCGAGAAGGCTTACACCTATCGGCTTGGCGGTCCGACCTGCCTTACGGGCGACATAATCGGAGACTATTCCTTCGATCAGCCCTTAAAGAACGGCGACAGGTTAGTGTTTGAAGATATGGCGATCTACTCCATGGTCAAAACCAACACCTTCAACGGCATGCCGCTGCCGGCCATCGCCGTGCAGGAGAAAGACGGCAATTGCCGCGTCGTTCGCGAGTTCGGCTATCAGGATTTTAAGATGAGACTAGCTTAATCCATAACCAAAGCCTTAACCCTGCTCACAAGAAGGGTTAAGGCTTTTTGGACTAACTTTCTTCGGTTCCCCGGAATCCACCGGAATAGCAAAATGATACTGTGGGAAGGTCCTTAGGAAACTCTTCATTTAAAAGTTGCAAAAAGCTAAAATATGAAACATCGTGGAACTTCGCGTACTTGTTAAAGAGTACATTCATTACGTCCACATTACTTATTCTTCCCAAATAAAATAACTTAGTAACCCGCTTATTGTTGCATTCTCTAATTTAATAATAGGAGATTTATTATTAACCTCTTGTATTACTTGAATAACTTCATCTTCACTTACATCATCGTTTAATCGAACAATGAAGGTCATATCATTGCCTTTTAAGAATTTTAAAAGTATATTTTTATATTCTGTTGGAGAATTAATTTCCAACCCTTTCTTTTTATAATAATCCAATGAGTTATCTTCACTTACAAATTGCTTTAACCCTTCATCTGTCCAATAAGTCTTATCAAAGACAAACTCTAGATCCTCTGCTGTTTCATCGTCAGAATTATATAATAAGTAAGGAACACCAGAGTTTGTTCCATTATTTGTTGAATCAACATTGTACCATTTCCCATTTATCCCCACCTTATTCCATGCATGAGGTACACCTCCAAGATAGCCTGATACGACAATACTATCCAAACCTACCAAATCACTAAGCAGCTTGTAGGTTGCCGCATAACTACCACATACCCCAACTTTTTTTACCATAATGCCATAGGTAGTAAAAGAATCATCAAATTCTTTATCAATAGTCTTATAATTGTTTTTCTCAGCATTTTTCAAGGCTGCGTCATCATATTTTGCATGATCATTTAAATAATCATAAATAGCTTGTCGCTTTTCATCATCACTCATATCATTTGTAATAATTTGCAAGATAATATTATGCGCTTCTTTCATTATTTCTTTTTGTTTTTTGGTAATGTTATCTTTACTCTCACTATAACCAATATTAAGAGTTGATGTTTTATAATCGAATCCATAGTTCTTAATATCTAATACTAGTGGATTCTGATATCTAACTTTTTGTAAGGTATCAACTAAAACATCAATATTTAGAGCCTCTGGGAATGCTTTTAATGAAATTTTTTTATTAGCGGCAATTATATTTAATGCCAGGTATTCTTCTAATGCAGAATCAGCATTAATTTTATAATCATTAGCTGTTTCTGTTTGAGGAACATTTTCTTTATTGCCTTCATCCAGTTGTTCTCGTGTATATTCTTTCTGACGTTCAATCAGATCATCACTGTTATTATTGGAATTATCCACAATAGAAGAATCAGGAGCATACTCCATCACGTTTTCCGGCTCAACTAGACCTCCACCGCTGTGATCACTAATATCTTGATTATGTATAAAATTACTCCATTTTTGTTCATCAAAAATATACACTAAGGTTGTACCACTAATCGCTGTTCCCTTCACTTTATAAGGGATTAGAGCAAATCCATCGTTGTCATATTCAATATGATTTTCATAAATGATATCTCTATCTAAAGTAGTTGCTTCATCTATTGTAGACAACTTTATTTTCTTAGGTAAATCATCAATGGTTTGAAAACCCAAGTAATATAATTCATGTAATTCTTTCATACCCGTTATAAGGGTTTTCGATAAATTAAATGTGCTGACTGTAGGGCTAAAATTTGATTCATTTCCATTTGCATCAACAGCCGTTACATAATATTCTCCTTCAACCATCCTATTTTGTGCGATAGTTGCTTTTCTTTGATAATCATCCGGTTCATCACCTACATATAACAACCCTTGATCTCCATCTGATGCAAAGTCTTGAAATTCTGTATCCGTAACCGTTCCAATTAAGTATGGATAAGTATGTTTATATCCTTGCTCCGCCCCATTGATTTTTTCTTCATTATGCATAGACATCACATTATAAACATTATATTTTTTAGCGCCTTTCACTTTGTTCCATACTAATTTATATCTTCCTTCAGCATCAATTTGATAGTTAGCATTCGGTGATTGTAATGGAGACTTAATTGTAAAAGGTATAATAATAGGATTATCCAGTTTTGTCGGCGTCTTTGCATCTAGATCATAACGGATACAAATGTAATAAATGGGGGCATTTCCCCATGATTTTTCTTTATCTCTAGTAGAATCAAACGATGTTAGTACGGGATCGTATGAACTTACAGTTAACACACTTTGACTAGCATCAGGATCTTTCACTTCTTCTTCAGTAGATACTTCACTTTCATATAAACACCTTGCATCTGTATGTACAGTTACGATACTTTTATTAAATCTATCTACCTGATCTTCTGTAAACAGTTCAGCCAGATCATGCTCACTATGAGGGAAAGCATTTGTAGAATAGATATTTGAGTTGAATTTAATTGTAAAAACTTTATTGTAATTAACATTGTACATCGGTGTTATGTATTGTTTTGCCTCTTCTTCTTTATACTTCTTCTTTAAATCTGCAACCGTTGTTAGCGATGTAGGTGCAGGTGGTGCTTCTTGTGCTTCTTGTGCTTCTTGTGCTTCTTGTGCTTCTTGTGCTTCTTGTGCTTCTTGTGCTTCTTGTGCTTCTTGTGCTTCTTGTGCTTCTTGTGTTTCTTGTGTTTCTTGTGTTTCTGATTGTTTTTGATTTTTATCTTGATTATCACTATTATTTCCTTGGCAACCCGATAATATAAAAGCAATAACTAAGATTAGAATGAATGATTTTTTCAAATTCTTACGCCCCTTTGAGTTATATGAAATATTATATCATATAATATATCGAATAATTGGATATATGAGGTAAATGAAAGCATCCCCATTATCCTTAAATGCAACTGACATTCAGAGGGAATAAATCGTGTAAACGTAGATGAGTTGATCGCTCTAATTAATGAAGTCAAACCAATATTGACGTAATAGCGAGCACTTTTCGAGATAAAATTCTCTTCACCGTGCTATCAGCAATAGCAAGTTTTATAGCCATCCTAATGCAGGATGGCTCTTTCTTGAAGAATTAAAATATCGTGTCCCGTATCCCGGTAAATTCAGCGGCAAACATGAAAAGTCGCACAACAAAGGGAACAGCCCTCGGGCTGTTCTCTTTCGCTGTCTGCCTTAGAAGCAGGTGAACGAGCTAATCCGATTCACATCAATGCCGAAGTACGCCCAGAAGAAACCAGTCCATCTGAACCCTGCAATAGAATTACGTCCGACGAATACCGGGAAGAACCAGAATTGCTCGCCGTTGTTCAGCCAAATGTATGTGTTACGGAACAAGCAGCGTCTGATCCCGCCGGGGTCGATGGCAAATGCGGTGACCGGCATTTGCGGTACGAATTGCGGTGGAGGAGCCGTCGGCGCTTGAACGCCTCCCGGTACACCTCCAGGAGTCCCCGGAAATCCACCTGAACCCCCTGGCACGCCAGGTCCGCCAGGTCCGCCCGGGAACCCCGGAAATCCTCCGCCGGTTCCCGGTGTTGGAAAGAATCCCATATGTGATCACTCCTTTTCAATGAGTAGGCATAATCACATCATATGCATTCGCGGAAAGGGTGCTTGGGCCGATGCCCATATAAAATTTCCGCCCAGCCGAAACTGAACGGTAGTGAAGGAAACTAGTGAATTTATCCACTGAAGATCAACAATAAAATTTAGCATAGGCATTGTCAAAAACTTGCCCCTACTTTCAGAATAAGATCCCTGAATTTAACCTTCATTAATTGCACTTTTTCGCCTTTAGAAGGTATTTGACAGTGCCCTATTGCCATCGTAATAAGGGTTTGTCTAAATTTCATAAATTTACATATGAGAATGGATCCCCCTGTTCTATTTCCAATGATCGCAGCGATGATTGACCGTTTAACGTATCAATCCTATATTGTGAACATGAACGGAAATTCGTATCGCATGAAAGAAACGAAGGAATGGCTATCCCAGCAACAATTAGGGTAATTGAACCACAGCTTCACCAATCTACGAACAATTGTAACGTTCTATGAATGAATAATAATTTATTACTTAATAATTTCGCCCTACTTATGATAAGGCTCACCGTATCATCTATAGAGCGAAATTTAAGGACACCCATATGAGTGCCCTTAAATTATTCATAATAACTCACTTTATATATTAATTAGTCCAGAAAAAAATTTAAAAATATTTTTTCAATTCGTCTATTAACTCGAATACTGTATTGGCTGGTTTCATTTTTGCATAAAAAGCGGGGAAGTAAGTATAACAGCCTACCTCTCCACTGATTTCTAAAAAACTTGAGAAATAAAATTAATCTTTTAAATTAATTAAAATCTACTTTAGCATCTGTGTCACTTCAATAAAAATCTTTATCTGAAATGTTTTTATATTTCCATGTAATCGCAACATATTTCCCGCCTTCATCAGGCTGTGATCCAAAGAATTCATCCCCTCCTTCGCAAGGGGCTCAACGGATTTTCGGTTTACAGTAGCGTCTTCTGGTGTTCGTATAGATCGGGGCGGCGGTCGTAGAAGGGTGCTACCGCTCCGCGTTCGCGATTCTCTCGGAGCCTGTGGAAGTCGAGTTCGGCCAGCACCGTCCTATTTTCGTTCGTTTCTCCGACCTGCAAGATGCCATCCGCGGCGAACGGTAGATCGCATGGGGTGAATATGCCCGCTTGGCAAAACCCCGTGTCCACCTGCGGACGATCCTCGGACAAGGTTCCGACGAGGCCGCTTAATACGACAAACAGTTGATTCTCGATCGCCCTCGCTTGGGCGCAATGCCGTACACGATGGTAACCGAAGGAATCATCGGTATAGGAAGGGCATAGAAGCAGTTCCGCGCCACGAAGCGCGGCTGCCCTCGCCAGCTCCGGAAACTCGATGTCGTAACAGGTCAAGATCGCCATCTTGCCCCACTCCGTGTCGAATACGTTAAGCTCGTCACCCGCGACCAGTGGCCAGCGAATCTGCTCCTCCGGCGTAAGGTGTACCTTGCTCTGCGTCTCCACACGTCCGTCTGAAAAGAAGAGGAATGCCTTGTTCGAGTACTTGCTCTCTTCCTCTAAACAAATATGTGTCCCCGCTAGTATGGCAATATCACATTCTCGGCTTAACTCTCCGAAGAACTTGGTATATTTATCCGTCAGCCCGTCCAGAAAATAACACGCTTCATCGTGCAGCATCGATGGCTCTAAGCTCAGCAAGTGAGCCGTCATGTACTCCGGAAACACGATCATGGAGGCGCCCTGCTCGGCAGCCTCCCGAACCTTCGTATCGATTCCCGTCCAGAACTCTTTTTCGGTACGGATATCGGTGAGACCGTATTGCGTGGTTGCTATCGTTAACTTTTTCATATTCACCTCTAGTATGTTTTAAGTACGAATTTGTAAGGAATAGATGTCCGTCCGGCGATCCTTGAACGACAATGCATCATTGGACTTACGGTACCTTTCGAGCGTTTCCATGTCTACCTCAGCCATGATGACTGTCTCCGTATTCTCGCTGCACTCCCCCGCGATGCCGTCGCGAGAGAAGGAGAAATCAGACGGCGTATAGATACCGGACTGGGCGTACTGAACGTCTACGTTGTCCACATGGGTTAGATTTCCTACCGTTCCCGCGGTCACAATGAACACTTGGTTCTCAATCGCTCTGGCCTGTGCGCAGTACTTCACCCTCAGGAACGTCTGCCGATCTTCCGCGCAGAAAGGAACGAATATAATCTGCGCTCCCTCCTCCGCGACGATACGGGACAACTCCGGATACTCGATGTCACTGCTGAGTTGAATCGATATTTTACCGCAATCCGTGTCGAACACCCCGAGTGAACTACCCCCGTTGATGCCCCACCACTTCCGCTCGTTCGGAGAAATATGTAGCTTGTATTGCTGCTCAATTGAGCCGTCCCGGCGGAACAAGTGAGCGACGTTGTAAATCCGGTTATTGTTCTCAACGAAGTGGGAGCCGCCTACGATATTTACGTTGTATTTGACCGCGAGTTCGGAAAACAACTCCACATATTTGGTCGTATAAGTCGTAAGCTTCCGGACGGCCAAGCTCGGAGACCGTTCATCTAAGAAGGAAAGCAGCTGCATGGTGAAGTTCTCCGGGAAAACGGCGAAGTCGGACTTGTAATCCGATGCCACGTCCACGTAATGCTCGCACTGGTTGGCGAATTCCTCGAAAGAATCGATCTTCTTCATCATATACTGGACCACGCAAATGCGGACGGGGAAGGACATTTTATAAAGCGTCTTGTTGATGCTCGGCTTGTATTCGATATTATTCCATTCTAACAGGGCCGCGAAATTCTCAGAATCGGCGTCATCGGACAAATAATTGGTAATGATCCTCTTCAGCGTAAATCCATTCATCATCTGAAAAGTCAGCACCGGATCGTAGATATTCTGCTGCAACACTTCTTCCGCGTAAGCTCTTGGCGACAACTTATCGGAATAGTTGTGATACCCCGGGATGCGTCCCCCTACGATAATACTCTTGAGGTTACGCTGCTCCGCCAGCCGTTTCCTTGCCTCGTATAACCTTCTGCCGATCTTCATGCGACGGAAATCTGGATGCACCATGACTTCCATCCCATAGAGGTTCCCACCCCGGGGGTTATGGTTGCGAATATAACCCTTGTCCGTGATTTCGGAATACGTATGTTGCTCCAAATAATCGTCAAAATTCACGATCAGGCTAGAACAGGAGCCGATAATATCACCGTCGAGCTCGACGCACATTTGACCATCGGGAAACGTACGGACGTGACTTTCCAGTTGATCCAGCTTCCACGGACTCATGTTCGGAAAACAAATATTTTGCAGCGCGATAATATTATCGAAATCTTCGCGTTGAATGTTGCGGATGATAATTTTCTTTTCGAATTGCGAGATTTGATCGGTTGTCATAGAAAGGAGACCCCTTTATAAATGTGTTTAACTATATTATACCATATTATTTCTTGTCCCTAGTGTCGGTATATAGCGGTTTTATTATTTGGGGGACGGAAAATGCGGAAACGCTCGTATTAACTCTTTGTTCGACGAATCGGTACTTCCTTTGTCTGAAATTACACTAAAAAATACATAAAAATATTTTAATTGTCTCGGAATTCCTCCTGATTAATACATACATTCCTAACAAACACTTATTACCTCGATAATCCTCTGAAGAAAGAGGTGAACAGATAATTTCCAATTAAATTCCTATGTATTCATTTTTTCACTTAACTTTCATGACAATCCTTGAATTTTCAACATCACTCTACTAGATCAGGAACTCCCTATCCACTTTCTCAACTAGTAAGCATAAAAATCCCGCTCTAGTAATGATCTAGTCGGTGATCAGAACCGCTACCACCTTGGGCTAGATCTAATGCATGTAAACAATTAACATATAAAGGGCCCTTTTGGGTGCCCTTAAATCTATCTACAATCTGTCATATATAGATTTAATACTATACCATTCCGGGAGAAATTAGCTATGGAAAGTACCTTTTAAAAATACATTTAACTCTCTGTCTAAGAAATCCAGATATATTAGCTGGTTATTCCAATGCTTTCAAGTAAGGCATTGTATTGATCAGGATCTTTAACTTTTATTTTATTCAAAATAACCTGTAGTATAAATAGGATGTAAATCAATCCCTTGTTCATCCTTTGATAAGAGACGTTTTAAATATTTTAAGTAGTCAAGATTATGTGTGGAGATAAAAAGCTGCTTGAATTTTCCACTCTTTATTATTTCACTGTTTATTAAACCAAATACAAAGAAAATAATTCCCATCTAAACTGGGTATTGATTTGCTCATTTCTGGCAATGGATTCTAGCGATTTTAATTCTTCTATTTTTTTAATTTCAACTGCATGCTTAATGTCACTAATAAAACTTGATACTTCATGAAGTCTTAATGCAGTCTTGGCTTCCTGTTGCTTTTGACTTAACGTTTTTGTGTAGTTGTTGCACTGTATACCAAGATTTTCAAATCTAAATCGAATGTTTTCAAGCTGCTTAGACACATCCTCGGTTACTATGAATGTAATAGGTCTAAGAATATTAGCAAATCGTTCTCTCAACATACGAGGAGTTAATAGATAATATCTGAAACCAACCGGTTCAGTTTGAGCTATTGAGAGCAAATCCATGCCGCAAAAGGACGCTTCACACCTTTTGCTCGTTCAAAAAACTTGCCGCTACTTATGATACGGTTCACCTTATACACTATAACGGCTAAATTCCAACAAGAAGAGGTAGCGATTAAGCCACCCCTTCTTAACTACATATTAGTTTAAATAGGACAAGTCAGCGGTGCAAGAGCTTAGTCTTGTATCGCTGTTTTGTCGTCCTTATTATTTATATTTCTTTTACAGATGCCACTTCATAAGTTATGATCTCACTTCCGAGAATTGGAGATTCTTTATTTGCTTCCTCTGAGCCCGATTCTGGACGTTTGTGTGCCGATTTAAAGGCATCGCTATTTCTCCAAGCTGTAAAGGAATCCATAGTCTCCCAGTACATATTTACATTTAACTCATCGTATTCGGTTACGTTCTGTGTCAACAATACTTCTACTTTCACAAAGCCTTCGGAACTGTCTAGTGGGCCTGGCGCTGTAAAACCCGGTGCCATTACTGTACCCATTCCTTTTTTCACTTTAATTCTGTTCGTAACGACGATCATCCTTACCATCTCCCTAACTTTTTTTGAAATTTAATGGATGGACTCCACTTTGGCTAACGATAATTTTCCGTCTTCCATCCGGTATACCTTATCGCAGTAAGCAAGCAACCGTTCGTCATGAGTCACCATAATCGCCGCTTTATGACGTGTTCTGACCTCATGGGCAATCAAAGAGACAACCTCATGGGCGCGCTTGGTGTCAAGACTTGCTGTAGGTTCGTCCGCCAATATAACATTGGGATCGTTAATTAATGCTCGGGCAATCGCAGTACGTTGTTTCTCGCCCCCAGACAGTTCCTCTGGATAACTCTTCAACTTTGTGCCAAGACCTAGTTCTTCAAGCAATTTTACGGCAAAAGCTTTATCTGCTGCGGTAACCTTTCCCGACATCCGCTTTACGACAAGCAACTGGTCAAGAACGTTCAAATACGGAACCAGGTTTGAAGCCTGCATGATGAATCCAACCTCGTGCAATCGAATGTCGGATAGTTGGTTGCCTGACAACTTGGATATGTCCTGCCCATTCAGCTTAACTTCTCCCTCAGAGGCTTTTAGCAATGCACCTGCAATGGATAAGAAGGTACTTTTGCCCGAACCGGACGGCCCTACGACCGCGATGAACTCACCAGGTTTCACTGTAATGGACACATTATCTAATGCTGAAACACGGTTTGAACCTTCATTGTAATACTTTGAAGCCGCCATAATTTGCAATCCCGTAGTCATTATTCAACCCTCCCCAGCGCTTTAAGCGGATCAATTTTCGAAATCGTGCGAACCGATACCAACGAACTGAGCAAAGAGATCACCAGCAAAACGATGGAATATGTGAGTACCAGCTTTGTATCAAGCATGAAGGGCATGCCTTTTGGCATGATTGCCGCCGTCCCATAAGTCAAGATTATGCCAACTATAATGCTAGAGAGCGACAAAACGAACACCTGTGAGACGACCGCTTTGCCCAAGAACCCATTTTTGGCTCCGATTGCTTTCATAATCCCGAACTGGTTGCTCTTCTGCATCGTAAATACATAGAAGAACACGCCAAGTACGAATGCTGAAATTGCAAGCAGGAACGCAAGCATCATCACGATCGTACCATTCTCTTCCTTGTATCCGGGCATTCCCTGTACTGCTGCTGCACGAGTAACCGTATCGGTACCCAGCAGCTGTTCATTAATGGCATTGGAATCAATATCATGGCCTTGAAGCATTATTGCATTCACTGGTTCCGGGACCCCTTTGTCCGAACCTGGTGCCGCAAACGCAATCTTTCGCCACTCTGCAATGGGTGTGAAAACAGCTGCTACGTGGTTATAAGTCTGGTCATTGACAAAACCAACGATAGTCAACGATTCCGTCGATCCATCCAATTGGAAGGTGTCCCCCAGTTTAAAGCCCTCGTCGTCTTTCATGGTCTCATTTACTATAACTTGCGTCATGTTATCGGATGTCAGCCCTGTACCTTCAATAATCTTCGGTTCTAAAAAACTCCCAGGATCAATCCCAATAATAGCTATATCTACTTTATCTTCATTCACCTTGCTATTTCCTTTGATTGCCGATGCCATGATGGTTCCCATGGGTGAAACCGCAGTTACATTGGGCATCTCTGTTAATTGTTGTGTCAGTTCATTGGACAATAAAGATTTACTCATTGAAGCTTTCGATCCTTGTTCAAAAACTACATAATCAGCCTTCATATTCTTGAACGTCGAAGCCGCTAGCGTAGATAAACCATTGCCCAAACCAGATAATATGAACACCAACCAAGAAATAAGCACAAAAATGATCGCAATCATCAAAAACCTTTTTTTGTTGTGTTTCAATTCCTTCAATGCCAAAAACATAGTTTCCTCTCTCCTCCTCATAATAAATGACACTTGTGTCAAATTAATTAATTCCTTTTCGACCTAATTTTTAGTAAGCACCATTTATGAATTTCCTATACAACTTACATTTAGTATGTACCATTTATGACACACGTGTCAAATATGTTTTTTAACTCTTACCGTCTTCCTGCTCCTCCTAACCACATTTGGAACAATAACTTACTCCACTGAGGTGTAGGAATATTCATCATATTGGGTGTATCAATAAGGTTAAAAAAGACACCTATAACGACAGGAAGCGGAATACTTGTATTTAAGTGGCCCTCTTCCTGAGTACGGACGAACAACCGCTCAAGTTGATTTTTTAAAGTGGCATGGGCTTGATCAACGAATTCAAGATCATTCGCCGCCGCCGCAGAATTGGCTTTATTAATTTTATGTGCATCTCCAAGCAGTTGATGAAAATTCGCCTCTTCCAGATATACAGTAAGCAGCTGCTGAAGGGCATTCATACAATCCGTCTCATCCGTAGCTGACGCTTTTTCTAATATATCTTCCATTACCCGCTTCATACACGCAGCAACAATCTCTTCTTTGTTGGCATAGTATTGGTAAATCGTACTTCTTGCTCCAACCAGACTTCTCGATAACAATTTAAGCTGAAACCCCTCATAACCGTGTTCGAGAAGTACCCTCTTGGTTTGGTCAAGCAACTCCGATTTTGTAAATGCCTGCTTCCTACCCATGTTGATCACCGTCCCTAATTGTACAGTAGTCTCCATTGTAACAAAAATCCCCTTGGTATTCCCCTAAATAAAAATCAGATCCAGAAAAGATTCGATTAGATAGACTAGTTTATCCAGTCCTTTTTCAGTTTCAGAATGCTGAGATAAATTCAAATCAACCAAACCATGAATAAATGTATACATCATTGCGGTTGATTGAGTTGGAGATTTCCGGATATTTTCTGCATTTCTAAACACTTTTCTACTCGCTTGAATATCCCAAACGTTATTCTCTTGTGTTTTCTTATATTGTATATTTGCCTTAAATGCGAAATAAAGATATATCATTATCGTAACCAAAAAATTTCGCCCTACTTGTGATACGGTTCCCCGTAACATCTATAGAGCGAAATTTAAGGGCACACGATTGTGTGCCCTTAAATCTATCTACAATATATATATATATATTTAATACTACACTATTCCGGGTAAAATTAGCTGTCCGAAGTACCTTTTAAAAATACATTTAACTCTGTCTAAGAAATCCAGATATATTAACTGGTTATTCCAATGCTTTCAAGTAAGGCATTGTATTGATCAGGATCTTTAACGTTTATTTTATTCAAAATAAACTGTGCGGACTTTTTCATCTCAGGAATATCAATAGGATTTATACTTCTTTCAAATACTCCAGCAAGTTGTGAATACTCGTTATTAATTCTATCAGTTATGACAGTTGAACGAGTATAATTCCCAGAAAATCGCATTAATTTACTATCATCCTTTTCGTTTGCATTAGGGTAACTGTAGTATAAATAGGATTCTAAAAATTTTATACAACTGTTTGCATAATTGTAATAACAATCTTGATTCTCTTCTGGTAAGTCCAAATCTGCATTTGCACATTTAAAGTTTGATGGAACAAATATTTAAACTCTGTTACATAACTTTGTAGATATGATGGCATTAAGTAGAATGCCTTGGACTGTGTATAGCCCAAGGCATTCTTCTTTTTTTCTTTCAATTTGTGTAGGTCGCTTCAAGTTCCTTCAATTTCTGGTCGGAGATAGTCTGGTAAGCCCCGTCTTGTCCGGGAAATTCCAGACTTGCAATGATATCTGCTTTGAAAGTCCCTCCTCCGCCACCGTTTACTGTCTTGCCCGGCGAAGATAATATCTTGATAAGAACTAAACCTGTCGTATATCCTTCCTGCTTCCGGACAATGCGAATCCATGAGGTTCTGATGTCGGCGGGTTGCACCTGAGAGTCCCCGAAGAATGGGTTCCAGTAGAAACGATCCCCCGCGTTCTTGCTGGTTCCCCCCTTGCTCATTCTTTCGAGTTTCCCCTCTGACTCCACACATAAGAAGCTGGTATCGCCGGATATTTCATACATGACTTCATCGCTGCCGCGTAGTTCAACCGGGATGCCCGGGGTGACGCTGATTGCGACTGACCACCCTTCATTCCAGGGTATCGAAATCATTTCATCCGCAGGTACGCTTACAGACTTCAGCTTTACTTCTTCTTTCGTCTTCAGCGAGCACCCGACACCAAGCAATAACAATCCAAGACCTGTAAAGATGAACAGTCGTCTTAGGCGGCTGACTTTGATTGTGTTAATGTTCAACTCGGCACCCCCTGTACGAGATTACGATAAAACAACCTTCAAATCAAATTGCAGGATCAATTAAGGTAGGTTGTGGACCCGGACCATTTTTTAACCAGTATTTAATGTAATAAATAGAGCTATTATATGTGATGTCTCCAGGATTACTTACATTATACGCTGAATACTCATTTGTCCAAATAGTGTGCCCGGGGGACGCAAACTTCCATATCAAAGGATTGGTCCCTCCTGGTTTATGTCTCCAATTATTACCTGAAGTATCACCTTTCATGAAATGGTAATCTTGGCTTCCTTTTCTGATAGCTACTACTTTTTCATAACTAGCCAATGACGATGGTTTAGTGGTTGTCTTAAACGCCCAATATCCGAGGACATTCAGATCATCAACTACTAAGTCTGCCATATTTGCGATAGTTAAACCCATGCTGAAACTCTGATTTGAATGATATCCTGGATTTTGGAAGACATAATTACCTATGGAATATCCATAACAATTATATCCTGTATAGCTACTTGACCATGACCCTATCACTGTACTATTTGCTAACGTATAGCTGGCTAAAACAGATATATTATTGGGTTCAGACACATCCATGACTCTCTTGGCCAACTCTGCCAATTCCGTATAATTATACGGGATGACGTCTGCGCTTGTTACTCCCCGCTGAATATCGGCCACAATTGTTTTTACAGCATTTTCTGTATATTCATCCTGCTCTAATGCTTCAGGTAATATGAGTCCATTGTCTAAAAGTGTATCTAATAGATTTTCACTACTTAATTCTGCCAGCTTATCAATTGAAACAGGGTTATTGTCGGCATTCACTTGAGGCGACGGAACGCAGAAAGCGATTAACATGAGGATTGCCAAAAGTCCAGAAAACATCTTTAAACTTTATTTCACAAGTGTCCCTCCTAAATGATATTTTCTTACTTAAACTTGTAACTTTATCACCTTATCTTTACCAAAAATGGTTACCTACTATTTACAAGTATACACAATATTTAAAAAATATGTAATATTCCACACAAAATATTCATTAATTATTTTTTACTAGATTAAAGGTCTGGTTTTCAATACCAGCTCCTCCTTTTAAATAACGACTTCTACTATAAGAGTCACTAGTCTATACTCTTTCATAACTGCAAAATAAAGGACTGCATTACTTAGCAGTCCTTTATTTATACAGATTTATTTTTTCAAAACTAAAATTAGCGGTTGACAAATCCAAGCGAGTATAAAGCGAGTTCAGGTAGACTCTCTAACACTTTCATTAATAGTTTATTCCGATTGGTCACGCGACATAAAACAGGACATTTTGTTACTAAAATTGTTAATGAAAATAGACAGATCGAAGATAAAACTATTACTTACTCACTATGCATTTTCAAAGAAAAGAACAGACCTAGTTTTCTCGATTCTGAAGGAAATGAAGAGGAACCAAAATATGCTTATCTCTTAATTGTTCAATACTCGGATATGCTTATTATAAGCAAGAAAAATGTCAGTAGTATTGATAGGATTCTTTACGACTATATAATTGATATTGATTATATTACAATTTCACGTCTATTTCTCAGCGACAGGGCATTCTTTGGGAAGTTCTCAATGTCAAATATGGACGTAAGTGATAAAGCTGTTCGGAGAAGAAATGTAGAGGCAGTTGACCTAAAAAACACATTTTCTTCTATATATGCAAGTAAGTATATCTTGAACACAATAAGAATTAAGAATCAAGACAGCAGCAGAATCACACTTGCTCTGAATACTTCTAGAATTAACAAACTGGGCAAAAAAGGTTCATTTAATGATTATCTACAATGGGTTGTTGAAGTTGTGGACAAGATTAAAAACTTTGAATTACGAGAGACCTACTTGGACAATTTCTCTATTCCATTAAATATGCAAGAAACGCTAAATAGATTAACCCCTACAAGTATTCTCTTTCATTTTAGTGAAATACTTGACCAACTCGACCAAGGCTTAATTGAAATTGTGGAATACCGATATGGAATGAATAAAAAAAGGTCTATTGATCTTCAAGCCTTCCTCGGTACATTTGATACATTCTGTGAACTTAATACAATTGAAATCGGTAACACAGATAAATTTATATATAAAATAGTGAACCCTATCGATAAAAAATTGTATTTAAAAAAAAATAAAAACTCATTAAAGATCAGCTCGACCAAACTCCAAAACGTCTTTATTATGTACCCAGGTTCTAAGATTAAGCTATTGGATTATATAAATAAAACCCAAAGCTTTATAGTTACCTTCTCAGAGATTGATATAGTGTATTCTAATAAAAAGCTTTTTAAAGACAACAAACTTTTAGCGAATTTGGATTCGTTTATGGATGTCCTAGAAGAACATTCTGAGCTAGAGGATATTAGATTTGAGAAGAGTGATGATTCAATTCCCCTAGAACCACATTCGAGGAACATTCCCTTTTCAATTTTATTGATACTATTCTTGCTTCAGGAGCTGATTATCTATTTTGTGATGATTTAGGAAACGAATTTGCCGATTCATATCCATCAGGAATTTAAAAAGTATCTGTTACTACCATGCGAAGTACACAACATCGCAATTATCTGCCACTGATTTTCAAGAGGTAATTGGACAAGCTCTCAAAAATATAGGAAATATGAATCCATCTACAGCTCAGCTTGAGAAGAAGAAAACCAGATGGAGTACCAAATATACTGGATCAAATATTCTACTACAACGACGCGGTGATAATGTTGAGCACGGAGTTCTTAGTTTTACAAGAACGGTAAATCACCCAAACTCAATAAATCACATTTATATAGTCGTTAATTATTTATCAAAAACAAGATTACGTACTGAATTAAATGCTTTAAAAGAAGGATGACCTACCCCTGCACAAGCAATTCAATTATTTTGGATTCTATCTTCATTTATTTCTACCTATAAGGAACTGGGGTTCCAGGCTCACATAACCTGCAAGCCATAAGAAAGCCCATAAGGGCTCACCTGAGTAACGATTTTCCCTTCGGGTTGCCTCACCCCCACCCTGCCCCATAGGGCAACTTTCCGCGCCCAGGAAGAGATTAATGCGAAAAATTTCGGATCATTTACTTATGATACGGTTCACCCCGATTAATCTTCACCGCGCGATAAATCTGCTCCGTCAGCACCAGCCGCATCAGCTGGTGCGGCAGCGTCATGCGCCCGAAGCTGAGCTTCTGCTGGGCGCGCTGAAGCACGCCATCGGAGAGCCCGTGGCTTCCTCCGATGACGAACACGACATGGCTCGTCCCGTAGGTGCCGAGCTTGTCGATCTCTGCGGCCAGCTCTTCCGAGCTCCATAACTGGCCGCCAATGGCGAGCGCGACGACGTGCGCCTCGCTCTTAATATGCGCGAGGATGCGTTCCCCCTCGCGCTCTTTAACGATAGATACCTCTGCTTCGCTCAAGGTATCAGGAGCCTTCTCATCCGCTACTTCCACCATCTGGAACTTAATGTATGGTGTAAGTCGCTTAGCATATTCCTGGATGCCCAACACTAAATATTTCTCTTTCAATTTGCCAACGCCAATAATTTGAATAAACACCTCAACCAACCCCCATCTTATTTATGTATCTCTTCCTAAATAGAATCTCTCAGTTATTTAATTTATATAGCTACCTAATAACCTCTATACTTTACTCATCTTCTCCAGTTCAGCCCCATAATCAGTCCTTAACTATAGGTATCTGCAACACAGCCAACCCTAGATGGATAAATTCCAGTTAAATGATCTCCATTCAATGTACAAGTCATATTTACAGGAGAATTTCCTGTTATTCATCTTCAATTCCTTCCCGCTGATATTTCAAGGTCGAATCCTTTGCCCTTATTCTCATTCCGTTCTCATTCTCATTCTTATCCTTATCTTTATCCTTATCCTTGTCCTTACCCATACCCCCAAAGAAAGCTCCCGCTCTCTCTCCCACCAATACAAAAAGGGCGCATAAACACGCCCTTCCCTAACATCCCATATTCAACTCTTCTATTCTAGACTACCAAATATTGAGCGGATTGCTCGCATTCACGGCATTTCACCGGTGGATCCCAATCGGAGAATTCTGTTTCCTTCAAGTCTACAATATCTGGTGCATCCTCAAATTCATCGACGAACAAATCAATAGCAAGCTCCACATGATCTTTGCATACTACGTACATGAATGAAAGCATCCTTTCTGAATTACACTCTGCTGTTTATACACATAAAATGAAATAAAGACGAACTTCCATATGCCTGATTTCATTAGAAACTATAGCATAGGAGAGAGTAAACTTTAGTTCAATTTATATACTAAATATACCCCTATCTCCTCAGGTTCACAACCCGTAGAAGGTATATATGTACCTTCCCACGATCTACCTTACTCCTCGCCCTCAGGCTTATCCTTCAGCAGCACTTTCACTGTCTTTAGTTCACCCTCGCGATAGTAGGTAACCGTAAGTTCATCTCCGACCTTCGTCTCATCATAGAGAAATTTCCGTAGCTCTAGTGTTGTGGTGATCGCCTTACCATTTAATTGCGTAATGACATCATTAAGTTGTAATCCTGCATCCAGCGCAGGACCAACCGCATCTAGAATGAGAACCCCATCCTCCACTTCATCAGGTAGTTTCAATTCCTTACGTTGATCTTCATCAATGGGAGAGAAGGAATTATTCAAATCTACCGTATATACCCCAAGGTAGGAATGAGACACTTTACCATAGTCCATTAGTTCTTGAACCGTCTTCATCACTTGATCCATAGGAATAGCGAACCCTAGTCCTTCCACTCCAGCATCCGATATTTTCATCGTATTAATACCAATAACTTTACCATTTAAATCGACCAGCGCCCCACCACTATTACCTTCATTAATGGCAGCATCCGTCTGAATGACCCTTTGTTCCCAATCATATACACCATCTTGGTTCAGAGACACCGGAATGATACGATCCGTATAACTGATAATCCCAGAGGTTAATGTGTCTCCAAGCCCCAGTGGATTCCCAATAGCGATTACAGTCTCGCCCAAACGTAACTTGTCTGAGTCACCCAACTCGGCAATGACCTTAATATCCTTATCATCTATAGACAATACTGCAATATCATTAACGGAGTCCGTACCGACCAATGTAGCTTTCTTCGTCTCACCGTCTACCGTTATCACTTCCAACTCTTCCGCTTCATTGATGACGTGATTGTTGGTAATAATATAGGCAAGACCGTCCTCTTGTTTAAAAATAACACCAGACCCGACGCCAGATTCATCTAACTTCTGAACATCCTTCTTATAATCCTTATAATTCACGATACTCACCACGGCAGGACGTACCTTCGCTGCCGCCAGAATAAGACGTTCGTAAGGGTCGCCATCGTTCTGCTGGATTGGAGCCGCACTCACCATAGCTGAGTCTTTTGCTGAAGTCGGTAACCCTGTTACTAGACTGAATACTAGAACAGCCAGACAGGCACTAACGACCGAACTAATCAACGAAACCTGCAATGTGGACAGACCAGAACGACTACGGGGTTGAGGCCAACTTACGGATCTTGGTTTAGATTTGGTATATTGTTTCTTCTGTCTTGATACTTTGGTCGAGTAAAATTCATCATTAAACAAGCCCATTGTGATTCTCTCCCCCTCGTTGTCACGCACCACATAACGGGGTCGCTACGACCCTATATCCCTTTAAATACTTAAGGACCCAAAAGGCCGCACTTTAAACCCCTTTTCATTTACATCACCAGAAATACGCCACTTTAAGCTTCAAAAGACCTCTTTTGCAAAAAAATGTTTGGAAATTGATTCAAATTGTAAAATTTTATTCATTTTTTCACAAATTTATATAATTAAAGGAATGTTTTTTAAAGAAACAGACTACACTAACCATATAGCTCTTGATTAAAAAGTTTCATAGATTCATATGAGTCGTTTAATTGTAACATATGTATCTCTACGGACATACTATTTTATCCAAGAGATTAATGGTCGATGATGGAAGAACTGTCACTAAATCGAAGGAGGTTTTTGAACGATGGAACAACCTAATCTATCTACGGACTTGGTGTCCATGATTGCCAAATTAGCGGATTTAAAGGACGAGCATTACCTCAATACCCTCGCCATCAGCACGATGCTCGAACTGTTAGTAGACAAAGGCATCTTTACCCGTGAAGAAATGGAAAATAAGGCAGCTGAGCTTGATCAATTTATGGCTTGCTCACCTTATCCCATGGCGTAGGACGATCATAATAGGTGTCACACAATTGGAAATCCGTTTCTTTATAGAAACACCCGCGTTCTTCCATGGCGTCCCGAACAGTCATTTTGGCTAAATCCATCATATTGTGATCCCGACTTAAATGCGCTAGATACGTCCGTTTGGTATCTCCGGTTAGCAGTTCGCTCATCGCTTCACCAGAGGCCTCATTCGAGAGGTGACCCATATCGCCGAGAATACGGCGCTTGGTATTCCATGGATAGCGTCCCATACGTAACAACTCAATATCGTGGTTCGCTTCCAATACCAACACATCTGCATCCGAGATCGCCCGCTTCACTTTATCACTCACATATCCTAAATCTGTAGCGACACTAAGCTTCTCTTCTCCATCATAGAAATTGTAACCTACAGGATCCGCAGCATCATGCGAAATCCCGAAAGATTCCACTTGAAGTGTACCGAAATCCTTCGCTTCACCACTATCCATCACGATTCTATTCTCTTCAGCAATCTTTCCGATTGATTTGTTCATGGCATCCCATGTTTTCTCATTGGCATAGATCGGCAAATTATATTTGCGTGCTACTGGGCCCAGACCTTTGATATGGTCCGAATGCTCATGCGTAATTAGGATCCCATCAATATCGCTCCCCACGAGATCACGTTCCTTGAGTAACTCATCAATTCGCTTAGCGCTGAACCCTGCATCGATCAAAAGGGTATTTTCCCCGTTCGTAACCACCGTTGCATTCCCTGTTGAACCACTCGATAATACGGTAAAAGATATCCCCATGAATCTCTACTCCTTTACTTTCTCTGTCTTAGGGCTAATAACATCCCCACTAATCCCCTGCACATAGTACACGCCGTTCTCTAATGTGAAACGCCATGCAGGAGCTGCTACCTGATTCTCCGAATTAAACGTCTCTCCATAATAACCTAGCTTTATATCCTTCACCACCGAATTCGGTGGAATATAATTGTTATCAATTAAGGTACCTAGTGCATCTGCTGCAGGTAGAACCTTCTGCTGTTCCTCTTCGTTTGAAGGAACAATGTCAATCAGCGATAGTTGATAGGAATTAATCTTCTGATTACTATATATTAAGCTTAATCTCGTCTGATCATTGAACAATGGCCATTTCTCCTCAACAAGAGGGAGGAATACGAAGATACCATCTTCTCTAGATGTAGAATCGAATTGATATTGATTAATTTGAGGAATTTGATTGGCTAATGCCTTCACTAGATCGTTACCAATAAAAACTAACTTACTATCAATCGGCTGATCTAACACCACGGGCGTACTGATACCCTCTCCAGAGAGGTAATGATAAGTAATCTTCGGAAGCACAGGTGTATAGCTCGGAATCAGTGACAAGATCTGAATATTCTTCTCCTTCATCACCTTCTGTGTATTTGCGCCTAGTGAAGTAAAGTCTAGATTAGTGTTCGCCTGCTCGCGTACATCTGTCCATAACTGATAGCTCAGCACAAGATTAAGCAACAAGAACGCGTATATAAGTACATTTTTAGCTCGTCCCCAATCCATCCTTGTTCCTCCTTCACTAGGTACATTTATCAACAATTCCCACCCGATGAACCCTGCTTACTTCAGCACAGTCACTGTGCCATTCTGTAACCTTACTGCCCATACGGGGGTAAGCCTTATGCCATTCTTCGTCAATGAAGGCTGATAGGCCGGGTATACATCCACAATGACCGATATTTTCTCTACATCTTTAAGCCTAGCTCTCAGCTTATCCCCGCCCTGCAATTTCTTCACTTTCTTACTTGCGACTCCAGATTCACTGTAGATCAACGATCGCTGATAAGAAGATACAGTGCCCTGTTGTAAGTTCAGTGTCATGACACCATATTGAAATTGGGGGGTATCCAGAACGGGATATGCACCATAGTACTGCTGGAACACTACCTTATTCTCCGGTTCACCATCTCCAACCACACTCAACCGATAATCACCATTCCATCCACCATGTTGGTTCACGAAATCAATGGCAGCTAGTACATCAGAACCTGCACTACTCTCACCAGCAGGCAGGGCTGCGGGATCTGTATAGCTCATCCACTTTTGCTCCTGCCTAACTTGTAGACTACGCTTGCTATCCGTATAAATCTCCGAACCGTCCTTTTCCCTTATGTTACGGGTAATGCTTGGATCAACGAATAGACTCCGTTGCATTTGCTCCGTATCGTACACTCCAATTTCGAATTCAGCCTCCACCATATCTATATCAGACTCGGGGATATAATAGGAACCCTTAATAGAAGTATATGCCGTCCACTCTTTGCCGAAATCAACATGTTGCTGAACATCCTGCGCGGTGAGATCAGCTTTACCCGCTTCATAGACGACGTCCCCTTCGGTGCTAAAGAACAGTGCGTGCGCCTTCGTCTCATTCTTAACATTATATATCCAAATACGATCAATCTGCTCCGCTTGGAACAATGCGTCTGGCTGAATCTGCATCACTCGCTCCAGAAGAGTTACAGGTACCCCCGAAGCAAAGGTTAATTCAATCCCATCATTCTGAGCGCGTAATTCGCTGATATCAATATTCTGTATAGACCGACGTTGAAAACTATCGAAGCTCCGTGCCTGTAGACGAGAGAATATCAAATCATAGAAGGTCGAATGGGGATAGAAGATCGTGTGCTTATCGCCCCCCATATGAATGACCATTTTATCCGGATAAATAAGATTCTCTGCGCGTTCTTCCGGTCCCATATCATCCGTCTTGATATAATTCGTTGCTGTTTTAGCTACAGAATCGCTACCCGGGAGGCGATACATTAAGAAGTAGCTCTGTACGAGACTACTTGTTACCAGCAACACTAACAACACGGTTTTAAGCTTCTCCTTCATATCGTCTCCCCTCCCTCTTCTTGCAGAAGCAGTGTAAAGGTGACTTTCGTGCCTTGTCCAAATTCTGATTGAAGAGATATTGTTCCACCATGTGCATTGACAATTTCCCGGGCAATGGACAACCCAAGTCCCGTGCCTCCCATGTTACGTGAACGAGCCTTGTCCACTCTATAGAAGCGGTCAAAAATTCGCCCTAGATCTTTCTTGGGGATTCCCATCCCCGTATCCTGAACGGAAATCGCAATCATATGATTCTCTGTTAATCTAGCATCTAACGTTATTTTTCCACCTTCAGGAGTATACTTCAGTGAATTCGATACGAGGTTATCCAGCACTTGGTCAATTTGATCGCGATCAAGCCATGCACTATGGATTTTCTCTTCCACAGTAATTTCTGATTGAATTTGCTTCTGCTGCATTTGAAAAGAAAACCGGTCACTCACATCCTCCAGCATCTCGAACATATCGGTCATCTGCTTACGTAAGAATGATTCCTTATTATCCAGTCTCGATAAGTGAAGAAGGTCTGTTACGAGCCGTATCATTCGCTCTGTCTCATTCTGAATAACACCTACGAAGCGTGATGCTAACTGTGGTTCCTCTAATGCCCCATCATCAAGCGCTTCTGTATAACTTTTTATCGTCGTCAGTGGCGTTCTTAATTCATGGGATACATTCGCCACGAATTCACGGCGAGAGGCCTCTAACTTCTCCTGCTCCGTTACATCTTGCAATACAGCGATGGTGCCTGTAATCCCGAACTCCCGCCGATAAATAGGCATGAACGTAACACGTACCATATTCGGTTCGTTTGTTTCCTCTGGATTGATCTCCAACAACGTTGTACTAATAGTCCCTTCGGTGAATGCCCGTGCCTGCTCTAGGTCAAGTCTAAGCAATAACGTAATAT
Organism: Paenibacillus sp. DS2015; assembly: GCF_050433705.1. Taxonomy (NCBI): domain Bacteria; kingdom Bacillati; phylum Bacillota; class Bacilli; order Caryophanales; family Paenibacillaceae; genus Paenibacillus; species Paenibacillus sp. DS2015. The sequence goes on along the minus strand of NZ_JBNPWS010000024.1, from coordinate 48,249 downwards.
CACGTGTAACTACGGAGTCCTCATCAAGATCGAGCATCTCTCCTGCACGACGGTTCATCAGAATGATATGTCCTGCCTCATCAGTGGCAATGACGCCGTCACTCATATTGGTGAGGATCGAAGCTAACTTCTCCTTCTCCTCTTCGTTCTGTAGCAACGCTTCTTGTAGCCGACTTGTCATATAGTTAAAGGCTTCGCTCAGCTGTCCAATCTCATCTTTACCGAAGATCGGCATCTTCTGATCGAAGCTTCCTTCCGCTACCGCCTTAGCATGGCGAGTCAGCTCGATAATCGGTTGCGTAATGGTATGTGCGAGAATAACACCTAATACAGCTGTTAAGCCCAGCGCTATTAGAATCCCAGATATGAATATATTATTAACCCGTCCCATTGTGTCATGGAGCTCACTCATGGAAGCAACGATATAGATCGCACCTACAATCTTACCGTTACTGACGACAGGCTTAGCTACCACTCGTTTACGTTCATTGTCTTCATCAATCATATACTCTTCATTATCGCTAATGCCTTGAAGTGCACGACTAACCACCGTCTGGGTATTCTTGCGTCCTATATAACTAGCATGTGCAGATAGAGAAGTAATCAGTACTTTACCATTAGCATCAAGTACTTGAATCTCCACTCCACTTAAATTAAATAGATTGTTTACGATAACCCCTAAGCTTTCAACGGAATTCTTCCCGGCGTCAAAGTCGCCTCCCAATTTATCCGCAGCCATGACTGAGAGTAGTTCTGCCTGTTCTTGCAGATCTTTGGTAAAGTTGCTGGTTAGTGAATTTTTCATAGCACTCACGAAATAGACGCCAATCAGCTGCATGGCGATTAGAATCAGCAGCATATATACGATAATAAGCTTTGCCTGAATCGTGCGGAAAAAGGAGGCTATCTTCATTACAGCCCTCCGTTTTTAGGACTGCGCATGACATAACCGAGCCCTCTACGGGTAAGAATATATTCCGGTTTACTTGGATTCTCCTCTATTTTCTCACGGAGTCTACGAATGGTTACGTCTACCGTACGTACATCTCCGAAATACTCAAATCCCCATACTGCCTGAAGTAAATGCTCCCGTGTCATTACTTTTCCTGCATGTTTCACAAGATAGAATATTAGTTCGTACTCCCGATGCGTCAGATCGAGCGGTTCCCCATTCTTAAACACTAAATACATATCCGTATCAATGAACAAGTCAAACAGCTTTATCCCTTGCTTCTCTTCATCTGCCGCCAGCGCTTCAGACGAAATGGCTGCCTTCATCTGGCGCCGCATATGTGCCTTCACCCGTGCTAACAATTCACGCGTACTGAACGGTTTGGTCACATAGTCATCTGCTCCGAGCTCTAATCCTAATACTTTGTCGATCTCTCCGTCTTTAGCTGTCAGCATAATAATAGGCATTTGTAAATGTGCAGCCCGTACCTCCCGGCATACATCCATCCCATCTTTACCTGGCAACATTAGATCCAACAATATAAGATCAGGCTTCATGGTCAAAGCTAACTCAACAGCACTAATGCCATCCAAGGCACAAATGACGTCATAACCTTCTTTTTCTAAATTAAATTTCAGAATATCGGCAATAGGTTGTTCATCGTCCACGACTAGAATGGTTCCCTGCATGACATTATCCCACCTTATATTTCAAGACATAGATCTTATGCTCTCTTTATATTATTTTAACACACCTGAAGGACAGCCACACCCTACTATAACTACTATATAGCAGTCAAATCGCAAAGAGAGCAATACCTCCCTTGTAAGGTATTACTCTCTTTATAGTTAGCTCTATTCCAAGTACTTCATTGGGTTCTGGGCGACGTTATTTTTGAGAATTTCAAAATGAAGATGCGTCCCTGTTGAGCGACCTGTATTCCCCATAATGCCAATTCCCGTTCCTTGCTCAACAGCTTCCCCTTGATGGACAGTAATACTGTTGAGATGTCCGTATAACGTCGTGTAACCATTGCTATGATTAATAATCACTGCATTTCCATAACCACTTATTACGCCTGTAAAGCTAACAATACCACTATCTGAGGCCATAATTGTACGGTTACCCGATACTACGTCAATACCTTTGTGAGTTTTACCCCAACGTGCACCGTACGTGCTGGTTATGGTTGCTCCGCTCACTGGCCAAGCAAATTGTCCTGACCCTTGACCGATAACCTTAGTTCCTTGCAACACAACTTCCGTTAGCGGCTCCGTGACGACATCTTGACCAAGCCACTGTTCATTGATCATTTGTCCATTTTCTTTCGTAACGAGATATTCCATCACTTTAAGACCCTCACGCCCTGAACGAACAACCTTTGTTTTACCTGCAGGAAGCTCCCCACTTTTGCGAATTTCCACTCTAGGTTCAGTCACAACCTCTTCGGATATCTTCTCTACCGTAGTCACTGTTAAAGGCGATTTAGGAGCCGTCAGCTTCAAGGTGTCTCCGATTTGAAGATATTTCTCCTTGATAACTGGATTATTAAGATAAATCTCTTTCTCGCTGACCGTGTATCGCTTAGCGATAGAACTTATTGTATCTTCCTCAGCAACCGTATACAGCACTGGAGCTTCTGCACCCTTTACGATCAGCTTGGTTGCATCCTCTACACTTAATACTTTATTAGGGTCAACCTCAGCAGGTGTAGAGTCCACCTTTTCCCCAATTTTAACCGATTGAACAGAAGATTCTGGTGCAACTGTGGCACTCGCCTTGCTGGGCGAGTAAGACATCTGTTTCACATTTGGCTGACTCTTCTCTGCTACGGGTAAGTATTCTTCTTTCACTTGCTCCAATACCTCATCTACCGCATCTTGATCCTTAAGTATGGCAACAACCTTGCCATCCACCTTCATCTCAACACCTTTAGCGTAAGCCTTAAGCATGCCGTCTAGCTTTTGAAGCGTCGTCGAACTATCCACTTCTTCCATAAAAGCAGTATCCTCTTTCATCGTAATGCCTTCCGTTTGCAATACCATTGCTACATCAGGATACTTACTTTGATATTCTTCCCGCTTCTGGTTAAATAATTGTTCAATTTGCTCCTTGTTCTTGACCTTGCCGATCTCCTGGTCATGAACATACACCTTATAGTAAGTAACATGGTTGGCATTAATGTACTCATTTCCCGCAAATACTAGTCCTACAGTAATGACCACTCCGGATGCCAACACTGTCAACCATCTTCTGACCTTAGGGGATGTATTTACGCCTTTCGCCATTTGCAGTTCACTCCGTTCCATATCACCGGATGTCTGCATGTCCTTCTTTTTTCTTAACGTTCGTATACTTTTGAACACTTTCATGGTTATCTCCTTTTGTCAGCCCAATCGCTACTAGGTTCCGTAACGGATGCCACCTTTTAAAATTAGATTTCATCCCAAAAGGTTTCAAAATTTTAACCTTTTTCGCTATTACTAACTTTAACACATGCTTGAAGTGTTATTCAACCTTTCCCAAACGCCAAAAATCCCGCTAATCACGCGGGTTTTTTCATACAACCTAATATTTGGTCTATTTAGTATTAGTTACGAATATGTGACAATCATACCTATCTCATGCTTTCTCATGCTTTCAGTAGCGCCATTAATTTGTCATACTCCTCTTGACTTAAGTATTGGGACAACGTCTTTTCTATGCTTATAAGTTCTTGTTCCGTAAGGCCATTCTCCATGGCAGTAGATATATTCTGTACTTCTTGTTGAGGAAGCTTAGTCATGAGTATGTTAAAAATTTCTTCTTTTTCGCCGACAGGTAAGTTGTCCTTTTTACGTAAAACTTCATCCGGTGTCACGATGACTAATTGATCTTTTCCTGATTCACTTCGATTATTCGGCTCTTCCACATCTGACTCCTCTGATTGATTCTGTCCCATCACTGGAAGCGCATCAATCGGTGCCTCCTCTCCAGCTTCTTCAGAATCCCCCTCACTCTTTGTCCCTTCCGTCTTATCATCTTTATTTACCGTGGACGATTCCTCAACTTCCACATTCGTATGGGTATCCGGATCCGGATTCTTGACGATATTAGTATCCATGCTCGTATTGGTATTGGACTTCGTTCCGAACATCCCTTGCACCATACCGCCCCATGTAAATGTTTCTCCCTCAAACTGAATATTGAATTTAGCTAATATCGATTCCAGATAAGCATTTACCACCATCCCCGTAGTGAATACCGTCAAGCCGCAAACCAATGTAATCGTCAAAGTCACCTTCAGCAGCCATTGCATAAATTTCATATCACACACTCCTTTACTACCCATCTTGATGATCTTTCTTAAATTTATTCTATATACATGACAGTATTGACCATATGTGAGGGTTTCAATCCCAACTAAAGATAAGGATACGTGGCAACAATAATTTTTCTATGGGTATGTACAACAAAAAAGCCTATCTACCGCTTAGCGGCAGACAGGCTTATGATATGGATTTCAATCCATTATGCTTTGTAAATAGGTAGTACTTGATTCGTCTGATCACGATTACGTCCAACAGAGAAGATTGCAATCGGAATACCCGTCAATTCAGATACACGTTGTACATAATTACGCGTATTCTCAGGTAAATCTGCTAATGTCTTAGCTCCTGTAATATCTTCACTCCAACCTGGCATCTCTTCATAGACGGCTTCACATTCTGCCAACATCTTAAGACTAGCTGGGTAATATTCGATCACTTCACCACGATATTTATAACCTGTACAGATCTTCACAGTTTCAAGTCCAGATAGAACATCTAGGGAGTTAAGGGACAATCCTGTGATACCACTAACCCGACGCGCATGACGTATAACTACGCTATCGAACCAACCTACACGACGTGCACGGCCCGTTACAGTACCATATTCAAATCCTTTTTCACGAATATAATGACCGATCTCATTATCAAGTTCTGTAGGGAATGGACCATCGCCTACACGAGTTGTATAAGACTTAGCCACACCAATAACCTGCTCGATCTTAGATGGACCTACGCCAGAACCGATACACACCCCACCAGCGGAAGGATTAGAGGATGTAACAAAAGGGTATGTTCCTTGATCGATATCAAGCATTACACCTTGTGCTCCCTCAAACAGTACCTTGCGATCCGCATCAATAGCATCATTCAATACGACGGATGTATCCGTTACATACGGTCTAATAAATTCTGCATATTCCAGGTATTGCTTCAGCGTCTCTTCTACATCTAATGCCTCAACACCATACACTTGCTCAATCATATGGTTCTTCTCAGTCATCATTTGACGAAGACGAGCTTCGAATTCTTCTGCATCCAGTAGATCAGAGATTCGAATACCATTACGCGCTGCTTTGTCCATGTAACAAGGGCCAATCCCTTTGCGTGTTGTACCAATCTTATTCGGCCCTTTACGATCTTCTTCCAATGCATCCAGAAGTATATGGTAGGGCATAATAACATGGGCACGATCACTAATGACTAAATTATCCGTTGTGAATCCATTTTCATGAATATAATTAATTTCTTCTATAAGTGCAGCTGGGTTAATCACCATTCCGTTACCGATGACACAAGTCTTATCATCATAGAAAACACCGGATGGGATCAGGCTGAGTTTATATTTCTTACCGTCAATCAGAATGGTATGACCAGCATTGTTGCCGCCTTGATACCGGGCAACCACATCAGCGCTCTCCGCGAGAAAGTCCGTGATTTTGCCTTTGCCTTCGTCTCCCCATTGTGTGCCCACAACGACTACTGTTGACATGTTCATTCCCCTTTTGGTGCTATATACACCTTGGTTTTAATTTCATATTCCACGCTATCATTATTTCCATTTACTGCTGTAAAGCAACATTATTAGTTTACCAGCCTCGATTTTCAAAGTCAAATTAAAAACGAACAATCGCACAATGTATTGTGCGATTGTTCGGAATTAGATTACCATTTCTCATCAACATGAATAGTCACATGACATTATCCCGCAAATGGGTCTGAATGGGCTCTTTCATAGTTAACGAATTTATTGAAGTTTTTAAGAAACACAAGCTCAACAGTCCCTACTGGACCGTTCCGCTGTTTCGCAATAATGATTTCAATGATATTCTTTTTTTCTGTATCCGCATTATAGTAATCATCACGGTACAAGAATGAGACGATATCAGCATCTTGCTCAATTGAACCCGATTCCCGCAAGTCACTCATCATCGGACGCTTGTCCTGCCGCTGCTCAACACCCCGACTTAGCTGGGATAATGCTACTACGGGCACTTCAAGCTCACGTGCAATCTGCTTCAGTGTACGGGAAATGTCGGATACTTCCTGCTGACGGTTCTCTCCAGATTTACCACGACCCTGAATAAGCTGTAAATAATCGATAACGATCATTCCAAGCCCCTTCTCTTTCTGAAGTCGACGACATTTCGCACGGATATCTGCTACCGTGATACCCGGTGAATCATCGATATAAATCTCTGCCTCTGACAGAGAGGAGATCCCCATGGTTAGCTTGGCCCAATCATCATCTTTAAATTCACCCGTACGCATCGCATTTGCATCCAAGTTAGCCTCAGCACAGATCATCCGTTGAACGAGCTGAGGTGCAGACATTTCCAGACTGAAAATAGCTACCGTTTCCTTGGCACGAACAGCGACATTCTGAGCAATGTTTAACGCGAAAGCCGTTTTACCTACAGAAGGTCTGGCAGCTACAATAATAAGGTCATTTCGTTGAAAACCATTCGTCATCTTATCAAGATCAACGAATCCTGTTGGAATTCCCGAGGTTCCACCTTTATTCTCATGCAACATCTCTACCCGTTCGAATACATCCATGAGTACGTCACGAATCAACACAAATCCGCTGCCGCTACGTCGGTTAGAGATTTCTAAGATACTTCGCTCTGCGTCCCCTAACATACCGGAGACATCTTCTCCACCCGTATACCCTTCACTCACAATATGCGTTGCTGTACGAATTAAGCGCCGAAGCATCGATTTTTCTTCAATAATTTGTGCATAATAATCAACGTTAGCAGCCGTTGGCACAGCATGAGCCAGCCTCGCTAAATAACTAACGCCGCCTATATCTTCAAGTTGGCCACGATCCTGGAGCAATGAGGTCAGTGTAATTAAATCAATCGGTTGATTCTGCTCCCCGAGGTCAATCATAGCTTCATAGATTAACTGATGTGGCTTATCATAGAAATCCTCGGTTTGTACCCGCTCCATTGCCGTGATCATAGCTTCACTTTGTAGTAATATAGCGCCGAGAACAGCTTGTTCTGCCTCTAAATTTTGTGGGGGAATCCTATCAAAAAAAAGCTCGCCACCCATTTTATCCCTCCGCTACTTGGACCTTCAACGTTGCTTTTACTTCAGAATGTAACTTCACAGGTACCTGAGTTACGCCTAAGTTCCGAATCGGATCACCTAGCTCAATCTTACGTTTATCAATCTTCACGCCAAGTGCCGCCAACGCTTCAGCAATCTGTTTACTCGTAATAGCTCCGAACAGACGTCCACCTTCACCAGATTTAGCACTAAGGACGATATTCATCCCCTCTAGCTTCTTAGCTAGCGCTTGAGCTTCCTCTTTCTCCTGATCCTTACGATTCTGTTCGGCTACAGTCTGATTCTCAAGCGTCTTCATGTTGCCATCTGTTGCCGATTTAGCTAATCCACGTGGCAATAAGAAATTCGCTGCGTATCCTTCAGATACTTCTTTGACTTGCCCTTTTTTCCCTTGGCCTTTAACATCTTTTATAAAAATGACTTTCATTCGAATAGCCCTTCCTTCTCCTCAATTTGCGCCAGCACTTCCTCAAGCTTCGCTGCCGCTTCACTTACGGTACCCTTAAGCTGAACAGCAGCATTCGTCAAATGCCCGCCGCCGCCGAGCTCCTCCATCACAACTTGCACATTCATCCGCCCTAAAGAACGGGCACTTATTCCAATCAATCCATCCGGACGTTCACTGATAACAAAGGAAGCTACAACATCCGTCATACTAAGCAATGTGTCTGCCACCTGTGCAATGAATAGCTGCGATATTACCGTCCCAGATTCCGTTACAGCTAGTGCAATGTGGTTATGAACCATCTTAGCCTTCTTAATAATCTCTGCCTTTGCTAGATACTCCTGAAGGTCTTCCTTCAGCATTCGCTGAATCATCGCCGTATCGGCACCTCCACGGCGTAGGAAACCTGCCGCTTCGAAGGTTCTAGATCCTGTATGAAGTGCAAAATGCTTCGTATCTACAATAATACCCGCTAATAACATTGTAGCTTCCAGCGGACTAAGCATGACTTTCTCATGAATATATTGTAACAGCTCCGTTACGAGTTCGCTGGCAGATGAAGCATATGGTTCCATGTAGACAAGTACAGCATCGTTTATAAACTCTTCCCCACGACGGTGGTGGTCTACAACAACAATCCTAGCGGCATTATGCACAAGACGTGGCTCCATCGTCATCGATGCTTTATGTGTATCAACAACAACGAGCAGACTGTTCTGACTAAGCATCTGCAAAGCATGCTCCGGAGTTATAAACCGCTGCATGAGTCTCTCATCTTTACTCACCTGTTCCATCATTCGTTCAATAGATGGGTTGTTGTCCGAGAGTACGATATAAGAATCGACATTATACATTTGAGCCGCTTTAAGTACCCCTATGGATGCACCAATAGCATCCATGTCAGGCATCTTGTGTCCCATAATGATCACTTTGTCGCTTTCTTGCATTAAATCCCGCAGCGCATGCGCAATGACCCGCGCTCGAACTCGTGTCCGCTTCTCTACTGCACCAGATTTACCGCCATAGAAAGATAACCGCTGACCCGCCTTCACCGCTGCCTGGTCACCACCACGGCCCAGTGACATATCTAGACTGGATTGTGCTAACTCTCCAAGCTCCGTAATACTATCCGAACCGAAAGCCATACCAATACTTAATGTCATCGGTACTTTCAGATCCGCAGTCATTTCTCTAACCTCATCTAAGACGACGAATCGACTCTTCTCTAATTCCTGAAGTGATTTATAATGGAGCACCATAAGATAACGATCAGATGACAACCTTCTTAAGTATATCTTATACATTCTAGCCCAGCTTGTAATCTCACTGGCAACTTTAGCAATTACTGCTGTACGTTGTTGGTCATCCATTCCTTGAGCTGCTTCATCTAGGTTATCAATCATTATAATTCCTAATGCTAGCTTCTCATCCTCATACCTTGACCTTAACACCATCAAATCCGTAATATCATACAAATAAATCAGTCGTTCATCTGGAATCATAACCAGTTGAAAGTGCCGATCTTCATATTGAATTTCAGTCTGAGCTTGGTATTCCTTATGCGTGTTCTCTTTGTTTCCCTCTTTCTTATCACCAAAGGTCGCCGAAAGTTGCGGGAACATCTCTTGCAATGTCATCCCAATCAACGACTTGCGCTTAAATATGTCACCTACGTAATGATTGTGCCACTCTACACTCCGATCTTCACTATAAAGTACAATACCGAAGGGTAACATACTTATCGCATCGCTTTCCACCCTTTTAATGCGGAATGAAAGGCCATTGATATATTCTAGCAAATCTTTGCGGAAGGTCATTTCCGTCTTTAATATGAAGTAGCACAACGTTCCTACAACACACAGAGAGACGATACCTAGTGGCCAGTTATACCACGAGACACAGATGACAAGCAGCAATAGAAGCATGAACGCCCATATGGTATAGTAGCCGTGCCAGCGTTTCTGTAGAAATTTAGGCATGAACGTATCATCCTATCATTTGGATTTCGTCATAAGCTGACGCAGTGGAAAGGCTAAGTCGATAATACCGATAATAACCAATGGTGAAATAAGCACGACGGGAAAAGCGAGCAATACGGGAATCACTTTGTTCCATCTGCGTGTATGGGCAAGAAAGAACAAGAATCCAATCGCTTGTATTTTGAAGCACATAATAATGATTGGAACCATGTTTGCAGCTATCATCTTAAAGTATGAACTGTCAGAGTTATGCGCAATAATCTCAATCACCACACCTAGTAAGTAATACCAGATCAGTGATCTCGGAAATCTCCACTCATGGGCAGGCTTCAACTTCGTTACGTTATAACCCATTCTAGTTAGAAGAGGTCTTGCTAAGGCGTGCGTTATTATAGCCATCAGAAATGAACTGACAATAAGCGCATAGGGTATCTTTAATACTGTAAGCGTACTTACATATTTAGTATCATCGGCCGTCCAGTTGATATTACTCATGAATGGATTATTATTTACGTCCATTAGAGGTTCTGTGAACATATTCACCATCTCACGAATATATTCAGAAAGATCGAATTGGAAGAGCAATCTTCCTAAGAGAAGCATTAAGAGAAGCTCAATCAGAATTGCTCCAGCACCTAATGCGATCGTACGCAGTGATGAGGTGCGTCTCTTATAACAAATTCCCATTACAATGGCCGGAATCGCAAAATACGCCGATATCAAGAGTAGCGAGGCATCCGAAGTAATTAGTACTGCGATTGCCCAGACTAGAACCATATGCACGATGAACTGCTTCGTATTCAACATATTAAACAAAAGCACAACGGGCACAATCATACAAAATATTGTGAAAATGGATGCAGCAGGATACTGTAAAGACAGCAGCAGGAGTAGATAAACACCGCTCCACACTGCCGAAGTAGAATTAAATTTCAAATGTTTTCACCTCTTACGCACATGTTCTTCAAGCGCGGAAATATCTTGGTACCAATCTTCAAGCTGATGCCCTTCTTGTTTGTGTTTCTTTAGCTTATCCAATAAAAGATTATCGATGTCACGATAAGGTACACCAAGCCTACGTCCCAGAATATAAGAACTCATGATGAGACTAGCAAGACTATCGCCTACCCGAGCTGTGCTGCCTTCCCATAATGCCTTGAACAATCGGGATACCTGGTCGACCACTTCGGTCTTCAGCCATTCAATGACTTTTGCGCGTTTGGCTACATCCAAATCCTTTGGCATATTTGACACGTTAACCTCCCTGAAAAAGCTTTATTCTCGATTATATCACAAAAGCCAGGTGCTTACATCAAGACCCTAGCAGAGATAGACAGCAAAAAGACCTGCTATGTAGCTATTTCTGTCTTAGCTATTTAATGATAGCAAGCCTATTCATATTATAGGGAAATCATTTAATGAGAATTCATGGACTCCTTGGATACGAATTTCTCGCAATATTCAATAATTTGGCTTCTGCGTACAATACCTATAAACCGGTTCATGTCATCCACCACAGGCACGAAATTCTGAACCTTAGCTAGATTAATTAAATCTTCCATGTTGGCATCGATTGAGACGGGTTTATTACTCATTCTGAGAGGAATATCTTTTAAAAGAAATTTCGTAGCGTTCTCAAATGTAACTTTACCTTCTGAATTCTTCATATACCATAATAGATCACCTTCGGTAATGGTTCCAGCATATTCACCCTTCTTATCAAGAATGGGTACGGAGGTAAATCGATGATATTCCATTCGCTCTAACGTCTGTCGCAAGGTTGTTTCTGTCGTCAAGCATACCACTTCTTGTTTTGGAAGTAGAAAAAACGCTATATTCATGTAACGTAGTCCTCCTTATGGTCCCTAATTGAAGGTCCCCCCCTACCTATATACGTATGGAACCGCCGAATGTTCCATACGATATTGCAGCAACAGTCCATGAGTGAACTGCCGTTTTACCAATAACCCTGTTACTCTAGCTCTTGATCATCGGGTTGCATAAGTTGCTCAGAAGTCGTACTCTGACTCATCCAATTATCGATCATATCCTGTGCATATTTCAGAGTATCTTCATCAGGCTCATCGTAGTATACCCCATTAATTCGCACACCCGTTCCCGAGATGCTATAGCTCACAATTTCAGTATCATTACCCGTCATGATCTGTTTAGCTAGATCTATAATGAATTTAGGCTGCATATTCGTCTGAAAGTTAGACCCCATAATCTCTAACAGATCCGGGATTTTCGTAATTTGGTTTAAATTCTTCATCTTTTTGGCAACGGAATCTAGAAAGATCTGCTGTCTTTTCGTCCGATTGAACCCACTGTCTTCCCGATAACGTACATAATTCAGTGCCTCTTCACCTGTATAGATAGGTTTATTAGCCTCTACCGTGAACTTCTCATGGTCTGCTTCCTTATTCACAATATCTTTACCAATCGGTAGCTCCACGCCACCCAGAGCATCTACTGCGTCTTTCAGCCCTATGAAGTTAATCGTTGCATAATACTCTAACTCGTGGTCCAACAATGCCTCCATAGTATCCATGGCCATCTGTTGTCCCCCGAATGCAAACGCGTGATTAACCTTATCCTTCTTCCCCTTACCCACAATCTCTGTATACGTATCGCGAGGAACAGAGACAAGGAGCACCTTGGATTCCTTCGGTCTTACTACCGCGTACATCATCGTATCCGAACGTGCTGTTTCGTCACCACGTTGATCCGTACCTAACAGCAACATTGAGAAGGGCTTAGTCTGAAAGGAAACAGTCTCGGCTTTAAGGGGTTGATCACCCTCTAAGGGTTTATAAGATTTCGCTTGTAACGTATCCTCTACCTGTTCAGATAAGAATAAGTCAAAGGCCAGGATAGCCAACTGTTTCTGAAAAATTAAACTACTAGCCCCCACTAACAATAGGACAGTTACAGCTATGATTAAACCTTTTGTTCGTTTCTTCATATTTCAATTCCTTCTTTATATATAGGATGAATTTGAATGATTTCAGTTAGATAAAATGATAATAAGTACCCTCATGCCTCCCTTCGATATTTAAACAGATCAAACCTCATTTGAAGCATCAATAATAGAAATTTTTAAAAACACCAATCCAATTGTAAACTTAAAACTATTAAAAAGAAACCAACAATATTTTAACCATTTGTGTCATTATTCTGGATTCACTCTATTAATCCACCTATAAATTCCTTAATAAATGCTGCTCCACCTATAAATATTCCACAAATACTTACACAAAAATAGGACCCCACCTTAAAAGGCAGAGTCTGAACTTTATGAGAACACTATTCAATTCTCGCTTATATATCATCCATTATGCATAATGACAAGCTACGAAATGCTCTCCACCAACATCTTTATATTCAGGTACTTGCTGTTTACAAATATCGGAAGCGATAGGACAGCGAGTGTGGAATTTACAACCAGAAGGTGGATTAGCTGGACTTGGAATATCACCCTTAAGAACAACTCGATCTCGTTTCAATGTGGGATCGGGAATTGGTATTGCCGACATCAGTGCCTTCGTATAGGGATGTAATGGATTACTGAACAATTCCCTTTTGGGAGCCATTTCAACCATTGACCCTAGGTACATTACACCTACCCGGTCACAGAGATGCTCTACCACGCTCAGATCATGAGAGATGAACAAGTAGGTAAGACCTTTGTCTTGCTGTAAATCACTCAGTAAGTTAATTATCTGCGCTTGGATGGATACATCCAGCGCCGATACTGGCTCATCCGCTACAATAAATTCAGGATTCATAATAAGTGCACGTGCAATACCAATCCGTTGACGTTGTCCTCCGGAGAATTCATGAGGATATCGATTATACTGATAACTTGCCAAGCCACAAATATTCATGGTCTCCAGAACACGTTCCTTAAGCTCTCTGTAGCTAACCAGACCGTGATCTAATAGGGCTTCACCTATAGCGTCACCCACCTTAACTCGCGGATTCAGTGAACTGTAAGGGTCCTGAAAGACGATCTGAATTTTCGGTCTAAGGTTACGTAGTTCTTTCTTAGGAAGCTCATATATATCTTGTCCCTTAAACAATACATTTCCTGCGGTTTTCTCATGCAGACGAAGGATCGTACGCCCGACTGTGCTTTTACCACATCCAGACTCACCTACAAGCCCAAGTGACTCCCCTTTGTTAATATGAAAAGAGATATCATCTACCGCTTTGACATGACCCACTGTCCGTGAGAAAACTCCACCGGTAATCGGGAAGTACTTCTTCAAGTTTTCGACTTGCAGTAATGGTTCGCTCACTGTACTTCCCTCTCTTCTTCATATAACCAGCAGGCTACTTTATGAGTACCATCCGCGTGTGAACGGAATGGAGGTTGTTTCGTTTTACAGATATCCATGCAGGACTGGCAACGGTCATGGAAATGGCAGTTATCTCCTAAATCAACCGGGTTAGGAACTTGACCTGGGATCGTATACAGACGATCCTGCTGTTGATTAATAATAGGTTTAGCTTTTAGAAGTCCTTGTGTATATGGATGTTGAGGATCTTTAAACAATTCTATTACAGGAGCTTCTTCAATCACTTTACCAGCATACATGACAACAACGTAATCAGCCATTTCAGCCACAACGCCGAGATCATGGGTGATAAGCATAATCGAAGTGTTAAGCTTATCCTTGATGTCACGCATCAAATCCAATATTTGCGCTTGAATCGTTACATCAAGTGCTGTAGTTGGCTCATCCGCAATAAGCAGCTTGGGATTACAACTAAGTGCAATGGCGATCATAATCCGTTGGCGCATACCTCCACTTAATTCATGAGGATAGGAATCATATATTTTCTCTGCACGTGGAATTCCAACTAGATTAATAAGTTCAATAGCCTTCAACCGTGCTTCTTTACGATTCATCATCAGATGCAGAATAATCGGTTCCGCGATCTGCTCCCCTATTGTCAACACCGGATTCAATGAAGACATCGGTTCTTGGAAAATAATTGAGATTTCATTCCCCCGGATTAGACTCATCTCACGCTTACTCATCTTTAGAATATCTTTACCTTCGAACAATATTTCTCCCCCCGCAATTTCACCTGGAGGAGTCTCTATTAAACGCATTAGAGACATCGCTGTGACGCTCTTACCACATCCTGATTCTCCAACGACACACAATGTCTCGCCTTCACGAATTGTAAAGCTAACATCATCAACCGCTTTTACAATTCCTTCAGATGTATGAAAATGCGTTTTTAAATTACGAAATTCTACTAACTCTTTAGCCATATCGCATCTCCTATCTTAAGCATACGGGTGCCCTATTTCTTCATTTTTGGATCCAGGGCATCACGAAGGCCCTCACCGATAAGGTTGATCGCAACAACCGTTGTCAGAATACACAACCCTGGTGGAATCCATAGCCAAGGTCTTTTGCGGAAATCAATCATATTATTAGCAGCTGAAATCATATTACCCCACGACGGAGTAGGAGGTACCACACCTATACCAAGGTAACTCAGCGCTGATTCTGCAAGAATGGCTCCTGCGACACCTAGTGTTGCAGAGACAATAATAATGGGAACGACATTAGGTATCAGATGCTTGAATATTTTGCGGCGATCACGTAATCCTAATGCTTCCGTGGCTTGCATAAATTCCATTTCACGTAGTGATAGAATCTGTCCGCGTACAAGACGCGACAATCCCGTCCAACCTAGAACACCGATAATAAACATCAGAAAGTAAATACGTTGACCCGAATCTACCTTGAGATCGGATAACACCGCACCTAGAATAATCAGAATGGGTAGTTGTGGTAGCGCCATGAAAATATCCGCAATCCGCATGATAACTGCATCAATTCCTTTACGATAAAACCCAGCAAGCGCACCTAGTGTTGCTCCGATAGTTACCGAAATCGATGTGGCTACAAGTCCTACTGTCAAAGAAATTCTACCCGCTAGCATCACTCTCAACAGAATGTCTCGCCCTAACTTATCTGTACCTAGCCAATGCGCCTCACTTGGTGCTTGATTCTTATCAGCTACGGTAATGTCCTCTAACGTATAGGGAGATAAATAAGGACCTGCAAAACTCATTATAAACATAAATATTAGTATAATAAGTCCCATTAACGCTAACCGATTCTTCACAAATCGACGCATCGCCAATCTCCAAGGAGATGCTGGCGCCTTAACTGGAACTTGTACATTCATCTCTAGTGGTGTAACGTCTACGGACAACTGAATCTCCTCCTACTTTAAGCGAATTCTTGGATCTGCAACACCATATAATACATCAGAGAGCAGATTCCCCAGCAATGTTAGTACGGCAAGAAAAATCGTGAATCCGAGCATAAACGGATAATCACGCATACTGATGGATCCTAGATAAACCTGACCGATCCCCGGCCAAATAAATACCTTCTCCAGTATAATCGCGCCACCAAACAAAGCAGGCAGTTCAAATCCGAGCAAAGTTATCGCTGGAATCATCGCATTGCGTAGGGCATGTTTGAAAATGACAGTCCGTTCTTTTAGTCCCTTGGCACGTGCAGTACGAATATAATCTTGACGGATTACCTCTAGCATCGAGCTACGGAAATACCGTGTAAGACTACCTGTACTTATCATAGTTAATACTAAAGTAGGCAAGAGCATGTGTTTACCTACATCTACAATGTATTCCCATCCCGTGGCACCTAGTCCAGCTGTCGTCATCCCACCGACGGGTGTTATCCCGAGATTTAGACTGACTATTAATATGAGCAGGAGCCCTATAAAGAATGAGGGCAAGGACATCGAAATAAATATAAGCAACGTAATTATCTTATCTAACAATGAGTGCTGGAATTTGGCAGAGAACACCCCTGCAAATATTGCAATAATCCAACTTAGCACTAAACTTGTAAATGCAATGACAACGGAATTCCATACATAAGTATTGATAACTTTAGTTACCGGCTTCTTATGCTGCAGCGAATCACCCATATCACCGATAGCCATATTTCCCACCCAGTCAATATAGGCCTTGGCAACAGGTTTGTCCAGACCGTAGATCTCACGAAGCTGTGCTTCTTTCTCTGCTGTCATGTTAGGGGAAGCCTTGGCAGTTATATAATCACCTGGAACCATACGAGAAATTGCAAACACAATGATAGTTATGCCGATCAACGTCGGGATCATCTGCAGCAGTCTACGAAAAATGTACTGCTTCATATTATTCCTCCTGGCTTTATAATTGGACATGCCCAGCCCCATAGGGGCTGAGCATATATCCATCTAGATAGATTCAACTAAAAGCTGCGCCCCCTTCTATAGTTTCTAATGAAATTTAAGAATATAGGGGTGCATCTATTAGTTCATTTTATCTGGTTGTATTATTATTGTGGTGCAATTTCTACTTGGTTTAGACTATATGTGAAGTCTTTATATGGCGTTAGATCAAATCCTGTAATTCTGGAGTTAACTGGCCACATATCTCTTCTTTGGTACATGTAGATGTAAGGAAGATCTGCATTAAGCTCTTGGTACATTTCTTTATAGATCTCTTTACGTTTTTCCCGATCCAATTCAGCTTTACCTTTTTTCATCAGTTCATCTACTGTAGCATTGGCATAACCGATATCGTTTTGCGCGCCATCAGAAGTATATACTGTGTTATCTGGATCTGGAGTCAAGCCCCAAGCCGCAAAGTACATTTCGAAAGTTCCAGCATCTTTCTTAGCCATAATAGCGTTGAAATCTAGTGTTTCTGGAGAAATGTCAATTCCCATTTCTTTATAGTTCTTCGTCATGATTGGAAGCAATGCCTCTACAACTGAGTTATCTGCTGTTGCGGAGAATTCAATTTTGAATTTCTCTCCGTCTTTCTCACGAATACCATCGGATCCTACTGCCCAACCCGCTTCATCAAGAAGTGCTTTAGCTTTCTCAAGATCGAAGTCATAAGTCTCTACACCTTCATCTGTATAAGCCCAACCTACTTTGGATTCAGGAACATTGATTACATCTGCATATTTACCAAAGGAACCTTCTACAACTTCTTTACGGTTCAGACCGATCGTTAGCGCTTGGCGAACTTTAACATCTTTAAATTTATCCTTATTGTGGTTAAATGCAACATATCCATATCCATTTGTTGGATAAATATGAACATCTAAGAATCCTAAGGATTGTAATTCCTCTACATTATCTTCGTTTACAGTAACCATATCCATATCAATCTCACCAGCTTGTAACATCGCTAGCTTCGTATCGTCAGTTGTTACTTTAAAGATCAGGTTTTTGATTTTTGGAGCTCCAGCGAAATAATCTGGATTGGCTTCAAATACCACTTCCTGGCCTGCTGCGAAGTTCTTCATAATATATTTACCTGTACCTACCGGTTTGTCATTCAATTCTTTAATTGAATCCAATTTACCAAATGAATATCCTTTACCATAATAAGCTTCTGGCAATAATGGAATGTCACCCAGTTGATCTTTTGTTAGAGCTGTTTTTTCAGTTACATTTATTTCTATTGTATTGTCATCAATGACTGTCACACCAGAGATGTCCTTGGATTTTCCATCATGAAATTCTTTACCCCCAACAATATGAATAGAGTGAATATCACTTTCTCCATCATACGTTGGGTCATGAAGCACTTTAAGTGCGAATAGGAAATCCTTTACTGTAACCGGCGTTCCATCGCTATATTTAATACCTGATTTTAAATGAAATGTATATTTCAAGCCATCTTCAGATACATCCACGCTTTCAGCAAGACTCTCTTTGTAAGTTCCATCCCCTTGAACTGCAAGGAAACTATCAAATACAGTTTCTACTACATATTTATCATATGCTGTAGACCAGAAGAACGGGCTAAATGTACCATTAGGAGCCGTCATACCAATAATTAGCGTATCAGCACGATTAAGTGCAGGCGCTGGGTTAAGCGATGGATCACTTGCTGGGAATACCCCGTCATTTGCTGATTCATCTGTTGCTGGTTCAGTCGCAGGTGTCTCTGTAGCTGCAGGTTCAGCTGCTGGCGTTACCGCGTTATTACCACCACATGCCGACAAGATAGTAATCATTACCAAAAGAATTAACATCATACTCGATAACTTCTTCTTCAAAATGAATCCCCCTTTAATTCGTTTTTGATTAGTAAATAGGTCGAACTGTAGATCCTTACTTAAAAGAATATATTAATTATTCATTCAAGTAATAACCTACTTTTCACCATAGACTCTACTTGACGATAACTTACAATAAAGCTATAACACACTAAAGCTTTACCGTAATGACCACCGGTCAATTATAGTCCATAGTAATTGCTGCAAGATTTCTTTACTAAATTATTGTAAATCATACAATGTTAAAATAACTCACGTCAACCTATTTTTTAAAATTATCCAATAAATTTTATGTATCTGATCCATTTATGGCGCTAAATCAACATTTTGTGCTTTATAATATTTTTTTAATTCCTTTTACTTCCAATTTACTAATCATGGTTTGTTTCGTAACCCACTTACAAGTATATTCAACAGAAAATACTATGTCATAAATAGTGACATCAATGTGACTTTTACCTTTTATGCGAATAAATTTTTTAACTATTCTATTTCCTAGTAAAGTTGTCAGATTACAATAATTTACTATAGTCACTTCTTAGCTGTCAACTCATTTTAACACTAGACTAACAGATTACAATATAATTCAATGAATATAGAAAAAGACAGCCGCTATAGAAGCAACTGTCTTTTTCTTGTTATCGGATACTACTCAGTAGTATATGGCAACAATGCGATTTGACGTGAGCGTTTGATTGCAATTGTCAATGCACGTTGATACTTTGCACTAGTTCCAGTTACACGACGTGGCAAAATCTTTCCACGTTCACTAACGAACTTCTTAAGCAAATCAACATCTTTATAGTCAATGTGAGTAATTTTGTTAGCTGTGAAGAAACAAACCTTTTTACGTTTGTTACGGCCGCCACGACGTGCCGGTCTTTTGTCGTTATCGGCGCCTTCTCTTGGTTTAAAAGCCATGCTATTCAGTCCTTTCCGTTACTAAAATGGCAAATCATCATCCGAAATATCTATCGGTTTTCCGTCATCGGAAAAGGGATCTTGATTGTTATTTTTGCGTGAGGAATTTCCACGTCCTTCGCCCCCAGAAGCAGGCTCTTCACGTGTAGCACTACTATTCCCGCTGCTACCGCCTTCGCGGTTTGGCGACTCCAAGAAACGAACATTATCGGCAATAACTTCAGTAACGTATACACGTTTACCTTCGTTATTCTCGTAATTTCGTACTTGAATGCGTCCTTCTACAGCCGTCAAACGGCCTTTACGCAAATAATTGGCGCAAGTCTCTGCAAGCTGTCTCCAAGTTACAACCGGAATAAAATCCGCTTCGCGCTCCCCGCCTTGTGCCGTAAACGGACGATCCACAGCGAGCGTGAATTGCGTTACAGCTACCCCGGAAGGAGTATAACGCAATTCGGGGTCTTTAGTTAACCGGCCGATCAGAATGACACGATTCAACAATCTAAGTCCCTCCCTCAAGCGATTTAACTACAGAGCAAAACATATAAAACTTAGGCTACGTCTTTAGTAATGAGATAACGAATAACATCGTCAGAAATTTTCATGAGGCGTTCAAGTTCGTTGATAACTTCAGGTGTACCATTAAAGTTAACTAAAACAAAAGTGCCATCATTAAATTTATTAATCTCATACGCAAGACGGCGTTTACCCATTACATCATGCTTTGTAATTTCTCCACCGTTGGAGATGATGCCTTGGAATTTTTCGACTGAAGCTTGAACAACATCTTGTTCAATGTCTGGACGAATAATGTACATCACTTCATATTTGCGCATATCATTTCACCTCCTTGTGGTCTCACGGCCCCTGATCTAACGTCAGGAGCAAGGAACGAGCTTAAACTCGCACCTGATTAATATACCAAATTTGCGCATCCAGCGCAAGTGCTTGGAAGATACATCCTATAATTACATCTTGAATTTCAATTTAGCTTACACCGATTTCCTACCCTGAGCTGACAGATGCTACCGTCTTTGTCTTATGCGAGAGCCTCTTAGTTATACCTGTTCATAATAGACCATGGGATTCGATATCAAAGGTGATCTTATTGACACATGATTAAGGGAGCAACTGCGCACAATATATTCGAATCCTCATTAACAATAGAAAGGAGGTATACCATGGGCGAGAAGACTGAATATGAACCCGGAGACCAAGCTCCAAACCCTGGCACATACACAGAGGTAGGTGAGGGACGCAGCTTTCATACCGAGATCCAGAGTCCAAAACGGATTGAGATGGAGAAAGGCGATACTTTTCCCGCCACAACCAATAAGAATCGTAAGTGGAAAAAAGCCGAAAAAGCTCGAGTACATTAATATTGTATAAATAATCATAAGGCTGTCCATACTATTATCAAGCGGTGCAAGAGAGAGGTGTGGTTCCGTTGGACTACTTAGTTGAACAAATCACTGGAGATCTAAAGACAGCACATGAGGGTTGTTAACAAAGGCTAGTCTCGTAAGACACTAGGATCTAAAGCAAGCATAACATTTGCTCAAGGATAACCAATGTTTCACTTATGATGTGGATGTGTAAGAATTCCTAAATCAATCAAGCACCGCTGTCATCTGAGGGATCCTATGGATCCCTCTTTGGCTTATATGACAGTCTAATCCCATTAAAAAACCCACTGAATGAATACAGTGGGTGATATTTAATCGTATATATAGTTGGTAGTTGTTAAGAATGGCGGAAAGAGTGGGAGTCGAACCCACGCACGCCTTGCGACGCCTAACTGATTTCGAGTCAGCCCCCTTGGACCACTTGGGTACCTTTCCATATCCAATTTTCCAACAAAAAATATTATACCACACAGCACTTAATGTATGCAATGATGCAATAATCTGCATGAATGCTCATCTTAAGTGTACGATTGGAAGCTATAATGAAGTGGACTAATTTACTCCATCGGAGGCTTCTTCAGGTGGCAGGGTAGAGCGAAGTACCTTTTTCATATTTTTTTCAAATTTTGCGCGAGGTATAAGTACACTATGCTGACATCCCACACATTTAATTCGGATATCCATTCCCATACGGATAATTTCCATCTCGTTACTGCCACATGGGTGCTGTTTCTTCATCTGTACAACATCGCCTAATTGAAAAATTTTACGCTCCATTTCCAGTCTCTCCCTCCCTGCTTGCCTCTGCTGCTATCGCTTCTTCTGCCTGCATCTTATCCAACTCTGCCTGTAAACGACTCTCCTCGTGTTCTAGAGCCTGTTTCACGCCCATCTGTATTTGACTCTCTATCTCTCCTTTGGTATTAGGAAGACATTCAGCCACTATTCGAATGACATATTCACTCGTATTTAATGACTGTATCCCAAGAACATTAGGGGCTGAGATCATATTCCGATTCTTTTCATGAACATTTACTAAAGCCTCTTTAATGAGCTGCATTGTATCATCCAAGGTTCGTTCGTTCTTAATTGGAAGATCTACAACGGCTAGAGCATTAGATACTGAGTAATTGGTTACGGTGCTAATAGAGCCATTCGGAAGGATGAACACTTCCCCTGTCTGACTTATAATTCGGGTGGTACGAATCCCAATCATCTCTACTGTACCTTTAAAGGCCCCTGTCTGGATCACGTCGCCTACAGCAAATTGATCTTCTAAAATAATAAAAAATCCCGTAATAACATCTTTCACTAAACTCTGAGCTCCGAAACCTATAGCCAGTCCAAGAACTCCCGCACTAGCAATCAGTGGCCCAATCTTAAAGTCAAATTCTCCTAATACAATTAGAATCATTATAAAATTACATACAAATGAGGTCATATTCTTCAACAATTCTCCAACGGTCACGAATCGACGTGGATTCAAATTCAAGCGATTATTTCCTTGCCTTGTCAAAGATCGATCGATCACTTTATATACAATTTTTATAATAAGACGAGTTAATAAGAAAATAGTAATAATTCTGATTCCAGCGAACAGTATAGTCATCCACATTTGAGAATCGGTTAACCAATTCCACGTCGCGTCCTTGAAAGCAATCACCTCTTTTACAGCTTCTTCTGTATTAGGTATTTCCAGCGCTCGATTTCGCACTTTACTTCCTCCTTACATCTCGATGTTCTCATATTGCTCTAAGTTGTTTTTGGAGAATATCCCTTTAATTTCTACATGTTCTTCCTTAATGATCTTGACTACAATCGGTAATTCTTTTCCAGGAAAAAGAATCGATAAGGCACATCCAGCAGTAACTTCTTTGGGGGTTGGAAATAGATCGATTTCGATATCACTATATTCCAGTAACATCTCTGTTCTTAACGCTTGCTGTGTGGAATCGAAAGCGATGAGCAACCACGTCTCCATTTGTCCATCCCCCTATCTATAATATGGTTTTCATAACACATGAAAGTCTGCCCTCAGCACTTCTAGTAAACTGTAGGTGAACCCGCTACGCTGCTTCTTCATGACTATCTCATCCTCTTGCTACCCCTCTATGCTATCCATCCATCCCTATCATTGTCTACTAAACCCCTGATATTGATTTAACGCTTTATATCCAGTTTTATATCCATAATCATTTCCTACTTCGTAAATCAATCATTTTGGAAATATGACATGTAATAATTGCAATTGAAGTATAAAAAAATCGTTTTATCCATATACTAGCTACTATTAACTGCACATGAAAGGAAGATATTATGAGCCCTTTTTCTAAACCTTTATCACCACAGCGACTATCTTGCTTAAAAATACCACATACCGACCCTGAAATCCATTCTGCTGTAGTCCACCGGTTGTTGTTCCATCTATCTCAGGCCAAAGAAGGACAGCCCGTTATTGTGGTATGTATAGGTACAGATCGTTCAACAGGAGACAGTCTGGGGCCCCTTGTAGGTACTTCCTTATCACGCTTCAAAAGCCACCTATTTCGCGTCTATGGTACATTAGATGAACCTGTACACGCTGTAAATTTAGAGGAGACCATTTCATCCATTTATGAATTATATGATCAACCCTTTGTGATCGGAATTGATGCTTGCCTAGGCCAATCTGCAAGTGTGGGTTGTATACAGGTTGCAGAAGGTCCACTGAGACCAGGAGCAGGCGTAAATAAACAATTGCCGCCGATCGGCGATATCCATTTGACAGGCATCGTTAATGTCGGCGGCTTCATGGAATATTTCGTATTGCAGAATACTCGTCTAAGTCTCGTTATGCGTCTGTCCGATGTCATCGCTACAAGTCTTTACTCAGCTATTAAAGAGTGGAAGTCCCCTGCTAACTTCTTTGCTTTGCAAGAATGATGGTTTCCTTCTCTTCTTCTGACAAAGCAATTGACGACTCTCCTGCTTGGATCGCTTTAGAATATATGTAGGAGTTCTCACGATTGTATATAGATGTAAGTACAACTCCATCTGCATTGTCATCCATAATTGCAAGCGAGAAGCTGAGGTCGTTACCTCTCTCTCCGAAAGCGTTGTATCTTTTGAGACCTACATTCCCCTTAACAGAATGAAGCTGTGTTGATAACCCTTTTAGCACTTTTTTTTGCGAACTTTGTTCGTCTTCCAAGCCGTCCAATTGTACCTTCAAATCAATGAGTAACGATTCTAGATTATCAACGCCATTGCCCGACATCATGGCATCATATCGACGTCGCATTCTGCTTAGTTTAGATAATTGCATGATTATCATAACCAGCAAGAATAAGACAATAATAAGGATTCCTCCGATAAACCACGCTAACTGCTCTGTAATCATTTCATTCAGTTCTGACATGGATGCTTCATTCCTTTTCCTCAATCTCGAGCTAAGTAAGGCTGAACTAAATGTGCTATATTGAATGAACCTAAGACAAACCCTCTTATTCTTTATTCAGAGTCTATAGAAGTTGAGGGTATACACTTTAGTTCAATCTCTCTAGTTACTTTCTTTAGTTCATTTACTTTAGATCACTTCTTCTTCATGTTCTGTATAACGCGTTCATCGCTTTGACTAAAGCTTCCACTTCATGTTCCGTTGTATCGACTCCAACACTTGCACGCACTGCCCCACTTTTATCTGTAAGAACAGCATAATGAGCTAGAGGAGTACAATGCATTCCTGCTCTCACAGCAATCCCATATTCACGATCTAACCTAAAAGCAACCTCTGCAGAGTCAACGTCATTCATCACAAAAGATACAATACCCGAACGAGGCATTCCTATCTTCGGTCCTAACAACCGCAGATTGGGAATATCCCGCAATCCATCTATTGCCTGCTGCGTGAGTGCCCATTCCTGTGCATAGATCGCAGCTGGTGTAAGTTTACGAACTTTATCTACTCCTGCATGTAGACCTGCAATTCCCGGCGTATTAGGCGTTCCTGCTTCATAACGATCAGGTCTTACTGTTGGTTGTTCCTTCTCCTCCGATTGGCTACCTGTTCCCCCATGAATTAAGGGTTCTAGATCCACATGAGGAGCAATGTATAACCCTCCTGTACCTTGTGGTCCAAGTAATCCTTTATGTCCAGGAAAAGCCAACATATCAATATTCATCTTATTCACATCAATGTCAATGATGCCCGCACTTTGAGCAGCATCCACCAGAAAAAGGGCACCCCGTTCATGTGCCAATCGACCAATTTCAGCAACAGGTATAATGCTTCCCAGTAGGTTAGAACTATGACTACATACAACTAACCTTGTAGGCCTATTCAACGCTAATTTCATTTCAGCAACATCCATTTCGCCATTAGCGTTGACTTTAACATAATCCACGGTGATTCCATGTGTTCTTTTTAAATATTCTAAAGGCCTACGCACAGAGTTGTGTTCTATCATTGTAGCGATCACATGATCTCCTGGCTGTAGCACTCCCTTAATCGCCATGTTCAAAGCTATCGTCGTATTAGATGTAAAAATAATATCATTCGCATTTTTCACGTGGAACAATTTGGCTAGTACCACTCTCGTTTCAAATAATACACGACTGGCCTTCACTGCCATTGAATGGCTTCCTCGCCCTGGATTGGCCGCAGCCTCATTCATCGCTTGTTGCATCGCCGTCATTACCTCAGGCGGCTTAGGCCAAGAGGTAGCCGCATGATCCAAATAAATCAACGAATTCATTAGTACCCCTCCTACAAGGCAGAAAGACATACCCTTTTCCTCAATCGGAAATTAATCAGATATGCCTTCGCCGTCCCAAAACTTTATTGTCACCAATTTAGACAAAATGAATGAACCGCTAGCAACAATCCATAACCATAACATTGTTACAATGGATGTCTATTGTAACAACTCTAACAAGCGCTCCAAATCTTGCTTACTATAATAATTCAATTCTATTTTACCTTTATCTTTATTATTCTTAATTTTAACTGTAGTTCTAAAACGATCTCGTAATGATTCCTCTAGATGATTAATATACGGATCGTTATTTTTAACTACCTTTTTCGTTTCACTAGGTTTACGGTCTAAGTGCTTCACCGTCTCTTCTAACTCTCTAACACTCCATTCATTAACTACACACTGTTTAGCTAATTGTTTAACTAGATCATGATCCTTAATTCCAACGATCGCCCTAGCATGACCCATAGACAATGTTCCACGTGAAACATAATCCTTAACCTCTTCAGGTAATGCAAGTAGACGAAGGAAATTTGCTATATGTGATCTCGACTTACCCACCTTAAGAGACAGTTCTTCCTGAGTTAGTGCATATTGGTCCATTAGACCTTGATACGCGACAGCAATCTCAAGTGCATTCAGATTCTCCCGTTGTAAGTTTTCAATTAACGCAATTTCCATAACTTGTTGGTCACTGAAATTTCGAACTACTGCAGGAATTGTAGCTTTGCCACAATATTGAGAAGCACGAAAACGACGTTCCCCAGCAATGATCTCGAAACCTTTGATTACACTGCGAACAATGATCGGTTGAATAACACCGTGTTGCCGAATAGATTCAGCTAATTCGTGAATCGCTTCTTCCTTAAACTCTTTACGTGGTTGATATGGATTAGCCCGTAATTGACTCAGTGGAATTTCTACAATCTTATCATCATCATGAATTGAAAGTGACGGAATCAATGCATCTAGTCCCTTACCCAAACGCTTACTCATATGAGATCACTTCCTTTGCCAACTCTAAATACACTTCTGCTCCTTTAGAGCGTGGGTCATAAGTAATAATAGACTGACCATGTGACGGTGCTTCGCTTAGGCGAACATTTCTGGGAATAACAGTACGATATACTTTATCTTGGAAATACTTTTTTACCTCTTCAATCACTTGAATACCCAAATTCGTACGAGCATCGAACATAGTCAGTAATACCCCTTCAATTTGTAAAGAAGTATTTAAATGTTTCTGAACGAGTCTGACTGAATTTAGTAACTGACTTAATCCTTCAAGCGCATAGTACTCGCATTGGATAGGAATGATGACAGAGTCAGCAGCCGTTAATGAGTTAATTGTTAGAATGCCAAGCGAAGGTGGACAATCTATTATGATATAATCATACATACTTTTAACCTGACTCAAGGCCTTCTTTAAGCGTAATTCCCGAGAAATCGTAGGCACAAGTTCAATTTCAGCACCCGCTAACTGAATGGTTGCAGGAATGATATGAAGACCTTCTACTTGCGTATGAGAAATGGCATCCTTAGGATGGACCTCATTAATAATGACATCATATATGCAGTTCTCTACATCTGCTTTATTGATCCCAACACCACTCGTTGTATTTCCTTGTGGATCAATATCCACGAGAAGTACTTTCTTGCCTAAAGAGGCCATTCCTGCACCCAGATTGACGGAAGTGGTCGTCTTCCCTACTCCGCCTTTTTGATTGGCTATGGCAATAATTTTGGACACTAATTTCACCTCAAATGATATGAAAGACTCTTCGTGTAGGTCGCGAGATATGTAATATACAGCACAGTAACGGATTCCAAAGGTTGATAATAGCCTAACCAATGAGGTTACACTCTATATTTCAGAAATATAGAATTGAAGGGCCGCTTTCACTTCCATCACTCATTTATCTTTTTGGAATTTTTATAACAATTTCGTAGTGATCTTCGTGGTCATTCTCAGTTGTCTTAATAGCCATCCCTGACCCCGATACCATATCAATAGACTGCCTAATTGTATTTAACGCAAGCCGTACATCTTTGGAGTAAGAGATTCTCTTGGATTTCTTATTATTGGATACTTGCTTATAGAAGGCCACTCTAGCTTCTGTTTGCTTTACATTTAATTCTTTAGCAATCACTTCAGCGATAATCTTTAGCTGTAGTTCCTCAGAAGGTAGCGATAGCAGAGCACGTGCATGTCTCTCCGTTACTTTTCGCTCCATAAGAGCTAACTTTACGGGTTCTGGTAGATGGAGTAATCGAATCTTATTAGCAATCGTTGATTGGCTCTTTCCTAGACGCTGAGCCAGACTCTCCTGCGTCAATTGATGTAGGTCAATTAGCTTCTGATAAGCTACTGCCTCTTCAATGGAGGTTAGACCCTCACGTTGTAAGTTTTCAATTAGAGCAATCGAAGCAGCTTGTGAATCGTTAAACTCACGTACAATAGCAGGAATCGTATCAAGCCCAAGCTTTCTAACGGCCCGCCAACGACGTTCTCCAGCAATAATCTCATATTTGGCATTTCGCACACGAACAACAATCGGTTGGATAACTCCGTGAGTTTTAATCGTTTGACACAATTCGTCAATTCGATCTTCATCAAATATAGTGCGAGGTTGATAGGGACTACTTACGATCTCATCTATCGGAATTTGTTTTACTTCGTCCCCGGTGACGCGCTCAGTTAAGCCAAATAATTTAGAAAATTGTTCTTTCATTCCGTTTATTACCACCTAGTTTCATAATAGCACCGGGACATTGGGATAATGACATTAAATAACTAAAGTTAATAATAACAGTCCACTTATTTCCACTTAAAATGAACCTAAACTATCGTTTTAATTCAGCCTTCTATAAGTCATTTAACTTTCTCGCCAAGCCTCGTCGGCACTTTCTAATCACTATAATAATACTATCGTTCTCTATTCTTTCTCTTTAATAAGTAAAATCTACCTTAATTGAAAGAAAGAAGTTCCTGTCTATCCTATTCTATCACTTTTTATCATATAATCCTATTCTCTTATTATCCTATTTTTTCGCATTTTTGTCCCTCAAATATAAAGAGGTCTTATCTCTCATTAATCGAAAGATAAAACCTCTTTATATAAATATATCAAGCATAAATGAGCGTAAATGTTTCACGTGAAACATTCGATGACCCAGATTAATTAAGCAAGCGGTGACTTAGCAATAATAGCAGGATTACGAGGGTACTTATATGGTGTAATACCTGTTTTACTAATCAGAACAATATGCCGATCTGCTTCCTCTATGGGAAGTGTGAATTTCTCAACTTGCTTAACTTCGCTTCTTAATTCCTTCAGACTACGAGTTGCTTCCTGTATTTCAACAGAAGGATCACTACCCTTCATAGCAGCAAAGATCCCTCCCACCCGAACAAATGGAAGACAAAACTCATTAAGCATACCTAATTTAGCAACAGCACGGGCGGTGACTAGATCATACTGATCTCTATGTTCTCTCTTATGCCCACATTCCTCTGCCCTACCGTGTATTAGAGTAACATTAGACAGTTTAAGTTGATCAACTATATTTTGTAAAAATGTGATCCTTTTATTAAGAGAATCAATAATCGTAAGTTGAAGATCGGGAAAACATATTTTTAGTGGAATTCCTGGAAATCCCGCTCCAGATCCGATGTCAGCTAAATTCTTAACTTTACTCATATCCATGAAAAAAGCGAGCGATACTGAATCATAGAAATGCTTGGTATATACCTGCTCACGTTCTGTGATCCCAGTTAAATTCATTTTTTCATTCCAACTTACTAACTCATTGAAATAGATTTCGAATTGTTCTAACTGAAATTCACTTAGGTTAATCCCACGCTCTTGCAGACGACTTGTGAATGCTTGCTGTATAGAGTCCATAATTAACCTTTCGCCGCAGTGACTCGGTTATAATGCTCCAAGTATACGAGTAGAATTGAAATGTCAGCAGGTGTTACCCCTGCGATACGCGATGCTTGACCAATTGAAATGGGACGTATCTTTGTAAGTTTCTGCCTAGCTTCAATCGCTAATCCATGAATATCGGAATAATCAATGGTTTCCGGCATTTTCTTCTTCTCCATCTTTTTAAGCTTCGCTACATGGAGTAGTTGCTTCTCGATATATCCAGCATATTTAATCTGAATCTCAACTTGTTCTTTCATCTCATCCGTTAATTCATAAGGTGATGGTGAGATTTGTTCTATATGACTATAGTTAAGTTCTGGACGACGTAGAAGGACCAACAGCGTAGTTCCATCTTGAATGGCAGTCGAATCCGCAGATGCAATAACCTCATTCACGACACTTGGACCTACCTTAGCTTTATCCAATCGTTCTACTTCGAGCTCAACATTTTCTTTTTTGCTTAAAAAGCTTGCGAATCTCTCCTCCGCAATCAATCCAATCTCATGACCAATCGGTGTTAATCTTAAATCTGCATTATCATGACGAAGTAATAATCGGTATTCTGCACGAGATGTTAATAATCGATAAGGTTCATTCGTACCTTTGGTTACAAGATCATCAATCAATACACCGATATATCCTTGTGAACGATCTAGAACAATAGGTTCTTTCCCCTGCACCTTACGAGCAGCATTAATCCCTGCCATAACGCCTTGCCCTGCAGCTTCCTCATAACCGGAAGTACCGTTAATTTGGCCTGCTGTAAATAATCCCGGCATTTTTTTGGTTTCCAACGATGGCCACAATTGTGTCGGCACCATGGCGTCATACTCAATAGCATAACCATTACGCATCATTTCAACCTTTTCCATCCCAGGGATGGTTCTCAACATGGCTAACTGTACATCCTCTGGCATACTTGTTGACAGACCTTGTACATAATATTCAGATGTATTCTTACCTTCAGGTTCCAAGAAAATTTGATGCTTCGGTTTATCACTGAAACGTACAATCTTATCTTCAATAGATGGACAATAACGTGGTCCTGTACCTTCAATCATGCCAGAATACATGGGTGCACGATGCAGATTGTCACTGATAATTTTATGAGTATCTAATGAAGTATAGGTCAACCAACAAGGAAGCTGTTCATTGGTAGATGATTTCGTTTCGAATGAGAAAAATTTAGGTTTATCATCACCCGGCTGAATCTCTGTTTTAGAGAAATCAATACTATCCTTATGAACACGTGGTGGCGTCCCCGTTTTGAAACGTACAAGATCAAAACCATGCTCGCGCAAGTTTTCTGCCAATTTAATGGAAGGTTGTTGGTTGTTTGGTCCACTCTCATACGCAAGCTCGCCCATAATCACTTTACCCCGTAGGTAAGTTCCTGTGGTTAATACAACGGACTTTGCACGATATTCTGTTCCCGTTTTAGTGATCACACCAACACAGTTACCATCCTCAACCACTAATTGTTCAACCATACCTTGACGTAATGATAAATTTGGTTCTTTCTCCATCGTTTCCTTCATTGCGTGTTGATATGAGAATTTATCAGCTTGTGCACGTAACGCGTGAACAGCTGGGCCCTTCCCGGTATTCAACATCCGCATTTGAATAAATGTTTTATCTATATTCCGTCCCATTTCACCACCAAGTGCGTCAATCTCGCGTACCACATGGCCTTTCGCTGGTCCACCTATAGACGGATTACATGGCATAAAAGCAACCATATCCAAATTAATAGTAATCATTAGCGTTGAACAGCCCATACGTGCTGCGGCTAAGGCAGATTCACAACCCGCATGGCCTGCACCAATCACGATGACATCATAACTGCCTCCTATATAACTCATGGCTCCTACCTCCTTATATTATTGATTATATCTACTTCTTATATAGAAGCTTTAAATCATCATTAAAGCCTATTTACCTAGACAAAATTGTGAAAATATTTGATCTAACAAAGAATCACCCGCAGTATCACCAATAATTTCGCCAAGCTGTTCCCAAGCCAATCTGACATCAATCTGAATCATATCGATAGGAATAAGCTGCTCTGCAGCATCATATGCATCCTGTAAAGATTGCTTAGCTTTATTCAATAATGCAATATGTCTTACATTACTCACATAGGTGAGATCATTAGATTCCAATTGACCACTAAAGAATAGTCTCGATATTGACTCTTCCAATGCGTCAATCCCCTCCTGTGTCTTCACAGACATCGACACAATGCTCTCGGGCGCAAAGTAACGCTTAATTACATCTATATCTATCATGGAGGGTAAGTCCATTTTATTCATAATAACGATGGATTGTCTACCACGGATTTGTTCCATTAATTCCAATTCATCCATATGCAGCGGCTGACTAGCGTCTAACACAAGTAAAATCAGGTCTGCTTCATTAACTGCATCTCTAGATCTCTCTACACCTATTTTTTCAACAACATCAAGCGTTTCTCGAATACCCGCGGTATCCAATAACTTCAAAGGAATATTGTTTATCGTAATAAATTGTTCAATAACATCTCTTGTTGTTCCTGGTATATCCGTAACAATGGCTTTATTATCATGAGCCAAGGTATTCAATAAAGAAGACTTACCTACATTGGGTCGCCCCACAATAGCGGTGGTGATTCCCTCACGTAGAATTTTACCTTCTTCAGCTGTTTTTAAAAGATTCGTAATCTGCTCCATCACTTCTGAACATTTATCCTTAATAAAAGTAGATGTCAGGGATTCTACATCATGCTCAGGATAATCAATATTTACTTCAATATGTGCCATGGTCTCCACTAATGTATGACGTTGAGCTGTGATTTTACTTGAAAGGTCACCTTTCACCTGCTTCAAAGCTATACCAAATGCTCGATCTGACTTAGATCGGATAAGATCAATGACAGCTTCAGCTTGGGAAAGATCAATTCGTCCGTTCAGATAAGCTCTCTTCGTAAATTCACCTGGCTCAGCCAAACGAATTTGCTGCTGAAGCAAGAGCTTCATGACTCTCGTTACAGCGATGACACCACCATGACTACTGATCTCCACAACATTCTCAGTAGTAAAGGATCTTGGCCCCTTCATCACCGTTACCAGAACCTCTTCAATCTCCTCTCCACTCCGAGGATCTATAATATGACCATAATGGACAGTATGCGATTCAGCTTCAGTAAGCTTGATACGACTTTTAAATATAGGCTCTACTTCTACTATTGAATCTGGGCCGCTCACACGAATAACAGCAATACCGGCTTCCCCAACGGCTGTGGCAATTGCAGCAATGGAATCACTAATCAACATGTTTCTCCCCTTTCTATTTCAAGAAAAAAGCAATGACTCCTATCTATAATCAGGAAGTCATTGCATCTACCTAGAATGAAGTTATTATTGCAGTTCATTCTATTTATATAACACTCTTCACTTTAACGAAATGACTACACGCCTGTTAGGTTCGTCGCCCTTACTATAAGTCTTAACTTGTCTATGATCCTGAAGCTTAGCATGAATGACTTTACGTTCTTGCGATGACATCGGTTCAAGTACAACCTCTTTATGAGAGCGAATGACTCTTAGTGCCAAACGATCAGCCAATTCTTCTAACGTCTTTCTCCGACGTTCACGGAAGTTCTCCGCATCAAGTATAATCCTTACATAATTGCTAGATGCCTTATTAGCGACAATATTCGTTAAATACTGAAGAGCATCTAACGTCTGTCCTCTTCTACCAATGATAAGCCCTAGATCAGGTCCATAAATATGAAGTGTGGTTGCATCCTTACTGTGCAAGACATCAACCTTCACTTGCAAACCCATGGATTTACCTACATCTAGAATAAAATTAACCGCTGCGCGGTAAGGATCTTCATCTTCTTGGATACTAACGATATCTTGTGGAAGAGAGTTCACCGTCTCGGCTACTGGTACTGGTGTTTCTTCAGGAAGCAAAGATAATTCTACCTTCGCTTCCTTGACACCAATAAGTCCCAGGAATCCTTTTGACGGCTGACAAAGTATATTGACCGTAACACGGTCCTGACTTACCCCAAGCTGGGATAATCCTTTTTTCACAGCTTCTTCAACGGTTTTTCCTGAAGCAGTCACTTTACTCATTTGGACTTTTTGGCCCCCTTCTTACGCTTGCCAGAGTTATTACCTTTATTACCATTAGAATTACCTTTGGAATTAGAATTACCTTTAGCATTACCTTTACTAGATACTGATGATGATACTGCAGCTGTACTAATAACTGTATTATTGTTACGGTAAAGGAAGTAGTTCTGAATCAAGGTATACAAGTTACTGTAGAACCAGTACAACGGCAACGCAGCTGGAAATTGATAGGACATGAAGAAAATCAATACTGGATAAACCATCATCATGAACTGCATAGCCCCTTGTTGCGGGCTTGGGTTCATTTTCATCATCATTCTTGACTGGAAGAACGTAGTCACTGCAGCGAGAATTGGTAAAATGAATGTTTTATCTGGTTCACCAAGTTGTAACCATAAAAAAGTATGTTCACGTAAAGCTGCATTTCCATAGATAGAATTATATAGAGCAATGAATATAGGCATTTGAACAATCAATGGTAAACAACCCGCCATCGGATTGACTTTATTCTCTTGAAATAACTTCATTGTTTCTTGTTGTTGTTGCTCTTTATCGTCTTTATATTTCTCTTTTAACTTAGCTAACTCCGGCTGTATCGCCTGCATAGCTCTTGAACTTCTTACTTGCTTGATCGTTAATGGTAGAATAAGTGTCCGTACAATAATAACCATCACTAATACAGCTAGTCCATATTCTCCGCCGAACCAATCGGCAAAGATGTCCAATGCCTTAGCGAACCAATACACAACATTACTCTGCCAAAAACCACCATTCTTAAGATCTTCCGTAGTCATGGTAGCAGCTGCACTCGTACCACACCCAGATAATACAACCATTGTAAACATCATTACAGTGGTGAGGAGGATCCATTTCCTACCTCGTCTAGTCTTAAATCGCGACAATTTATAACCCCTCTCTTAGCACGTCCATTTCATTGTAAATCATACCATATTCACAGGGACAAGGAAACATTCCATCAGCTCCTTGAAGAGCTCAAAAGTGACGCTTTTCGCAACACATGCAATATACTTCGTTCCAAATCTTTATACGGCATATTTAAGGCACCTTTGCGTACAATAAACACAAGATCCACATGTTGAATTAACTCTGCTTCATGATGACGAACAATTTCCTTGACTAGTCTTCTCATTCGATTGCGAACAACCGCATTACCAACCTTCTTACTAACTGAAATTCCTACACGGAATTGCTCTACCTCTTTTTTGCGGAACCAATATACGACAAATTGATGATTAGCGAATGACTTTCCATGACGATATACACGGCTGAAATCAGCGCGGTTTCGTAAACGTAAACTTTTTTGCACGTCTATCTCCCAATTTCACTTCATATTTATATTTTCTCTTCATATATATTATAGGCATGGTCAAGATCTAATAAACTAAATCCATCACAATACCTCTTCCTCATTCTTAATAAAGAAAAAAAGACCACCGCAGTGGTCTTCATGCACGCTCATTTTACGCACTCAATATTTTTCTACCTTTTAAGCGACGAGCAGCCAATACTTTACGGCCGTTTTTCGTGCTCATTCTTTTACGAAAACCATGAACCTTAGCGCGTTTACTCACGTTCGGTCTAAACGTTGGTCTCATGAATTGCACCTCCTTACAGGTAATACTGCATATAGATAAACCATTTCCATCATCACAGAAAATGCCTTTATACATTTAACCACGAATATTGCCAAAAGTCAATGTATCTGCCATTACCCTCTTTTAGTTTCAGTTATCAACACCCTTAAGCATACTTTTATAAGTTCTCCACAGGTATAACTAATTAACCCTGAAATACTAAAAGTTATCCACCTGTTCATAATTATGCTGAAATTTGATTTTTCGGGGTACAAGCTGTTAATAACTTTTTTAGTAATTTTAGAGATGATGTCGAAATTTAAACAAAATATAAACAATATCTTGTGGTGTTAATAAACTTTATACACAAGTTATTGAATTTGTGGATAAAATGGCGACTTTCATTGAAAACCAACGATTATTTTGCTATGATAGTAATACTTTTGGGTGTGCATATGTTATTTAAACCATTATATTATCAACAAGCTGTGGATAAACTTGTGAACAATTTCAATTTATCCATTTTTTCATGTTTACACCTTTCGGGGTTTTGGGGATAGTTTTACACTATTCATGGTTTTTCGACAATATGACTCATGGCTTTAGCCGCAATTGCAGGATTTAAAGGAGTGACAATCTGTGGACAGCCATACTTCTGAATTATGGCAAGAAATTCTTTCTATTATTCAAACCAAGCTCAGCAAGCCCAGCTTCGATACTTGGTTCAAAGCAACTAAAGCGACGCAGATTAATGAACACTTCATTGTGATTTCTGCTCCCACGACATTTGCTGTCGAATGGCTTGAAAGTCGTTATACCAAAATGGTAGGTTCTACTTTATTTGAAGTCATGGGTAAGCAATTAGACGTCAAATTCGTTATTGAGGAAGCAAAGCCTGAATATCCAGCACCGCAGCAATTTACACCGCAGCCACCTATTTCTCATGAAGAATCAATGACACACATGCTTAATCCTAAGTACACCTTCGATACATTCGTTATTGGGTCAGGAAACCGTTTTGCACATGCTGCGTCATTAGCCGTTGCAGAAGCTCCTGCCAAAGCTTATAATCCTTTATTTCTTTATGGAGGCGTGGGACTCGGTAAGACACATTTAATGCATGCTATCGGCCACTACATTTTGGAACATAATCCGAATAGTAAAGTGGTATACTTATCATCCGAGAAATTTACGAATGAGTTCATTAACTCCATTCGTGATAACCGCACAGAAAATTTCCGTAACAAATATCGTAGTGTCGACATATTACTCGTGGATGACATTCAATTTATTGCGGGTAAAGAGTCAACACAGGAAGAATTTTTCCATACGTTTAACGCGCTACACGAGGAACGTAAGCAGATTATTATTTCCAGCGATAGACCTCCGAAAGAAATCCCAACGCTGGAAGAACGTCTAAGATCTCGTTTTGAATGGGGTCTAATTACAGATATTCAACCTCCGGATCTAGAGACACGGACGGCGATTCTGCGAAAGAAAGCGAAAGCAGAGAATTTGGATATTCCGAATGAAACGATGATGTATATCGCGGGTCAAATTGACACCAACATCCGTGAACTAGAAGGTGCCTTAATTCGAGTTGTAGCTTATTCATCACTAACCAATCAAGATGTAACCACTCATTTAGCTGCAGAAGCGCTTAAGGATATCATTCCTTCCAGCCGACCTAGAATGATCAACATTCAGGATATTCAACAGCGAGTTGGAGAATACTACAATTTACGAATGGAAGACTTCAAAGCTCGGAAACGTACCAAAGCCGTCGCCTTTCCAAGACAGATTGCCATGTATCTCTCACGAGAGCTCACGGACTTCTCACTGCCTAAAATTGGTGAAGCATTTGGAGGACGAGATCATACCACCGTTATCCATGCTCATGACAAAATAACACAAGCATTAAAGGTCGACCAAGATTTGTATAAAGTGGTCAATAATCTTATAGAAAAAATCAAAAATCCGACCTGAACAAGTTCAAAGCCTATGCACAATCTATACACATGTGGATAGGCTTAATTTTATTTGGTTTTTTGGGGTTATCCACATATTCAGTGCCCCTACTACTATTACTAATAAAATATATAAAGATACATCATCTATTAAGAGGCTGAAAAAGGAGCATCTCCTAAACCAAAACAGCCGAAATCTCACTAGGAGTGAAACTATGAAGATCAGCATTCTTAAAAATTATTTAAACGATTCCATTCAGCAGGTGTATAAAGCCATTTCCAGCCGGACTACAATTCCGATTCTGACCGGAATCAAACTAGATGTGAATCATCAAGGAGTAACACTTACAGCAAGTGATACAGATATTTCAATACAATCCTTTATTCCAATTGAAGATGATAATCAAACAGTTGTTCAAGTTGATCAGACCGGCAGTGTCGTGCTCCCTGCTAAATTCTTCGTTGAAATTATCAAGAAGCTGCCTTCGCAGGAAATTAACATGGAAGTAAAAGACCATTTCCAAACCTATATTTCATCAGGAGCTACTGAAATTCAGATCGTAGGACTCGATCCTGAAGAATTTCCAATACTACCCGCGATAGAAGGCAATCAAACCTTATCTATTCCTGGCGACTTACTTAAAAATATGATTAAACAAACGGGATTCTCTATTTCCACGCATGAAACGACACCCATTTTGACGGGGATTCTTTGGAACTTAGAAGATAACGAATTAAAATTTACGGCTACAGACCGTCATAGACTCGCTACCCGTTCTGCACAATTAGATGCAGGAGATGTCCGATTTAACAATGTTGTCATTGCTGGGAAAACGCTAAGTGAGCTTAGTAAAATCGTCCCTGATCAAAATACGCTTGTAGATATTCTAGTATCTGATAATCAGGTCTTGTTCAAAATAGATCGTGTACTCTTCTATTCGCGAATACTTGAAGGAGTTTATCCTGATACTTCTAGGATTATTCCAACAACCTACAAAACAGAACTAGTTGTTGATACAAAAAAATTAAGCGAATCGATAGACCGGGCTTATTTGCTGTCTAGAGAGGAAAAAACCAATATTGTTCGTTTACAGACTTTAGAGCAAGGTGGTATTGAAATTTCCTCAAGTTCATCCGAACTCGGTAAAGTACGAGAGGAACTTGAAGTGATAGACTTCAAGGGAGAACCACTACGCATCTCATTTAACTCTAAATATATGCTTGATGTGTTAAAAGTTGTGGAAAGTGAACAGTTAATGATTGCCTTTACGGGGATTATGAGTCCAATTGTGCTTAAACCGATGGATGATAGTCAAAGTTTATATGTGATATTGCCATACAGAACGAATAACTAAACGTAACTATGTTTGAAAGAGAAGGGAACATGTATCGATGAATAAAGTAGTTATCCACACTGAATATATTAAGCTTGATCAATTTTTGAAATTAGCGAATTGTGTATCCACAGGTGGAATGGCCAAAGCCCTTCTGCAAGAGGGTGCGATTTCTGTGAATAGTGAGCCGGAGGATCGTCGTGGTCGCAAACTATATCCTGGAGATATTGTTACAGTCGAGGGTGAGGGTTCATTTGAGGTAGCTGCTGCAGAATAGTGCACTATACCTCAAGGTCCGCATAAGAAGTTGCGGCGGAAGATGAGGAGGACTTCAGTGTGTTTGTAAAAAACATCAGCTTGCAGCAATATCGCAATTATGAACAATTGCGAATGGATTCCTTTGGGGATGTTAATCTTTTGATTGGTCCCAATGCCCAAGGGAAGACCAATTTGCTGGAAGCTATCTTTGTTTTGGCCCTAACGAAGAGCCATCGAACGTCAAAGGATCGAGAACTTATTGCTTTTGAGCAGACAAGCGCTCATATTTCTGCCATTGTTGAGAAAAAGTATGGACCCCTCACATTGGATTTGACATTGTCCCCTCAAGGGAAGAAGGCCAAGATCAATGGTCTAGAGCAGCGTAAGCTTAGTGAATTCATTGGATCATTAAATGTGGTCATGTTTGCACCGGAAGATTTAGAAATTGTAAAAGGAACACCTGGGATTCGTCGTCGTTTTCTCGATATGGAGATTGGACAAGTTCAGCCTAGCTATCTATTTCATTTGCAGCAATACCAGAAAGTATTGATCCAGCGCAACAACCTCTTGAAGCAAATGTGGGGCAAAGAAGCCGCATCACAGGGGTTACTAGATATATGGAATGAACAATTAGTGGAGCATGGTGTTAAAATTATAAGAAAAAGGAAACAATTTATAGTAAAACTTCAGAAATGGGCAGAGTCCATACATCATGGGATCACGAATGGAACTGAGGATCTGCAGTTACGCTATGTTCCATCGTTCGGAGAAGCGACAGAGGAAGATGAGGCTGTCTTATTTGAACAGTTTATGATAAAGTTATCACAAATGAAAGAACAGGAAGTTCGGCGCGGCATGACACTTGCGGGTCCTCACCGGGATGATCTAACTTTTTATATCAACGGTAAAGAAGTGCAAACGTATGGGTCTCAAGGTCAGCAGCGAACGACAGCCCTATCGCTTAAACTAGCAGAGATCGAGCTGATCCAAGAGGAAATCGGGGAATATCCCGTGCTTTTACTTGATGATGTCCTATCCGAATTGGACCCTTACAGACAAACCCAGCTTATCGAAACATTTCAAAGCAAGGTCCAAACATTCATCACCGCAACAGGAATTGAGAGTTTAAACGCGGATAAACTAAAGAATGCTAACATCTACCATGTGCATGCAGGTCAGGTGGGCTCTTAAATGAGTGGAGGATCAGAATGTATATACATTTAGGCGGGGAAAAAAATATACGATCCTCGGAGCTCGTAGCTATTTTTGATATATCGATTGAAAAATCATCTAAAATATCCAAGAAATTTGTAAGTCATGCACTGCAGGAGAAAATGATCGTAAATATTGGTGAGGAAGAGGCCAAGTCTATCGTAGTGACCAAGGACACGGTCTTTTATTCTCCGATTTCGTCTGCGACGCTTAAGAAAAGGGTCAACATTTTTTATGCCAATGCTTAGTAGTAGTTGTAGAATCTATAGAAGTAGGTGAAGGCATGTCTATGAATGAACCAAAATATGATGCGAGTCAGATTCAGGTATTGGAAGGTCTGGAAGCCGTTCGCAAACGGCCGGGTATGTATATTGGATCGACTAGTGCTAAAGGCTTGCATCATTTAGTCTGGGAAGTAGTCGACAATAGTATCGATGAAGCAATGGCCGGTATATGTGACCATATCGAAGTTACGATTCACCAAGATAATAGTATTACCGTTGTGGATAACGGTCGTGGTATCCCTGTAGGAGTAGAAGCTAAGACGAAACGCTCTGCACTTGAAGTTGTTATGACTGTATTGCATGCAGGTGGTAAATTTGGCGGTGGTGGATACAAAGTTTCAGGCGGATTACACGGGGTAGGTGTGTCGGTTGTTAACGCTTTGTCGGAAAAAGTAGTAGTAACCGTTAAAACTGAAGGGCATGTGTATCAGCAAGAATATCGTCGAGGTGCACCTCAATATGATGTGAAAATGATCGGAGATTCTGATGAGCATGGAACAACAGTTACCTTCCATCCAGATCCTGAGATATTCACAGAAACCATTGAATATGATTATGCAACTCTTCTTACGCGTATTCGTGAGATTGCCTTCCTAAACAAAGGGATTGCACTAACACTCAAAGACGAGCGTACGGGAGTCTCGAATCGTTTTATGTACGAGGGCGGAATTATTGAGTATGTAAGATTCTTAAACGAGAAAAAAGAAGCACTTCATGAAGATCCAATCTACGTAGAGGGCTCACGGGATATGATACAGGTTGAAGTCGCTTTGCAATATAATGATAGCTATACAGAGAATATTTATTCTTTTGCGAATAATATTAATACCCATGAAGGTGGAACCCATGAATCTGGGTTTAAGAGTGCTCTGACACGGATTATTAATGATTATGCTCGTAAAACAGGGATGATCAAAGAGGGTACCTCCAACCTTTCAGGTGATGATGTACGTGAGGGATTAACGGCAATTATCTCGGTCAAAATCCCAGAACCTCAATTTGAGGGTCAAACAAAGACCAAGCTAGGTAACAGTGAAGTACGTGGTATTGTAGAATCATTGTTCGCGGATAAGTTCCAAGATTTCCTACGAGAGAATCCGGCTGTATGTCGTCGAATATTAGATAAGGGATTGCAGGCTGCAAGAGCACGTGAGGCTGCTCGTAAAGCTCGCGAACTAACACGCCGTAAGAGTGCACTAGAAGTTAGTGCTTTGCCAGGTAAATTAGCAGATTGCTCTTCGAAGGATGCATCCCTAAGTGAACTTTATATTGTCGAAGGAGACTCTGCAGGAGGATCAGCTAAACAAGGTCGAGATCGGCATTTCCAAGCGATTCTTCCTCTTCGCGGTAAAATCCTGAATGTTGAGAAGGCTAGACTAGATCGTATCCTGTCTAACGCCGAAATTCGCAATATGATAACAGCACTTGGAACAGGTGTAGCTGAAGATTTCGATCTTAGTAAAGCTCGTTATCACAAAGTCATTATTATGACAGATGCCGATGTCGATGGTGCACATATTCGTACGTTGATGCTTACGTTCTTCTATAGGTATATGCGTAAGTTAGTTGACGCGGGCTATATTTATATTGCGCAGCCACCTTTGTTTAAAGTGGAACGTAATAAAGTCATTCGTTATGCGAACACTGAAACTGAACGTGATGTAATTATAAGGGAATTTGGTGAAAATGCTAAATTTAACGTGCAACGTTATAAAGGACTAGGGGAGATGAATGCTTCTCAACTGTGGGAAACGACGATGGACCCAGAGAGTCGCACCATGCTTCAGGTAACCATTGAGGACGCTATGATGGCAGATAACATATTTGATACCTTGATGGGTGATAACGTTGAACCACGACGTGATTTCATCAATGAGCATGCTAAAAGCGTTAGAAATCTTGATGTTTAGAAATTAATGCCACGATATACTGGAGAAGGTGCAATTGCACCTTCTTTTTTTCTGGAATGTATGAAAGTATTCATTTTCATACATTATACATTGCTAAACACATTGCTAAACGAATTTAGTCTTTGCTGGTCGACCAAACCGCTTAGCCTGTATAGCAGATTAGGCTTGTTTAGATGCTTTTTTCTTAGAGGAGAATCTGCCGTAAGACAAGGCATAACGATGGATCCTTTTATATACGTGTTTATCAGGTATGAACTGTTTAAACGGAAATAATGCAGGAAGTGTATTAACTTCAAGGATCCATGGTTTTAAATCAGAGTCTATAGCAACATCAAGTCCAATTTCCTTAATACCCGGGTATTTCTTTTCGAGTTGAGCGGCCACCTTCGTTCCAAGACTATGAAGTAACCTCTCAAATTTGAATAAATCCATTCGATCCATGTAGTTAGATAGCAAGATATCTATCATATGAACACTTCCACCATTGTGATGGTTGGTTACTACTTTATTTGGAGCAGCTACACGTCCAATCATGCCGGTTGAAGCCCATCGATGATTTGGACTCTTTTGCGTGAGAACGCGAAGATCAAAGGCTCGATTGTTATACTGCAATGACACGATACCCTGTTGAATCAAATATGTTTGTTGATGAATGCGTGAAGTGATATAAGTATGAAGTTCTTCGAGTGAAGGCAGAATTTCAACAGTCATATCATGAAAAAGTAAATATTTATATTTTATCGGGATTTCTTCACTAGGCACATGATCTTGATCTGGCAATTGTTCAACCCGCATGACGCCATTTCCATAGGTTCCTTGATCTGGCTTGATATATACCATGGGGTATACTTTTAGCATGCTTTCCAAAGCATCCCAAGAATATATATAGGTAAGAGGAATATAAGAGGAAATATCTTCATTTCTGAGGAGCACATTGGTCTTTTTCCATTTACTTGAGACACGCCGAATAGCCAAGAAGATTCATCCTTTCAAAAATACATTTTTAGAATATTTAATACAGACGTGTTAGATATGTCAAAGGGTGTAAAACTTAACACAATGAAGTGAAACAATGGTATACTATGAGATAGGGTATTTCCCTAACAATGTATGTTCTAGTATCTAATCAAGGCAGGGCATATCCCTATTACGTCTATAAAATTAGGCATATTTCCACCTTTGAGAGCTTTAACGTTTAATTGTGCGTCTTTTGAGAAAGTAATATAATAAAGAATACTGTTTTTTATAGCGTGATAGGTTATGAAGCGAATTCCGGACTCCTGTATGGAGGCCGTTTCTATTTGCTTATATAGTCATTAAGGTTGATAGGAAATTGGAGGAGGTCCAGTATGGCGGAAGAAATTAACTCGCAGATTAAGGAT
Source organism: Paenibacillus sp. DS2015 (assembly GCF_050433705.1). NCBI lineage: Bacteria > Bacillati > Bacillota > Bacilli > Caryophanales > Paenibacillaceae > Paenibacillus > Paenibacillus sp. DS2015. The sequence goes on along the minus strand of NZ_JBNPWS010000024.1, from coordinate 4,310 downwards.
CGGGATATTAGCGTTGAGATGCGTGAGTCATTTATGGACTATGCAATGAGTATTATTGTAAGCCGCGCTTTGCCTGATGTAAGAGATGGGTTAAAACCAGTACACAGACGTATTTTATTTGCGATGTCAGAACTAGGGATGACCCCTGATAAACCCTTCAAGAAATCAGCAAGAATTGTCGGTGAAGTTATCGGTAAATATCATCCACATGGAGATAGCGCCGTATATGAAACGATGGTTCGGATGGCACAGGATTTCTCACTTCGATATATGCTTGTAGATGGTCATGGTAACTTTGGTTCTGTAGATGGTGACATGGCAGCTGCAATGCGTTATACAGAAGCTCGTCTATCTAAGATTGCTATGGAGATGCTGCGTGATATTAACAAGGATACCATTGATTTCACAGCTAACTATGATGGCGAAGAACAAGAACCTGTCGTATTGCCAGCTCGTTATCCTAACCTTTTAGTTAATGGGGTATCAGGTATAGCCGTAGGCATGGCTACTAACATTCCACCACATAATTTGGGTGAAGTTATTGATGGTGTCCAAGCTCTGATTAAGAATCCAGATCTAGATTCACTTGATTTGATGGAATACATTAAAGGACCCGATTTCCCTACCTCTGGATACATACTGGGTCGTTCGGGAATACGGCAGGCCTATCAGACAGGCCGTGGCTCTGTAACGATGCGTGCAAAGGCTAATATTGAGGAGAACAATAATAGAGCTCGTATTGTTGTTTATGAACTCCCATATCAGGTGAACAAGGCACGGTTAGTAGAGAAAATTGCTGAACTAGTACGTGAGAAGAGGTTAGACGGAATTACGGATCTACGGGATGAATCTGACCGCAATGGTATGCGTGTCGTGATTGAACTTCGTCGTGATGTGAATCCTAATGTAGTACTGAACAATCTATTCAAACATACTTCGATGCAGACGACATTTGGTATCAATATGTTGGCCATCGTGAATAATGAACCCAAAACGTTAAGCCTACATGATGTACTGTATCACTATCTGGAACATCAAAAGGTTGTAATACGTCGCCGTACTGAATTTGAGCTAAGAAAAGCGGAGGCACGTGCACATATTCTAGAAGGTTTGCGCATAGCTATGGATCATTTAGATGCAGTCATTGCACTCATCCGAGGATCACAGACAACAGATATCGCTCGCGAGGGACTCATAAGTACGTTTGATCTAAGTCTTGAGCAAGCTCAGGCGATTCTAGAAATGCGTCTACAACGTTTGACAGGTCTTGAACGTGATAAGATCGAGAATGAGTATCAAGAGTTACTGAACAAGATTAGCGAATATCGTGAAATTTTAGCTAATGAATCGCTTGTATTACAAATTATTAGCGAAGAATTGAATGAGATTAAAGAACGTTTCGCAGATGAGCGCCGTACTGAGATTACCATTGGGGAAGAGAGTATTCTTGATGAGGATCTTATTCCACAAGAAGAAGTAATCATTACAATTAGTCATACCGGTTATATCAAACGTCTGCCAGCTAACACTTATCGCAATCAAAAGCGTGGTGGACGTGGAGTTATGGGTATGGATACTAAGGATCAGGATTTTGTAGAGCATCTCTTTGTGACGAATTCACATCAGTATTTGTTGTTCTTTACGGATAGAGGGAAAGTATATCGCCTTAAGGCATATGAGATTCCTGATTTGAGTAGAACAGCAAGAGGAACAGCTATTATCAACTTGATTCAAATTGAGCAAGGGGAGACTGTCAATGCAGTGATTCCAGTGCAGAAATTTGAGGGCGAGGATTACTTATTCTTCGCTACACGTCAAGGGGTTGTGAAGAAAACTCCACTAGAGGATTACATCAACATTCGTAAAGGTGGGCTTATTGCCATTAACCTGCGTGATGATGATGCCCTAATCGGAGTGAAGCTTACGGATGGTGAGCAAGAAGTCATCATGGGTACAGCTCAGGGGATGTCCATTAGATTCTCTGAAGGTGACGTTCGTTCTATGGGACGTAGCGCAACAGGAGTTAGGGGTATTCGTTTATCTGATAAAGATGAGGTTATTGGCATGGATGTGGTAGATAAAGATTTAGATATCCTTATCGTTACTACTAATGGTTATGGTAAACGCACACCAGCTAATGACTATCGCTCCCAAAGTCGTGGTGGTAAGGGAATCAAAACGATTAATGTAACTGGCAAGAATGGTCCAGTTATTGCATTAAAAGTTGTTAAAAATGATGAAGACTTAATGATTATTACTACAAGTGGAACATTGATCCGTACCAGTATGGAGGGAATCTCCACGATGGGTCGTTACACGCAAGGTGTTAAATTAATTAATACCCGTGAAGACGATGCAGTGGCTACGGTATGTCGTGTTGATAAAACCGAAGAATCGGAAGATTACCCTGAAGGAGAGGACTTTCCTGAAGGAGTAGAGTTCGAAGAAGAGGTTGGTTTGGATTCGCTTGCTGTTGAAGAGGATACATTGTCTTCGGAGACGAGCTCTTCTGATGGTGAGGATACTTCCTTAGATGTTTCGGATGAGACGCTAGAAGAAGAATAGTAACAAGGTTCAAAGTATAACATGGTTACAGAAAAGATACGGAAACCAATAAGTAACTGAGTCCCATTAAATGGCCCAGGTTTAAATACTATAGATTAAGCGTCTACTAAATGACCCCGGAATTATTCTGGGGTCATTTTTTTAGACTTCTTAGATAATAATTGGTTTAAATTTATAACAATGATTGTACAGATATAAGATACATAATATAATGGTTTTGAATGTTATATACTGTAATTAACTTTGAAAAATGAAATGGAGATGTAATTAATCTATGACTAACGTATCCATTTTGGACTTAAAACCAGGTGCCAAATTGATCAACAATGTATATACCCCATTGGGCGGTCTTCTCTTTCATAAGGAAACGGTATTACTCCCCCGTGATTTAGATATTTTAGAGGCATTTCTCGTGGAGTATGTAGAGGTTGGGCAATTGGGAGAGAAAAGTATAAAGACGAAAGAAAAGGTTCAGAACACTGGAAAAGTAGCAACAACTGAGAAAACATTGGGGAACCCCTCCGATCCTAGTAATCAAAAGCTGTTGCCAGTGAAAAATGAATCTTCTTTTCTTGAAGAATATGATAAGCTGATCAATTTGATCAAGAGTACCTATCCTTCAGTTTTGGCGGCAGGAATTCCTCTATATGAAATCCGTAATCAGCTAGAAAGTGTGATTCAGTATATAAAAGACTTTAGTGAAATATCCTTTTCACCGCGGTTATTAAATGACTATGATTATATGTATCATAATGGTGCTCTGTGTGCGTTGTCCTCTTATAAACTTGCTCAGTGGAGCGGTCTTCCACAAAAAGATTGGATGCAAGCTGCCTTCGCAGGTCTTTTTCATGATGTGGGGAATATTAAGGTGGATCCAGCCATATTGCATAAACCAGATTCCTTAACAACCAGCGAGATTGAAGAAGTACGTCAGCACACAATGTATGGGTATCAGTTATTGAAGAACGTTACAGCAATTAATGAGGGCGTACGTCTGGCTGCGTTACAACATCATGAAAAAGTTGATGGTACAGGATATCCATTAGGTGTTGAAAGTAACAAGATTCATATATATTCTAAAATCGTTGGAGTCGTGGACATCTTTCATGCTATGACCCTAAATAAGGCATACCGAAAGGGACAATCGCCGTACTTGGTATTAGAACAGATCTATGCAGAATCGTTTGGTAAATTGGATCCTAAGTTAGTACAGATATTTATAAAAAAAGTAACTGAGTTTAATAATGGTGCAATGGTTAGATTGAGCAACGATCAGATTGGGGAGATTGTCTTCTCTAATGATAAAGAACCGACCCGCCCTATGGTTTCCGTGGGTAGTGATATTATCAACCTAGAACAGCAACGCCATCTTTACATAATAGAAATAATCAAAAAGAATGGTTAGTTAATAGGCACGTATTTCAGCATATAGTATAGTAGAGACGATCTTGTTCTCCTAAATAGAGAAGGCAAGATCGTATAAATGTATATATTAGAAACTATTCAAATTAATTAGAAAAAAAGTGTTGCATTCATATATCATACGTGATATATTATTAGTCCGCCCAACAAATGGCGGTCAAAACGAATCAGAAAGCTTAACAATCACATGAAAATGAAATTGAAAAAAAACTTGCATTACTGAGTCGAACATGATAAGATATAGTAGTTGTCGCCGAGAACAACTGATGACAACGAAAGAGTAATTGATCTTTGAAAACTGAACAACGAGTGAGTAAAGATTT